>CAZYEW010000018.1:0-11888 GCA_964646705.1 uncultured Sulfurimonas sp.
TGCGTGCCTCGATCGACGCAAGCACTTCGTCGCGGTTGGCCGCCATGCGCATCGCTGCGGTAGCTACGGCAACGACGCGTGCCGTCGAAAAATCGAGCGTTTCATCCGCCTGATGCAGCGCTTCGACGACTCTATCGACCGCCTTAGGGTCGATAACGCCGGTTTCATGGATACGATCGGCGGTTTTGACGATGCGTTCGCACTCACGGCCGAATCGCTGCGCCGCGCAGTCGTATTCGATAGCCCGGCAGGTGTTCGAGCCGAGGTCGATCGCGACGATCCGGTCTTGATATGAACTGATATCAATACCCTTCCCGGCTTAGGTAGCCGTGTTTTTTCAACCGTTCGCGGATTTCGTTCTGATGCGCTTCGCCTTTGGTTTCAAGGTGAATCGTCACGTTGGCGTCGCCGTAATCGAGGTCGGTCGAAGTGCGGTCGTAGGCGATATGCACGATATTGGCATTGAGTTCTTTAAGCAGTGCCGTCAGCGTCATCAGCGATCCGGGTTTGTCGACCAGCGTCACCGTCAGCTTCATTTTGCGAAACGACTTGATCAGACCTTTTTCGATAATGACCGAAAGCAGTGTCACGTCGACATTGCCGCCTGAGAGCACGACGGCGACTTTTTTGCCCCGAAGATGCGGCAATTTGCCGTGCAGCAGTGCCGCGACACCGACCGCACCGGCACCCTCGACGGAAAGTTTCTGTTTTTCGAGCAAAAACAAAATGGCGTTGGCGATCTCTTCGTCGTCGACGGCGATGAAACGGTCGACGCTTTCAAGAATGTAGCCCAACGTCTTGGGCGACGTATCGCGCACGGCGATTCCGTCGGCGATGGTACGGACCGACGTCGTATCGATCGGCTTTTTCGCTTCGAACGAAAGACGCATCGCCGGGGCCCCCGCCGCACTGACGCCGATCACTTCGACGGAAGGGTCGATGTGTTTGACCGCCGCCGCGATGCCGCTGATCAGCCCCCCGCCGCCGACGGGCACGACGACGGCATCGGGCTTAATGTCATATTCCATAATATCAAGCCCGATCGTCCCCTGCCCCGCGATCACTTCGTCGTCTTCGAACGGATGGACGAAAACCAGTCCGTGCGCCTTGCCGTATTCGACGGCGTAAGCGTAGGCTTCGTCATAATTGCTGCCGGCGAGAATGACCTCGGCCCCGTAGTGACGCACGCCGTCGACCTTGGTCAGCGGCGTCGATTCGGGCATGACGATAACCGCGCGAATACCGAAATGCGCCGCCGAATAGGCGACACCCTGAGCGTGATTGCCGGCACTGGCAGCAACGACTCCCCGCAACCGTTCTTCGTCGCCGAGCGAGGCGATTTTATTGTACGCGCCGCGAATCTTGAACGCGCCGGTGAGCTGAAGGTTCTCTTTTTTCAAGTAGACCTCGCACCCGCTGACTTCGCTCAGATACGGTGCGTAGGCATAGGGTGTATGCGTGACGACATCGCCGATACGCGTCCGTGCTTTTTCGATATTGTCAAAAGGAAACAAGTGCCCTACCCCAGCAAATGGCGGTGTTCGACCATCGTACAGTGATTTTGCACGACTTTCATGCCCGCTTTTTCGGCTTTTTCGGCCGCTTCGTTGTTGACGATGCCTTTTTGTGCCCAGAAATATTTGACGTCACCGCGCCGGATACAGGCATCGGCGATGGGATCGAGTGCGGCGGGTTTTCGAAAAATATCGACCATATCGACGGCGAAAGGAATCTCCTCGAGCGAGCGGTAGACTTTTTCGCCCAGAATCGTCTCTTCTTTGGGATAGACGGGCACGATTTTGTAGCCGGCTTCCTGCAGGTACTTCGCCACGCGGTGGCTGTCTTTGGAGGCATCGGGAGAGAGGCCGAGCACGGCGATGGTCTTCGTGTCTTCGAGGATGGCTTTGATCTCGTCGTCGTTGGCGTTGATGCGGGGAAATTCACATTCCATGGCAGCTCCTTTTTTGAGCGAATTATACCAGCCTGAAAAGACGGTGTCGAGGCAATGTACTTTAGCTGTCGAGCAGGAAACGAAAAAGCCGGCCGAAGGAGCGAAAAAACGGCCGGCTAAAAAGAATGAAAAACCGTATGAACGTCTGCCGGGCCCCGGTTGTGCCGGCACCCAAAACGATAAGGAGGATATTGCGGCAGACCGAAAAAAGACAAGGCCCAACGCCTCATCGGCCTGTTGCCTTTTTTCTTGCAAACAGTATAGAGAGAAAACGTGTAGAAAAAATGGGATGGCACCATTTGAACCGGAATACTATAGGTTGTTATGGAGATGACGGATTCGATATAATGTCTCAAACAGGCTTGAAAGGTTTGACGATGGTGCGGCAAAGGCTGCAAAACTATATCGATGAAGGGCATAGGCACACCGAGTTGCTGCTTGAGACTCTCGATGTGGTCAAAAACATCGAGCCCTCTGCCGACTATCAAACATTGCCAAATTTGGAAAAGTTCGCATTGAATACATTGATTTTTCGCTTTTCCAAACTGCAGGATTTACTGGGGACGAAGTTGTTTCGAACCTATTTGGATTTTGCAGGTTTTGAAGTCAATGAAAAAAATTTTTTCGAAATTTTAAAAGCGATTGAAAAAGAGGATATTGTCGATATCGACACATGGGACGAATTTAGAAAACTGCGTAACAACATTGCGCACGATTACCCTCAAGAAGAGGAAGAAATAGCCGAAAACATTCAACTTATCATCCAAAAAACCCATACGCTCATCACGGTTTTCAAAAAATTGGAGGAACACTGCGATGCGATTGTCGAACAAAGAGGTTGAAATTATCAAGGCAACCGTCACCGACTATTTTACGCAGCCGAAGATTTATCTCTTCGGCAGTCGTATCGACGATGAACAAAAAGGCGGAGATATCGATCTTTACGTCATCAGCAGCGACCGCAAAGGGATGCTGGAGAAAAAGATAAAATCCATCAGCCGTTTGGAACGGCTCTTGCACAAGCCGGTCGATATCGTCGTGCATCGGGATTATCGCAGGAACATTGAGCAAGAAGCTTTAAAATACGGTATCGAACTGTAAGTTTATTATCTTGTTGCAACGAATATTCCGCTGTATCAACCTTACATTCTTGATTTTTAAGCAAACAGACATTACTATTCCATTCCTCGCTGATGTAGCTCAGTCGGCTAGAGCACTTGATTCGTAATCAAGAGGCCGGGAGTTCGAGTCTCCCCATCAGCACCAGCGATTCTTTTTCCCTCACGCACGTTTTTCCTGCCCCAAACGGTACAACGCGAAATCATATTTGACCGGATCCGTCGCATCGAAAGTTCTGAGCGTTTCCGTCAGCTCGACCGCCGCTTGCAAATCGCAGGTTTTTCGCCGCAGCAGCCCGAACCTGTGCGAGACGTTGAACGTATGCGTATCGAGCGGCATCAGCAAATCGGCCTTGTCCACACTGCGCCACAAGCCGAAGTCGACGCCGTCGTCGCGGACCATCCAGCGCAAAAACATCATCCAGCGTTTCATCGGCGACGCACCCCGACGTTTCAACGACGGTTTGCCGAACAAGAAGCGGTACCCTCTGCTGTCGTAATCGTTGAGCTTCTTCAAGGTTTCGATCAGTGCGTTGAGTCCGTCGACGACGTTGCGCCTTCGCCCGTAGGCCCGTGAAAAAACCGCTTCGATACTTTCTCGGCGCTTGAAGCGTGCGAGCGTGACGAACGATTCGGTAACGTCGGCGGCGTTTTGAAAACGGTAATAGCGTGCCTGCAAAGCCTCTCGAATGACACTCTCTTCGGCATCGAGCAGCGAAAAGTCGAGCGTATCGAGAAAACGGACGATGGCATCGGCCCTGCCGTAGGCGTAAAGCGCGCAAAGCAGTGCCGCATGCGGTTCGCGATAACGGCGGGCGACGAGAATCGGATCGGGGCGCTGATAGCTCACCGCTTCTTCGCGGGCGCATTCCGCCAGTGTCGCGTCAAGCAGCGTTTTGAGGTCAGAACTTGAAGGATTCACCGAGGTAGTAACGGCGCACGTCTTCGTTGACGGCGATCTCTTCACTCGTGCCCGAAGCGAGCAGCGAACCGCTTTTGATAACGTAGGCACGGTCACAGACATCGAGGGTTTCGCGGACGTTATGGTCGGTGATGAGCACGCCGATATCATGCTTGACCAGCTCCTCGACGACGGTCTGAATATCGAACACCGCCAAAGGATCGACGCCGGCGAAAGGTTCGTCGAGCAGCAGAAAATGGGGTTTGGGCACGAGCGCACGGGCGATCTCGGCACGGCGGCGCTCCCCGCCCGAAAGGCTGATGCCTTTGCGGTAGCGGATCGGTTCGATATTGAAAATATCGAGCATCTCTTCGATGCGCTCCATCTGTTCTTTCTTGTCCCTGATCGTCGCCTGCGCCGCGACAAGCAAATTTTCTTCGACCGTCAGGTCTTTGAAAATCGACGCCTCCTGCGGCAGATAGCCGATCCCTTCACGGGCGCGCTCGTGCATCGGCAGATGCGAAATGTCGCGATCGTCGAGGAACACTTCGCCGCTTGTCGCCTCGATCAGCCCGCAAATCATATAGAACGTCGTCGTCTTGCCCGCTCCGTTGGGCCCGAGCAGCCCCACGACCTCGCCCGAATTGACCGCCAGCGACACCCCGCGCACGATTTCGGTCTGCTTGATGGTTTTGACCAGTTCTTTCGCTTCGAGCCTATGCATGATACACCTTGTAACGGCGCGCATCGGGCGCGCTCTTTTCGATCTCGACGCGCAGATGGGGCAGTCCCGTCGCCTCGAGCAGATCGAGCAGGGTTTCGTCACCCCACTCGACGAAATGATACCCTTCCGCTTCGAGCGCTTCAAGAAGCCCGAGTGCCAAAAAATGCTCGATGCCGTGGTTATAAAGATCGTAATGGTACAGACGTTCGCCGTAACGCTGCTGAAGCGAAAACGTCGGCGACGTCACCGCTTCGTCGATGCCCATAAACCGTGCCATCGCCTGCGTCAGCGTCGTTTTTCCGCTGGCAAGGTCGCCTTGCAGCACGACCACGCCGCCGTGCGGCAGCGCATCGACGATTGTTCCTACGACGTTGTCCAGGACGTCCAAGCCGCCTTCGATCGTCTTCACAGTTTCGACGAGACCTCGACGATCTGCGCGAGTTTGGCTTCGGCTTTGCCGCTGTTAACGGCGTCACGGGCGATTTCGATGCCTTCTTGCAGATCGCGCGCCATACCCTCGGCCCACAAGGCCGCCGCGGCGTTGAGCAGTACGATATCGCGCTGCGCCGTTTCGGCACGTCCGGCAAGCACGTTGCGCAAAATACGCGCGTTTTGCAGCGCATCGCCGCCGAGAATCGCCTCGAAAGGGGCACGTTCGAGTCCGTACATTTCGGGGGTGATCTCGAAATACTCGATCACGCTCTTTTTGACGCGTGCGGCATAGGTCGTGCCGCTGATACCGATTTCGTCCATCCCTTCTTCGGCGCTCACCACCACCGCCGACTCGGCATCGTCGAGCACGAGCGCTTCGGCGATTTTGGGGACGAAGGTACGGTCGAACACGCCCAGCAGATACTTGCGTACTCCCGCAGGATTGGTCAGCGGTCCCAAGACGTTGAAAACCGTCTTTTCACCCAAACGCTTGCGTACGGGCATGATAAATTTCATCGCCGGATGGTGGTTTTGGGCGAACATGAAGGCAAAGCCCGTCTCTTCGAGCATCGTCGCCGTCTGCTCCAGCGAAAGATCGAGCCGTACGCCCAACGCTTCGAGCACGTCGGCGCTGCCCGATTTCGACGTAATGGAGCGGTTGCCGTGTTTGGCCACGTAAGCGCCGGCGGCGGCACAGAGGATCGACGTCGTCGTCGAAACGTTGAAACTGCCGCTTTTGTCGCCGCCCGTGCCTACGACGTCGAGCAGCTTCGGACGCAGCGCAGGGTCAACGGGCAAAGCCACGGCATGCTCGCGCATCACTTTCGCCGCGGCGGCGATCACCTCGACGGACGTGTTTTCGTCCAGACGCACCGAACGCAGAAAGTCCTGCATCTGCGCGTCGTCCATTGCATGGTTGAACAGCCGCTCGAACGCGGCCGCCGCTTCGTCGTAATTCACGAAAGCTCCTTTACGTATTCGTCCTGCTTGGATTTTGGGGTCGATTTGGTCACGGGGATTTGCAACACCTCGTAGCGCTTTTCGCCTTTGAGATAGGCGATGGAAACGATATCGCCCGTTTCGACGTTTTTCGACGCCTTGGCGACCTTGCCGTTGATCGAAACGACGCCGTTGGCAAGCATGTCCTGCGCAACGGCGCGACGCTTGGTAATATTGACCGCATTGAGAAATTTATCGATTCGCATGCGGGTATTGTAGGTTATTCTTGCTAAAACCGCCGTTACGGCAGGTACTTGCGTGTCTCCGTCATCACTTCGCGCAGCGATGTATTGAAGCGCTCGACAAGCTCCGAGTACAGACGTTCATCGCCTTGCGACAGCGCTTCGTACAGCTTTCCGGCGACGTCGGCGAGCTTCGCCGCGCCGACGCTCGACCCGACACCTTTGATATCCAGACACAGCTGCTTGGCGTTTTCAAGGTCATCGGTACGCATCATTACCTCCAGAGCATCGTCGGCAGACGCATAGATACGCACGAATTCATCAAGAATTTCAAGGTAGAGTTCCTCGTCGCCGCTGGCACGTGCCAATCCGTCGGCCGCGGCGAGCACCGGCGTATTCTTGTAACGCGTGTTTTCCGGCACTTCCGCGATGTCGCCTGCATCTTGTTTTCCTTTGCCGAGGTAGCGTTTGAAAACGGTATAAAGCCGGCCGATCTGAATCGGTTTGGTCAGATGGGCGTTCATACCGATCGCGTACATTTTCGCCACCTCCTCGGGCAGGCCGAGTCCCGTCAGCGAAACGATCGGAAGCTCGGCGAATTCGGGCACGGCACGGATATGCCTGGTCGCTTCGTAGCCGTCCATCACCGGCATGTTGATGTCCATCAGCACCAGATCGAAACGGTTGTCCGGGTTTTCGACGGCTTCGAGCGCTTCGAGCCCGTCCGAAGCCAGCGTCACGTTGATGCCGCTGCCGCTAAACAGGCTGACTAGCACCTTTTGGTTGATCAGATTGTCTTCGACCACCAGGATCGACGATCCGGCGAAGCGGGCGAAATCTTTCTTGGTGATTCCCGGCGTTTCGGGAACGGGTGCGTACGTTTCGTCGCTTACCGCCGTCGGCGACGTATGCCGCGGTGTCGCCCCCGCTTCGCCTTTTTCTTTGACATTGTCCTCGTACAGATCAACGATAAGATCGTAAACGCGCTGCAGATTCAGCGGTTTCATGATTCGCGCGTCGATCAGCGGCGCCAGCGATGTAATAGCGTGCGGTGCGTCGAGCATGCTTCCCGCAAGCACGACCTTTGCCGCCGTCTCTTCCTTGACGCGCCGAATCAGGTTTTTGATTTCCGGCGTGAAAGCGTTTTCTGCTACGATAACCATATCGCTTTCGAAGAGAATGTCGCTTTTGTTCTCGATGGCGATGACCGTGCGAACCGCCACGTCGTTCTTGAAATATTCGAGCATTTTCTTGAGTGCATCGGCGGCTGACGGCTGCACTTCGACGATCACGATCTTGCGTTCGGCGTAGGCTTTGTTCGGGAGCCGATAATGACGGCGTTCGTTGGGATCGGGTACTTCGAAAGGAATGGTGACGAAGAAAACGCTGCCTTTGTTCACCTCGCTCTTGAGCTCGATGGTTCCGCCCATCTTCTCGGTCATTGCTTTGGAAATAAACAGCCCGAGCCCCGTTTCCGTATTGTCGTTGGCTGATGAAAACGGTTCGAAAATCTCGTCGATACGTTCGGGTTCGATACCGATACCCGTGTCGGAGATGGCGAATTCCAGCGAAACTTTTTCATCGAACCCCTGAAGTCGCCGGATATGCAGCCGCACTTCGCCCGCACTGGTGAACTTCATCGCATTGCTGAGCAAATTCGCCAAAATCTGTCCCAGCCGCAGCGAATCGCCGATCAGTTTCGCCGGCACTTCCTTTTCGATATCGAAAATGAACTCCACCTTGCTGCCGCGCGCCCGGGCACTGACCATTCCTGCCACTTCGTCGAGTACGTTGTTGATGTTGAACAGTTCGTGACGCAGCGACAGCTTGTCGGATTTGATGGCGAGAAAGTCGATCAGGTCGTTGGTGATATCGAGCAGCAGTTCGTCGGACTGTTTGATGTTGTGCAGCTCTTCGGACTGAAGCGGGTTCAAATGCGTCTGCAGTATTTTCTCGCTGCTGGCGATAATATCCTTGGCCGGTGTCTGGATCCTCTGGCCGACGTTGACCATAATGTCTTCTTGACGTTCGATCACCGCCTCGAGCTCGCTATGCTCATGTTCGAGTTTTTCACTGACCTCTTTGAGGCGACGCTGATTGCGAACGACCCGCCCGATCAGAAGCAGTGCAATCGCCGTCAGCGCCAGCAGCGCGTACCAAACCGCACTCGGAACCGTTTTCGCAGGCACTTCTACCGGGACGACCACCGTCTTGACCTCGACTTCCGGTTCGCTCGGTTTTTCGTCGCCGCGATGGGTGAACACATAGGCATCGGGAAAAAGACGCTGAACTTTTTCAAGCAGTTTCAACGCCGTTTTTTCATCGTGAATCGGCTCGATCGTGGCGATATAGTGCTTGCCCGAACGCCTGGCATGAATATCGAAATTCTCTTGCTTGCGTACCTGCGACACCCACGCATCGCCTTCGAGTGCCTTTTCGACACGGTGCGCGTACACTTCGGTTTCGGCTTTGCTGCGGCCCGATGCCGCGACGATGTTCATATAGGGCTCCGCACCCCAGACCACTATGGTAAAAAAAAGCACAAAACCCCAGACGCTCCGCGAGCTTCTCTGCATGCTCGACTCCTCAACAGAAAATAACTAAACGTTATAGTAATCTATCGAAGCTGAAACTAATCCCGAATTTTATACTTGGCTTGCTCGATAAACTGATCGAGCGCGCTGATCGTCTGCGAGAGCACGTAGCCGAACGACTTGCTCAGCATCTCGACATCTTTCGTGCGTCCCTCCTTGCAAGCCGATTCGAGCAGGTCGCACAGACAAGCGAGCTTGTAGATACCGAGTTCGGCCAGCGGCGCTTTCATTTTCGCGCAATATTCGGCCGTTTTTTCAAGTTCGCCTTTTTGCACCATACCGACCACGACTTTATCGGCCTTGACGAACTTCCAGATCGCTTCTTTGAGCCGTTCGACGAATTCGGCGTAATTGTTGCTGCACCATTGCAGTCCGTCCGCCGCGACAAAAAATTGATGGGAGTACTTGCAGCAAATGCAACGGCCTTCTTCGTCCGCTCCGCCTTGCTCGATATTGCCGCCGTTAAGGAATGCCTCAACCGCCTGGCTGACGGTTTCGACACCCTCGGAGGGCTCCGTATCCTGCGTCTTTGGAATCGTTTCTTCGGCTTCGGGCGCATGGCTTAGCACATCGCTGTAAAGGGCAGCAAGCATCTCATAGACGAACTGCTGCGTAAACGGTTTATAAATCAACCAGTCAACGTACTCCAGAGCCCTGTCTTCAATATGATGGTGCTGAATCATGCTTTCGATCATGACGATTTTCGGCCGCGGCGAAAGGTTCTCGAAACGGTTTTGCAACTCGTCGCTCCAAAAGCGCGACGATACCATTACGAGATCGTACCCCGTCACGTCGTAAAGGTCGTCGATTTCTCCGATCGTTACCTCGTGACGAAAATATTCAAGCATCGGAACGATCGCCTTCGCACTGCCTGCGTCATCGTCGACGACAAGCGTCTTGAGGCCGACTCCCGCTTTGCTCGGCAATCGGTAATGGCGTTTTTCGGTCAGGTCTTTGGCGCCGAGTTGCACGAAGAACAATACGCGGCACCCTTTTTTCTCCTGGCATTTCATCTGAATACTTCCGTGCATCGCATGAATAATATCGCGTGCACGCTCGAGCCCTTCACCTTCGATTCCGAACGTTCGGGCCCGCTTGTCGCTGGTGAGCATCGGCATCAAAATCTCTTCAACCGCCCTTTGGTCGATGCCCACACCCGAGTCGATCACCTCGAAATGCAGCTCGACCGACTCTTCGTTTTTCTCGTTGCGCTCGATCTGCACGATAACGTCCTCGCGCTTGTCGGTAAAATCGATGGCATTGCCGATAATTTCATTGAGGACTTTGGCCAGCTTGTAACGGTCGCCGATTACTTTGGAAGGCACGTTCTTCTTGACGCGAAAGATAATAGAAACACTCTTGCTCTGTGCCTCGTACGCCAGTACGTTCGCCGCGTCGCGCAGCGTATCGTTGAGATTGAACGGAATCGACTTGAGTTCGACCGGTTCACTGCGCTCATCTTCGAAAATGACCGGTTCTTTGGACGATTTCTTGAACAGCTTGCCAAACAAGGACATCCTGCTTCCTCCCTTTCTCGACGTTTTTCGTATCCGACATCGCATAACGTGTAAAAATTCTGAATAATCGGCAAAAAACGCTACAATCATACCATAACATTCTGGTAGGAAAGGAGCCCGAGGTATGGAACGAACCGAAGGCGGTATGGAACTGACCCAAGAGATCATCGACCACATGATGAATCCGAAAAACTACGGCAAACTCGAAAACCCAAGCGGTGTGGGAATCGGCTACGACGAAACGAGCGGGGAATACGTCATTATGTATCTCGCTACCGACGGTGACGACATCGCTCGCATAGCGTTCGCGACCAACGGCTGCCAGGACACGGTCATTCTGGGCTCGATTTTCACTGAAATGATCAAGGGTACAAGCATCGGCGAAGCACGAAAAATCGCCTCGAGTATGGAAGAAAAAGTACAAAACGCTCCTGCCAAACAACAAGCCTGCTCCGAACTGGTGCTCAGCGCTTTCATCGCCGCACTGATCAACCGCGAACACCGCATCGAAGGCGGCGACCAGGAACTGCACAAAATCAAAATCGACGGCACCTGCAATCTCGACGACGAAGGAAACGCATGAACTCCGAACTTTTCAGACGCAAACACGAACTCTGGCTGGCGACGCTTTTTGCCTCGTTCATGATCGACGACGAAGCGATCAAAGACGAACTTTACGACTTTGCGACCGTCGAATTCCGACATATGCGCTGGATCGCACGCGCCCTGAAAGAGCGTAATATCGGATATGACTACGACCGTAACTGGCAGCTTTACAAAACCGACAATAGCTTCGAACCCTTGCGCCGGCTGATCGTCCAAATCAAGGAGACGATGCAGACCTACGCGGCCGATGCTCTCTCGGCACGCATGATCACCGACGAGCACTACATGATCAACCGCCTCGCCCGTATCCTTGAAAATCCGTCACGCAACGCACCCGTCACGGCGTTCGATATGCATCGCACCCTCCCTGGCAAACAACTCGATCCGGCACAAACCGATGCGCTGACGCTGTTTTTGTTCGAAGAGTCCTACAAAGAATACGAACTGATCCTCGTCTATGCCTACATGCAAAACGAAAGTGACGACATCTTGGAACGCGACATCTACCAGGACCTCATCGACGAATCGCAGTTTCATCTCAAATCGTTCGGCAACCTGATGGCCAAGATGGGAATTTTGGGACTGCCGCGCGAACTGCATGAACGCACTTACAAAATCGACGACGTAAAAACGTTCATCCGCAACGGCATCGAAGAAGAAGAAAACGCCAAAGAGCAGTGCCGCGAACTCGCCGCAGCGATCAAAGACCCTGAACTCTCAGCCTTTTTCGATTTCATCAACCATCAAGAAAGCTACCACATCGAGCTGATGAAAAAACTCCTCTGAGGGCACCTCGCCCCGCCAACCCGAAACCAACCCAAAACTCACCCAAACCTCACATATCCCCAAAAAAAATCTCGATCC
>CAZYEW010000018.1:11988-25237 GCA_964646705.1 uncultured Sulfurimonas sp.
AAACCAACCCAAAACTCACCCAAACCTCACATATCCCCAAAAAAAATCTCGATCCAGTACCGAACCACGTAATTCGGTTTCCAGTCGTAGAGCATATCGAAATCCACCCTCGGTTCGATTTCATAAAAAAGCCATTTCCGAAAAAACGACTGTTTCCATCCCATCCCGATGTTGTAAAGATAGACGCCGGCACTCGGACGGATATCATAGCGGCTGTTTTCATAGCGCCCTTCATCGAGCTCCGTATTGCCGCTGAAACCGGCATAGGTGCGCAAACCGGTCCCGTAGGCGAAGGTATTGTAATAAATAGCGGTCGCGGAATAGTTCATACCGATGCGCTGCGTTTCGGTTTTGCGCTGCAAACGGATACGAAACATCTCCGACCTGGCCAGTTTCCGGTCGAAATACAGATTGGTTTCTTCGTAGAATTCTCTCTCGACGGAAAATTCAAAGTACTGCACGGGGCGTATCAGCCAATCGCCGAATTCCGCCGGATATTCAAAACGGATCTGCGCAAAAGGGTTGGCGATACCGCGCATGCCGGCCGTCGCACTCGTTTTAAGATGGCGAATGAATTCGGGAACGAAATAGCGCGCACCGACCGAGGTCGTCGTATCGACATTCCCCTGTTCATCGACCAGTTCTTTGTTCTCTTCTCTCGGATCGCCGACGAACAGCTGCAGCGTATTTTCCGTCTGCGGAAGCGAAATGGCGAATTTGAGTTCGTTAAGAAACTTGGCACCCTCTTCTTTGTTCGATTCCATCCCGAGCCGCAAAATCATGTAGCTCGCTTCCGAGCTGTAAAGATAGGTCTGATCGCGGAAGAGTTTGTTGAAGTAATCCGACATATCATGCGCATCGGACAGCGGAGTGATCGCTTGTTTTTTCTTGCCTTCCTCCTCCTCTTCGACATCCGTCACCCAGCCCGCAAGCTGCCGGTCGGCGTTCGAAGAAAAAACATGCACGGCATGGGTCATCTGGCTGTGGAATTTGTCGAAATAATAAGCACTTACGTCCAGCCAGTCAGCATCGCGAATATGCTGAAACAAGCGGTCGCTGATGCGCATCGCCCTTGAGACGTTGATATCGTTGATAAGACGCTCGCAGTCACAAGGAATGTCCTGGCGTATACGCGGCCCGTCGTCTCCCAGCAGCCTAACGACGCATACCGATACCAATCCGAGCGCAAGGAGACGTTTCATAGCTCGATTATAGCATCAAACCTTCGTGAACACGAGCAGCATCTTGTCGTTCTTGTCGTAAAGTGAAAGATTGCGGTAATGCGAGAGTTTCAGCTCCGGCACGTTTCGAAAACGCTTGAGCGGATGAAACCACTGCACGATTTCCGAGCGTTCTTTGGCATAGCATCGTTCGCCGTTTTCGCGAGAAAAAAGCGTAAACCATGTGTGCAGCTCGTTCGCTTCGAAATGGGCTTCGACGCAAAGATAATGGTTCGCGTCCTCGGCACTCATCGAGCCTTCGGCCACCTCCGAAAAACCGTGCAGCGTGTTGATGTCGGCGACAAAGACCCCGCCGGGTTCCAGACGCGACGCCACGCAGTGCAAGAAGACACCCAGTGCCTCTTTGTCGAGAAAATTCAGCACGTCGAACACCGCCACGGCGGCATCGAATGTACCTTCGACCTCGCAAATCCCGCGGTGCGATACGTTCAAGCCTTTGGCACGGGCCGCGTCGACCATCACCGCGCTCTGGTCGATGCCCGCGGTCTCGATTCCTTTAGCGTTCATCCGCTCCATCAGCGCTCCCCTGCCGCAGCCGATATCGAGCAGGCGCGTCACCTTGTAGTTCGCCAGGGTCTGTTCGTAAAAATCGTGCAGTTTCTCGGTCGCCTCATCGATACCGAGCAGATGTTCGGCTTTCGCGTAGAGGTCAAGACTCACGGACGACTTTCTCGATCTTCTCGTACAAATCGAGAATCTCCGCTTTTTTCTCGAAATAACTGTTCTTGTTCGCGATAAGGTGCGTCGTCGATTCCATGATTTCTTCGACGACCTCCAAGCCGTTTTGCTTCATCGTCGTGCCCGTTTCGACGATATCGACGATCATATCGGCCAGTCCGACCAGCGGGGCCAGTTCGATGGAACCGTAAAGTTTGATGATATCCGCCGCAACCGCACGTTCGGCGAAATAGCGCCGGGTGATGTTGACCATTTTCGTCGCGACCTTGATTTCGGGCTTGTCCAGATCGAGCGTCTCGCCCTTTTTCATACCGATCGCCACCTTGCAGTATCCCCGGCCGAGGTCGAGCAGGCGAATGACGTCGAGCCCCTGTTCTTCGAGCGTATCGAGACCGACGACGCCGATGTCGGCCGCCTGATGAAAGACATAGGTCGCCACATCCTGATTGCGCACGAGCAGAAAACGAAAATCGGGTGTATCGAGAATGAGCTTGCGATCGTCGAACGCGAACTTCTCACCGAAAATAGTTTCGAATATTTCCAGGGTTTCCTGGGCGATTCTGCCTTTTGGCAGCGCGACGGTCAGCATGGTTCGGCCTTTGTGATAATTTTCTGCATGCCTTCAAACAGCAGCAGCGGGGCATATTCCGCATCCGGAAACAGCGGCAGCAGTTTCTGCGCATCGCCGCCGGTGAGCAGCACGCGCATCCGAAATGCACGCACCCTGAACGCCAGCAGACCGGCAGCCCCGTACGTCAGCGCATCCGCGCTGTTTGTCGGCATTTTATCCAATGGCATATCAAAATTGAATGAATGATCGAGCCGCGGCGAAAGACGGCGATACGCCTCGTGCATCGCGGCAAGCCCCGGTACGATGAAACCGCCCGCGAACTTCCCTGCTTCGACGACATCGACGGTGATCGCACTGCCCGCATCGACGATCACGCCTTCGTCGACGGCTTCGCAGGCTGCGATACGGTCGATCCCCATCGTGTCGTAATAGCGCGTACGATCGACGAACGGTTCGATGTCGACCCATCCGTCCGCGGCGCAGAGGGCCTCGGCTGCGGCGGCATTGACACAGATATAGTACACCCTGCGCTTCACCGTCTGCGGATCGAAACCCTCCGCCGGGCGCCGGTAGTCCCGCCCGGTTTCGGTGTCGTAAAAGTGGTACGAGGTATTCCCGACATCGCACAGCAGCATCTACACCAGCCTCCAGCCGCGTTCGATGAACAAAGCCTTCGCCTTGGAGCACAGCGGCGCATCGAGCATCAGCATCCGATACCTGAACCTGTGGCCGACAGCCGTTTCAAGTTTTCGCAAAATCGCCTCGTATTTCTCCACGTCTTTGCGCAGCACCCTGCTCTTTTGAGCCACGACGAAAAGCGCACTGTATTCCCCCGAAAGATCGAGTGCGTCGAACAGCCGAATACGGTTGCGGATGCCAAGCTCTTTGGGCTGGATTTCCCTGAGTTTTTTGAAAAGAAAGTTTTGCGTTCTAAGACGATCGACAACAGGTTTGAGCATTGCTTTCCTCGCTTTTTTATACCGACGACATCGGATGATGGCGCATCACGGTCTCTTTCAGGTTCTGCTTCTGGACATGGGTATAGATCTGTGTCGTCAGCAGCGAAGCATGCCCGAGAAGCTCCTGCACGACCCGAAGATCCGCACCGCCGAGAATCAGAGCCGTCGCGTAGGAATGGCGCAAAACGTGCGGGGAGACTCCCAGATACTTTTGCGTGATCTTGTACGCCGAAATTCGGCTGAGCACGCCGCCTCTGTAATTGAGCCACAACCGTTCCCCGTCGAAAGGACGGGCATCGAGATAACGCTGCAGGGCTTCGATCGCGGCCGGGGCCACCGGAACCATACGCTCCTTTTCGCCCTTGCCGTGACGCACCCGCAGCCATTCGCCCTCGATGTCGCCCTGTTCGGCCGCCAGCGCCTCGCTGACACGTACGCCCGTGGCGTAGAGGAAAACGATCAACGCACGGTCGCGAAGATCGGTCCATTTCCCGGTACCGATGCGTTCCACACCCGATGCAATCGCCGCATCATCGAGATATTTCGGCAGATGCCTGGGAGTTTTCGCCAAACGGAACTTTTCGCGCTGCTCGGCAAAACGGCGCGAATGGCAAAACGCGAAAAACGCATTGATCGCCGAAAGCTTCCGATTGAGCGTCCGTTTGTTCTCGATACCCGAAAGCAGCGCAAGAACCTCGGTGCTTTCAAGTGCCATCAAGCCTTTTGCCGCCGCCGTTTCCAAGGTCAGCAGGTCGCGGCGATAGGCCTCGATCGTTCGCGGGCTCGCTCCTTTGGTCACGGCAAGGTATTCCAAAAAGGCTTCGAGCGGCCCCGACATCATTCGACGGTGATGATCTTGTCACGCACGTAGAACGCATGATCCGAAGTGAAGCTCACCCCGTCTTCGAGATGCACCAGGTAGACATCGCTGTGCGTCATCGCCTTGTCCATGACGATCAGGTACCCCTCTTTTTCAAGCAGGTAAATTTTCTTGCTTCCGACGATCATGCCCAAAAAATGCGCAAACGGAAACTTCATCGTCGCGATCGGCTCCAGGGCGGTCGTCAGGTGAATCACTTCGCCTTCTTTCGTCGCAATCCAGATACCGTCCGTATCGAAATGCACTTCGCGCAGATCGTATTTCTCGCGCCGTTCCTTGTCGCTGAGGCAAAAAAGCTTGTGCTGCGTCGCCGCGACCATCGTGTCGCCGATAACGTGAAAATAGAAAATATTGTCGAAATAGGGTTCCGAGCTGACGATGGTCGAACGCAGGACCTCTTTGCTTTCGGTATCGATGACGACGAATTTTCCGTCGAGCGTCGGAAAAATCACCAGGTTTCCGAGAAAATAGGGGTTTACGATCCGATCGTCGACGGCGGTCGGGGGCGTTCCCTGGGCCTTGAAATAGCTTTTGCCGGTCGAAAGCCGATAAAGGGCCATATCGTTGCTGGCGAAAAGCACCGCCATCAGGTCGCCTTTGACCGAAGCCGCGGCGACCGTTTTTTTCAGCGGCAGTACCTTGCGTTCGCTTGCATTGTTCTCCCGAAACAGGGTCACGTTTCCGTCGATTCCCGTATAAAGCACCCAGCCGTCGCTAGTACCGAGGTAACGTTTGTCGACAGGAATTTTCAGCCCCGTTATCCCTTCGCGATCGACGAGCCATCCCTTTTCGGCCACAGCGCCTTCCGCGCCGGACGCGGCAAGATGGACCCCCGCACGGCGGCAGACGGGCCATTTGGGATACTGGTCCTTTCTTGGGCTCTCTCCCACGATTTGCTCGGCCGAAAAACGCGGTTCCTTACAGACCGGCCAGCTATTGACCGTCTTTTCGGGACGATAGTATTCTTTGTTCGAACAGCCGGTGCCCAGCAGCAGCCAGAGCGCCGCCGCAACGAAAACGACAAGCGTTCGGGTCATTGCACACCGTAATGCATCAACGCTACCGCAAGCGGATACACGGGCGATTCGCCGGCAACGCCCTGAAGCAGGCGATGCGCTTCGGAAACTTTCTTCGCTTGCAGCAACAATACCGCTTCGTCGATCACGGCGAGATCACGATAGACGGCATCGTCTTTGGCCGCATACCCGTCCAGTGCCGCGCGGTCCTTCTCGATGGCGGCCGCCTCGTAGGCACTCAGATCGGCGACGACCGGCGCGGCCGATTTTTGCAGTGCTTTGAGCGTTGCCGCGTCGCCGTCGCGCACGGCTTTGCCGTAACGCCATGCATCATAGAGCAGCGGTGCTTCGGCCTGCAGCGTTTCGCGCGCCTGCGCATCGTCGGGATGTGTACGCAGCGTCAGGAAAGCCTCGTTCGCTTTGGCTTGTTTCGAAGCCTCGTAGGCATTGTAGCCCATCGTCGAAACGATACCGACCGCCACGGCGACTGCCGCGCCGATCAGCGGCTTTTTGTATCGCTTGATGAAACGCTCGGTCTTGACCGCCTGCTCGAAAAACTGTTCTTCGGCATTGAGCTCTTCTTTGACCATGGTAATATTTTCTTTCAGACTCACGCGTCACTCCTGAACCGGCATCGCGACTGCCGATGCCGTTTTAAATGGCGATAGTTTAGCCAATTTCGCGTAAAAATACGGCAACCGGTGAAAAATCCAGAGATTGACGACATAACAGAAGCTAAAACACTCAAAAAAAGGTTAAGAAATTTTAGTTATAATGTCAAATCATAATTTTCATAAATTTAAAAAACAAGGAGTCCCATGCGAACGCGAATCATGACCCTGTTGATCACTTCGGCAATCGGGCTGCATGCAGCGGCCATGGTGCACGGCGACGGGATCGGTCTCGACGAAGCGATCGAGCTGCTCAAGAAGCAGAATCTCGAAATCAAAGCTGCCGAATACGACGTGCAAAGCGCCAAAGAGAGTGCGGCACAGGCCGGCGGGAACCATTGGGGGACGCTCGACTTTATCCAGAACATCTCCCGTTCGGACGATGCGGGCAACGTCTTCGGCTTCAAACTGACGGGACGTGAAGCCAATTTCGGCGACTTCGGTGCCGAGGAGTTCATGGATAATTTCGGGCGCTGCCAGCAAGGCGACATGGCCGCCTGCGGTGCCATGTATTCCGAACCGCCCGAAGACCTCAACAACCCTGCCGACCGCAACTTTTTCCAGAGCAAGCTCCAATATACCCTGCCCATCTACGTCGGCGGAAAGATTTCGGGGTACGTCCATGCCGCCGAAAACATGGAAAAGCTCAAACGGCTCGACAAGACCAAGCTGCTCAACGAAAAAATCTACGAAACACGCAAGGCGTTTTACGACATGCGTCTGCTCGAAGAAGCGCTGACGCATCTGCGCACGATTCGCAAAAACATCGGCATTCTCGAAAACACGACCCGCAGCATGATCGAAGAAGGCTATGCCAAAAAGACCGACCTCCTCGAAGTGCAAGCGAAAAAATCCAACGTCGAACGTTCGATTCGCCAAATGGAAGCGAACGAAGAGCTGCTTTACCACTACCTGAGTTTCCTGCTCAACCAGCCCGTGCACGCCATCGTTCCGCCTGAGAGCGACGTGCCGATGCCCGCGCTCGACGACAACGCGATCGTCGAGAACAACATCGACGTGCGCCGTGCCGAGACGGGACTGAAAATTCGCGAAAGCATGCAAGACGTCGCACGCTCGGACTATCTCCCGATGATCGGCATGCAGGCCAACGTCCAGACCGCCGCGACCGATATCGACAACTACGCCCTCGACAAGGGTTCCTACACCGTCGGTGTGCAGCTCAAATGGAACCTTTTCGCCGGCGGCGCCGATGCCGCCAAATATCAAAAGGCCAAAATCGAAGCGATGAAAACCCGCACCCAGATCGAACTGGCCAAAAAAGGCATCACCTTGCAAATCGACAAGATTCGCACCGAAATCAAATCGCTCGACTACGAAATCGACGCCCTCGATCACGAACTGGCCCTGGCCAGAGAAATTTACGCCAGTTACGAAGAGCGCTACCGCGAACAGCTCGCGTCGATGAGCGACGTCATTATCAAGCAGTCGCAGGAGCTGGAAAAGGTCCTTGCACTGCTTCAGGTCAAAAACAAACGCACCGAACGGGTCTTCGCCCTTGAAAAACTTGCAAACGGAGTAGCACAATGAAAAAACTGATCGTCACGTTGGCACTGACTGCCGCGGCATTGTACGCCGAAAGCCTTACCGTCGCCGGAAGCGTCATTTCGGACAACCAGAAAATGATTACGAGCCGCTACATGGGCTTCGTCACCAAAGTCGGCCCGAGCGAAGGCGAACGGGTCAAAAAAGGGCAGCTGCTCTACACGATCGATTCCAAAGAAGTCGACAGCGCCAAAGCGCGCGTCGAATTGGGAATCTCGCAGGCACAGCTTGCGCTTCAGATGAACGAAAACCAGCTCAACAACGTCTTGCTCAATCTCGCACGCTACAAACGGCTGTACGCCAAGAACATGGTCAGCAAATACGAAGTCGAAAACCTCGAACTGGCCGCCAAAAACATGAAAGACATGGTCGCTATCAGCAAGAAACAGGTCCAACAGGCCAAAGCCCAGCTCGACGAGGTCTACAACCAGTACAAATATCTCAACATCAAAGCGCCCAACAACGGCGTCATCGTCGCCAAGAACATCAAAGTCGGCGAAATGGCGATGCCGGGGATGCCGGCATACGTCCTGGCCGATCTGAGCGACCTGAAAATCTCCATCGAAGTCGCCGAACAGGACCTGAAAAAAGTTCCCTACGGCAAAAAAGTCACCGTCGAGGTCCCGTCGGCCGATCTGACGACGACGGGAACCATCAACGCCATCGTTCCCAGTTCCAACCCGATGACACACACGTTCAAAGTCAAAGTCGCTTTCAAAGCCGGCAAGCACATGGTCTATCCGGGCATGTACGCAACAGTCACCATTCCCTAAGGAGCGCAGATGCATCTGCATAAACCCTACACTCCCAAAGACTATGCCGGCAAACTCGCCCGCTACTTCATCAACAGCCCGCTGACGATGATTCTGGGAATCACGCTGCTGGCCGTCGGCTACCTCGCGCTGACGATCATGCCGCGCGAAGAGAACCCCCAAATGGTCGTCAGCGGCTCGACCGTCATCGTCGCCCTGCCCGGCGCCACGGCCACCGAGGTGCAAAACGTCATCGTCAAGCCGCTCGAACGCAAGATGAAAGAAGTGCTGGGTATCGAGCACATCTACGGCATGGCGATGGACAACGTCGGCATCGTCAACGCGGCGTTCTACATCGGCGAGAACAAAGAAGATTCCAATCTCAAAGTCTACGACAAAATCATGCAGAACATGGACATCTTCCCCAAACGTGCGATGAAACCGATCATCAAACCGCTCGACATCGACGTAGACATTCCCATTCTGAGCGTCGCCTTCTACGCCAAAGACCCGCAAAAGATGAGCCAGACCGAACTTTTCGACGCCGTCAAAAAAATCCAGCATCATATCAACGGCTTGCCCAACGTCGCCGTCACCGCGCTTAAAGGCGGGCACAAACACCAATACAACATTCTTGTCGATCTGAACAAGCTTGCAGGCTACAACCTTTCTCTGGGCCAGATCACGCAGGCTGTGCAGGCGCTGGCGTACAACGTGCCTGCGGTCAAGAACCGTACCAAAGACGGCCAAATCGTGATGATGGGTATCAAGAACGCCATCGAAAGCGTCAAAGACGTCGAAGACATTATCGTCGCCCAGTACATGGGCTCGCCGATCCACCTGCGCGACGTCGCGACCGTCACCGACGGCTACGACATTCAGAACTTCAAGTCGGCCACCATCAGCGTGCGCAAAAACGGCAAAGATAGCCCCTTCATTCCTGCCCGCGACCAGGTCACGCTGACGATTTCGAAGCTCAAAGGCACCAATGCCGTCGTCATCGCCGAAGAGGTCAAAAAAGAGCTCGAAAAATACAAAACGCTGTTCGAAAAAAACGGCATCCGCTACTCGATCACCCGCAACGACGGCGAACGGGCCAACGATGCGGTCAACGAGCTGGTCTTTCACCTTGTCATCTCGATCGTCATCATCGCGATTTTGCTGATTTTCGTGCTCGGCTGGCGTGAATCGGTCATCGTCACCTTCACCGTGCCGGCCATTCTCGCCATTACGCTCTTCATCGCCTATATTACCGGCCAGACGATCAACCGGATCACGCTGTTCGCGTTCTTGCTCGCGCTGGGGCTGCTCGTCGATGCGGCGATCATCGTGATCGAAAACATTCACCGCCATTTTCACTCCGTCGAATCCGCCGACCGCGAAAAAGACGATCTGCTCGTCGAAGCGACCGACGAAATCGGCCCGCCGACGAACATTGCGACGCTGGCGATTATCCTGACGATGGTACCGATGGCCTTCGTCGGCGGCATGATGGGCCAATTCATGAAACCCATTCCCGCCAACGTGCCCGTCGCCCTCATCGCGTCGCTTTTCGTCGCTTATATCTTCACCCCCTATTTCGCCAAGCGGATGATGCACCGGCCCGATCATGCCAAGCTTAAAGGAGGACACAAATGATTTTCCAAAAATTTGAAGCCCTCGTCAAAAAAGGTCTGCGAAGCAAAGGCCAGAAGACCTTCATTCTCGTCGGTACGCTCGCGGCGCTGATCGTCTCCGTTCTTATGGTCGCTCCGTTCGAGATCGTCAAGGCCAAGATGCTTCCGGGCAAAAACAACGATACGTTCACCATCTACGTCGATCTGCCCAACGGCTCGTCGATCCAGCAGACCGATGCGGTCAGCCAGTGTGTCACCTCGATCGTGAAAAAAGAGCCCGAAGTGCTCAACACCGAAACCTTTCTGGGCATGGGCGCTCCGCTGGATTTCGCCGGGCTGATCAAAGGCAGCCAATTCAAAAACGCCGAGAACGTTTCGGAAATCGTCGTCAACCTGACCAAAAAACACGAGCGTGAAGAGCCTTCGTACCTGATGGTCCAGCGAATGCGCCCCGTCGTGCAGAAAACCTGCGAGCCGATCGTCGCGGGCACGAACATCAAGTTCGTCGAACCGCCGGCAGGCCCGCCGACGCTTGCGGCCGTCGTGGCTGAAATCTACGGCGCCAATGCGGCAGGTATTCGCCGGCTTGCCAACGAGGTTGCCGATATTTTCCGCCATACGAAAGGCCTCGTCGATGTCGACGTGATGGAAGACGACGTCTACGAACAGTTCGACCTGAAAGTCAACAGTACGAAAATCGCCCGTTCGGGACTCTCGATCAAGCAGGTCAACGATATCATCTATCTCGCCTTCGAGGGGATGGATATCGCCGTCAAAAACAGCGACAAAGTCGAGCAGCAAATCCCGATTTTTCTGACGCTGAGCCCCAAGACCAAGTACTTCACGCGCAAAGACAAACGCGTCATCGAACAGAAACTTTCCGGCGTGCGGCTGATGAACAAAAAGGGCATGCTCGTTCCGCTGACGGAAGTCGTCACGATCATTCCGAGCAAATCGCACCCGATGATCATGTCCAAAGACCTGCATCAGATGACCAACGTCGTCGCCGAAACCGACATGGTCTCGCAGGTCTACCCCCTGCTCGACGCACGTGCACAGATTCTCGACAAACTTGCCAAAGCGTACGACATCACCAAAACGGGGCTGTTCGACCTGAATTTCGTCGACAAGAAAAGCGGCATGCACTACCGATTGCACTGGGACGGCGAAATGCAGGTCACCCTCGATACGTTCCGTGATCTCGGCGGTGCGTTCATCGCCGCGCTGATTCTGATCTTTTTGCTGATGGTCGTCTATTACAAAAGCTTCACCCTCAGCGGCATCGTACTGCTGGGAAGTTTTCTCTCCATCATCGGCGTCATCGTCGGGCACTGGATCATGGATCTGTTCACGCCCGATACGTTCTTTTTGACGGCGACGTCGC
Source organism: uncultured Sulfurimonas sp. (assembly GCA_964646705.1). Classification (GTDB taxonomy): domain Bacteria; phylum Campylobacterota; class Campylobacteria; order Campylobacterales; family Sulfurimonadaceae; genus Thiomicrolovo. Next base: position 23,320 of record CAZYEW010000018.1, read on the forward strand.
TGATCGGCTTTATCGCCCTGATCGGCATCAGTTCGCGCAACTCCCTGCTGCTGATCGACTTCACCAAATCACTGATGCACGACAAAGGGATGCACAAAACCGATGCGCTGGCCTACGCCGCCGCAACCCGTGCCAAACCGATCATGCTGACGGCCACGGCGATTATCCTCGCTTCGACCCTGCTCGCCAGCGATGCGGTCTTCGGGGGACTGGGCGTCGCGCTGATCTTCGGAACCGTCGCCGCGGTGATCGCCTCGCTGATTGTCGTGCCCGTGCTGCTGCACAACGCCGATCTCGAACGCCACTTCGGATTCCACGAACGCAGAGCCGTTTCTATCTACGAACCGTAGTCTGCCGCCCTCTCGGCGGGCCGTGCAAGCCGATACCGCCGCCCTTTCGTCCTTTCAGCGATACTTCATTACGAAAAAAAATGCTAAAATTCCGGCATCTCTCTGCAGCGAAGGAATGATTTTGAAGCTTCTTCCCCCTTATGGCGAACAAGTCCCCGGCTACGAAGTCCGGGTACTCAACGAGCGCGAAGCACGTGCGGCGGCCGGCATTTTGTTTGCGCTGGGCCTGATCAGCCTGCTCAACAGCCTGATGCTCGGTGTCACTTTCATGGCCAAGGCTTTTGTCGGCTTTTTCACCATCGATTTCATCATTCGCGTCATCAATCCGCGCTATTCGCCAAGCCTGCTGATCGGCCGCTTTTTCGTACGCAACCAAAAGCCCGAATACGTCGGTGCGCCCCAAAAACGCTTTGCATGGGCGCTTGGACTGGTGCTGGCACTGCCGATGTTCTACTGGGTCACCATTCACTTCACTCCCGGCCTCGACAAGGTCATCATCTGTGTCACCTGTCTGTTTTTGCTGCTTTTCGAATCGGCATTTTCTATCTGCTTTGGCTGTATGCTCTACCGTTTTTTGACGAAAAAAAGCACCAAACACTGCCCCGGCGGCGCCTGCGAAATAGAATTCAAAGACCCCGTACAGAAATTCACGCCCGTTCAGGCCGCCATCGCCGCCGTCGCCGCCGGTGCGATCGTCTATGCACTCTACTACTACGTCACGGTCTACGAAGACAAAACCTTTTTCATGAAAAAGGTCAAAGAAGCTGTCATGAGCAATGAGGCGCTCGAAGCTCAGGAGTACCAAAAATCGCTCGACGAATTCGAGAACGATGACGATTTCTAACACGCAGCGAACACACGCGAATCCACGCAAAAGCCTTCTAACGGGCTATCCTGCAAACGCTGTGTCGGCGATATTGCTGAGTATGTTCCTATGCTCGGGCTGTGCCCCGAAGCACGGCACCGACGAAGCTGCATCTTTGACGACTGTGCTTTGTGACGCGAACCTGACAAGGCAGACGGTTGCCGAACATCTTTTCGCGACCGAAGGCTTCGATCCGCAGATGCCCGATGTTCCCGCCAACGAAATCGAAGCCGCCTACCGCCTCGATGCAAACGGTCGGCAACCCGTTTTCGAAGGCAATACGACCTGCACCGCCCGGCATCCGACGCTCCTGCCCAATGCCGTTTTGCTCGTTCATAAAACGGAAGATGCCGTTACGGCACTGACGTTTTCCAAAAATGGGCATTTTATCGAGAGTTTGCTGCTTCGATACGGCACGGGCAACAACGAATTCAAAATCGAGCGCGACTATACGGCATACGGCAACACATTCAACCTGACCGACAAACGTTTCGATACGGAATGGATCAGCTTTCCGACCCAGGGAAAAACGGTCCTGCAAGACGAAAAACATTTCACGATCACGGTCGACCGAAACGGGCACTTTCACCGCTGAGGGCAATACTATCCATACCGGCAAAGCACATACGGGACTTCTCGAAAAACACAATATAGCAACGAGCGATTTTTTCGTATACTCAAATACGAGGAGATCTATGTCAAG
>CAZYEW010000019.1:0-9060 GCA_964646705.1 uncultured Sulfurimonas sp.
CTTAAACTTCGAGTTCGCTTTTGATTTTTTCGAACTTTTTCTCGCCGATGCCTTTGACGTTTTTGAGCTCTTCGACCGATTCGAACCGGTGCGATTTGCGATAGCGAACGATTTTTGCTGCCGTAGCCGCACCGATACCTTTAAGATTCGTCAGTTCTTCGACGCTTGCCGTATTGAGGTTCAGCGCCATCAGCTGCATCGTGCTCATCAGCAGCGCCATCGCTGCCGTTATCTTTTTCATGTGTGTCATCGTGACTCCTTTTCAAGTGATATGATGAAATGTTAGTATATGTTCTTTTAAATTAATCTTAACGATATTTGTTGTCAAATAAACTGTTATTGTTATTTTCAGTTTAAAAGGGCTATCATTTCTCCAAGGAGGAACCATGTTCGAAACCATGACACAGATAGGAAAACGTTACGGTATCGACGCCAAAAGCGTCGGAAAGATTTTGTACGAACTGAAAATCCGCGACCCGAAGCATCCGGAGCAAAAGGGCTTTCCGTTCGAGCAGGCGATCACCCACGGCATCGCCAAAGCGTTTACGGGCAGAAGCGGCGACGTCTACTACCGCTACGACATCGCACCGATCAAAGAAGAGTTCGAAGCCGCGGTGTCACAAACGGCAAAACCGCCGGCAAACGAACGAACGCGCGAACAAGCCGCCGGAGACATCTTGCAGCGCATGCTGCACACGCTAAACGAGGCATTGCAGACGAACGACGTCGCGGCCATTTACCGGCTCAAAGCGGATATTGCCGATTTATACGCGCTGAACGAACCCTACGCTTCGTAGGTGCAGGCGATGCGCCGAAAGTCTTCGGAACGCTCCATCAGTTCGGCGTAGGTACCGTGCGCGGCGATACGGCCGGCCTTGAAGACGTAGAGCCGGTCGGCGTTCTCGACGGTGCTGAGGCGGTGCGCGATGGTGATCGTGATTTTATCCTTGACGTACGAAGCGAGTGCAGCATGGATGCGCTGCTCGGTTTCGTTGTCCAGCGCGCTCGTCGCTTCGTCGAGAATCAGTACCGAGGCGTTTTTGTAGATTGCGCGGGCGATGGCGATGCGCTGGCGCTGCCCGCCGGAAAGGTTGACGCCGGCTTCGTCCAGCGGGGTATGAATGCCCTGCGGCAAGCTTGCGGCGAAATCGTACGCATCGGCGAGCCGGAGCGCTTCGATGACGCGTGCTTCGTCGAGGGTATGGCCGTAAGCGACATTTTCGGCCAGGGTGTCTTGCATAATGTAGACGCGCTGCGAGACGATGGCGATGCGGTCGCGCAGGGAATGCAGGGTAAACCCGCGGATATCTTCGCCGTTGATCCGTACGGTACCGTGCGTCGCATCGTAAAAGCGGATGATCAGATTGATCAGCGAGCTTTTGCCGCCGCCGCTGTCGCCCACCAGTGCGATATTCTGGCCCGAACGCGCCTCGAAATCGATCTGTTCGAGCGCTTTGATGTCGTCGTAATACAGATCGACGCCGTGCATCGAAATCGAATGAATCGGAGCATCGAGCACTTTCGGGCCGTCGGTCACGGTATTGTCGAGATCGAGAATGTAAAACACGCGCTCGCTCGCCGCGACGGCATCCTGCACCCGGCGGTAGATCGAACCGATGCGCCGGATGGGCTGAAACACCAGCCCTACCGCCGTTAAAAACGCCGTGAACTCCCCCACGCTCATATGCCCGCCGTACACTTCCCGTCCGCCGATAAATATCACCGCCGCCAGTCCGAACGCGCCGAGCAGCTCCATCAGCGGCGACACGAGTTCGCCGACGTAGACCATTTTCATATTGATCTTGAAAAAACGCCAGTTCTCGTCGCTGAAACGACCAAGCTCGTACCGTTCCGTCGCATTGGCTTTGATGATTTCGCCGCTGTTGAACACTTCGGTCAGCCGGGTGACGATATCGGCGTTTTTCTCCTGGGAGCGGTGCGAATATTTGCGCAGTTTCTTGGCGATCGCGAACAGCGGATAGATCACCAGCGGTACGACGACGAGAGCGTACATCGCAAGACGCGGATTGAGGTAGATCACGTAGCCGATCAGCGCCACGAGCGTCAGCACTTCGCGGATCAGTTCGGGCAGCATGTTCGAAACGAAATACTCGATGCGGCCGATATCGTTCGTCACCCTCGAAATCAGCTCTCCGCTGCGGTTTTTGTACAAAAACGCCATATCCAGATGCAAAATCTTCTCCAGCAGGGTTTCGCGCAGCCGGGCGATCATATGCTGGCCGATGTAGTTCATATACACCGTCTGGATGTAGCGTCCCATCGATTTGACGAAATAGATCCCGACCAGTCCCAGCGGAATCAGGTAAAGCATCGTTTCGTCGCGGGCGATGAACATTTTGTCCATCAGCGGCTGCATGATCTGCGCCGTCGCCGTCGTTGCGGATACCGTCATGACGATCCCGACCGCGACGAGAAAATATTGAAGCCGGTAAGCCCTCAGATACGGAAGGTACCGCTGCATGACCCGTTTCATTTCGCTGCCTTTTCAACAAGATACTGCGTCACCGCAAGCCCTGCCTTGCAATGGCGTTCGCACGCCTTTTGTGCGGCACCGTGCGCATGCCCCATGCGAAACGCCCCGCCTGCGGAAACGACGATGCCCTCGTCGTTATAGCCGCAGTGCAGCACGGAGGGGTCGTAAAGGTCCGTTCCGAGTGCCCGGTAAAGCACATGCGAAAGCGTCCGGGCATAAAGCGTCGGCAGGATATCTTTGTGCGAGGCGCTGACGCTGCGATCGAACGGCTCGCGGCGCAGATACGGCGGCAGGTACAGATAAAACGGCACTTTTTTCGACGTCGCGACCGTATCGTCGTAATGCATGATCCCCTCGACCGTGTTGTTGTCCGCCGTTATCGCCACGACCGTCTGCTCTGCCAGTGCGCCGTCTTTGATACGGTCCATGAATCTGCCCGCCATATCCAGCGCGTACTGATAGTCCTGAAAACGGCGGTGTGCAAGCTCCAGATCGCCGATCAGATGTTTTTTCAGTGCCGCGGAAAAATGCAGCGGTTTCGGGGTGTAATGCTTGGAAAGCACATAGGGCGGATGGTTGTTCGTCGTCAGCAAGAAAACGAACTGCGGCCGCTTCGCACGACGCAGTTTTTGCAGCACGAAGTCGTAGGCATGTTTGTCGTAGACGCCCCAGTCGTGTTCTTCCGCCTCGGGCAGGGCCGCTTCGATCGCGCTTTTGCCCTCGACGTGATCGAATCCCTGACGCGCGAAAAACGAACCGACATTGCGCCACGACAGATCGCCGCCGTAAACGAACGACGTCTCGTAGCCGGCCTTTTTATAGACGGCTGCGGCCGCCGTCGGAAACGATACCCCGAGGTAACGGCTCTGGCCGTAGGCCACGCTTTCGGGCCGCGGATAGAGGTTGAGCAGCAGCGGTTCGAGCGATACGATGGTGCCGTTGGAGCCGGAAATGAAATGTGTAAAGACGATATCCGCGTCGAAGTGCTTTTTGAGCCGGCGCATGATATCGAACGAAGGGCTTTGGTATTTCAGAATCGGTGCACCGAAACTCTCGACCATGACTACCACAACATGCGGCGGACGCTGTGCGGCGGCGGGATTGACGGGGGTGCGGCGTGCGATCGCGCGAAACGGATCGGAGAGATTCACGTCGCTGCGGCCGAGAAAATCGGAAAATGCCCCGGCAATATTGCCTTTGTAACCGACTTTCGCGATCAGATCGTATTCGCCCGCCTTGCTTTTGCGATACTGTTTGTACGCTTTTTCAAAAGCGAACACGCCGCTTTTGGGCAGCGCATTGACGAAGCGGTCGGCCGAAACGTCGGGAATGTCCTTGATCAGCGGAAAAAGCCCCAAACTGCCCCGTGCCCCCAGCACGACCAGCACGGTCATGCCGATCCATACTCCAGCCTGCGCCGGCAGCGAAAACCGCCGCCGTACCGGCCGAACGCGGCGCAAAATCCGTACCGTCACCCAGACGATCGCCGCCGCATACACCGCCGCTGCCGCCAGAATCAACGCGACGTTGTAGTTTTTCAGCGCAATCTGAATCAGCGCTTTCGTGTCGTCGTCGAAAAAGCCGAAAATCATGATCGTGATATGCTCGCCGAAAAACGAATAGAACCCGAAATCCGCGGCAAGAAGAAACGAAACGCCGAGATAGGCGGCGATAAAATAGACGACGAGCACGCGCACCAGCCTCCGTTCTCCGATGGCGCCGCGCAGCAGCGTATTGCCCAAAAGCAGCAGCAGCGGCACGACGGTAAGGTACGATACGAGCACCGAATCGACGCGCAGTCCCAGCCAGAACGCTTTCGCGAGATCGGCTGCCGGCAACACGTCGTAATGCGGAGAGAACCGCCAAAAGAACGCCAGCCGGAAAAGCGAAAGCACGAGCAAAAAGAGCAGCTGAAGCTTGACGACCTGGCGCACGATGCCAAGATGCGTCTGAAATAGCGAGGGATTCAAGAAGAAAACACCTTTTTTGAAGCGTATTATACTCTTTTGGATAGAATAACGTCTATTCACCACCAAGGTACCCTATCCATGAAAAAACGTATCCTCGTCACCGGCGGCGCCGGATTTTTGGGTTCGCATCTGTGCGAACGGCTGCTGAACGACGGCCACGACGTCATTTGCGCCGACAACTTTTTTACCGGCGACAAGGCCAACATCGAACATTTGATGGACAATCCCTATTTCGAGCTGCTGCGCCACGACGTCACGTTTCCGCTGTACGTCGAAGTCGACGAGATCTACAACCTCGCCTGCCCCGCTTCGCCGGTGCATTACCAGTTCGACCCCGTTCAGACGACCAAGACTTCCGTCATGGGTGCGATCAACATGCTCGGCCTTGCCAAGCGCACCAAAGCACGGATTCTTCAGGCCAGCACCAGCGAGGTCTACGGCGACCCCGAGGTGCATCCGCAGCCCGAATCGTACCGCGGCGCGGTCAACCCCATCGGTATCCGGGCCTGTTACGACGAAGGCAAGCGGTGCGCCGAAACCCTCTTTTTCGACTATCATCGCCAGCACGGCACCGACATCAAGGTGATGCGCATCTTCAATACCTACGGACCGCGGATGAATCCCGACGACGGACGGGTCGTCAGCAATTTTATCGTTCAGGCGCTCAAAGGCGAAGATATCACGATTTTCGGCGACGGCACCCAGACGCGCTCCTTTTGCTACGTCGACGACCTCATCGACGGCATGGTCGCGCTGATGAACTCCCGCGACGGCTTCACTGGGCCGGTCAATATCGGCAATCCCGGCGAATTTACGATGCTCGAACTGGCCGAAAAAGTGCTCGAACTCACCGGCTCGTCGAGCAAACTCGTCTTTTTGCCCCTTCCCCAGGACGACCCGCTTCAGCGCTGCCCGGATATTTCGCTGGCGAAAAAAGAGCTGGGCTGGGAGCCTTCGATCGACCTTGAAGCAGGGCTGAAAAAGACGATCGAATATTTTCGCAAGGTCGTCGGTTGAGTACGACCCCGCACAAAGCGCCGCTGGCGGTCATCTGCCTGTCGCACCACATCGGCGGCATGGAGCTTGCCGCACTGAAACTGGCCAACACGATGCGCCGGTATGTGCCAACGACGTTTATCGTACGCCGCGGCTTTTTCATCGACGAACAGGCCCGCACCAATCCCGACTACCGCGAGATCGATACCGTCGCCGTCGATTTCCGCTCATCGGCCGGTCCGACACTCGCGCTTGCCGTGCGCCGTATCGTCCGTGAACGCGGGATCGAAAACGTCATTTTTCTCGGTGCTTCCGAAATGAAAGCGCTTTATTTCGCCTTTCTCGGCCTTGACATCCATCTGATCGTCCGCCACGGCACGATCAAAAAAACTCCGAAAACCGACCCCTTTCACCGACTCGTCTATTCCCGCGTCGCCTGGCACATCGCCATTTCGAAATACATGGCCGGCAACGTCGAAAAAATCATTCCTTTCGGCAAGCACACCCGTTCCGCGGTCATCGTGCCTTCCCTCGCCAAACCGATCTCGTCTTTGCCCTACGAACCTTCTTCCACGCTTCGGCTGCTGCATGCCGGACGCGTCACTTCGGGCAAAGGGATCGACAAGGCAATCGAAGCCTGCGAGATTCTTCATCGCAGCGGCATCGATTTTCGTTTCGACAATTTCGGGCCAGAAGATCCGAAATACACGCCCAAACTGCACGCCCTGCTCAATCGCATCGACTACCGTGACCACATCCGTATCCGCGGTTTCACCGACGCCATCTACGACGAATATCCCAAACACGATATTTTCATTTTTCCGACTCCCGACGAAGGCTACGGCAACGTCATGATGGAAGCGATCGCACACGGCATCATCGTGCTGGCTTTCGACAACACCGCCATCAGCAATTTCGGCGAAATGGGATTTCACATCCATCTGGTCGAAGACGGCAGTCTCGATGCACTCAAAGAACGGCTGTACTACATTGCGACGCATCTTGAACAAGAGCGTGCACTGGCCTTCGCCAACCGCGAGAAAGCGGCACGTATTTTCAGCCCCGAGCGCGAAGCCTCCCAATACCTTGAACGCATGCGTTAGCGGCAGTGCAGCGAAAGCCCGTGTTCGCAGACGATCTCGCCGCGTGCGGCTTTTTCCGCGTAGAGCCTGCGCTCTTCTTCGGCGGCTTGAAGCGGGATTTTCGGATGGTGCAGATGGAAAAGATTGGCCAGCTTTTTGACCGAGCGCAACTCGTATCCCGCCGCTTTGAAACGCCGGGTCAAATCGATGTCGTCGCCGATACGTGAGAGCGGATAATCTTCATCAAAACCGTTGATCGCCGCAAAATCCGCCTTGAAACATGAAAAATTGCAGCCGAGTATCTCGGCGGCTTTCGGTTTGGAAAGCAAGCGCTTCTGCCAAAAACTGCCGCAGCGGAATTCAAACCCCTGCTCGTAACGCACGTTCCGATCGAGCATGAAACGCAGCGCATAGAGCCAGTAGAACCGTTCCAGCCGCGCGGCATCGAGCGTTCCGCGGCGCAGCCGATCGCTCTTTGCCGCATCGAGATTGACCCGCCGTCCGCTGAGCACCCGCCGCGGCGCGGCCAGGCACAGATGCCCTTCGAGAAACCGGCGGTAAGGAATGACGTCGCCGTCGATAAAGACGAGGTAGTCGCCTTTGGCCGCACAGACCGCTTCGTTCTGAATGACGGTTTTGCGGTTTCCCCGGTCTTCATGGCATACGTGCGTGATCTTCAACCCGTCGAAGCGCCGCAAAAACGCCGGCGTGTCGGGATGCCTGTCGTCCTCGGCGACGACCACTTCAAACGACGTATACGTTTGGCGCCGCAGCCCTTCAAGTACAAGTTCGAGTGCACGAAAATCACGATAAAACGGGATAACAACGCTTACGAGCATGCCGCCTCCGCAAGCAGCTCGCCCAGCCGCCTGAACTGCCGCGCATTCGAAAACATCCGCTGCGCTTTATCCCGGCCGGCCTCGCCCAAACGGCACCGCAGAGCTTCGTCGTCGTACAGACGGCGCAGGGCTTCGGCCAGCTTCTCCGCTTCGCCCGGAGCGAACAGCAGCCCCGTTTCGCCGTCGTCGATAATCTCGGTGACGCCGCCGCTGCCGCTGCCGACGACGGGCGTGCCGACCTGCATCGCCTCGATCAGCACGAGCCCGAAGGTTTCCAGACGCGACGCCAGGACCACGGCGTCGCAAAGCTGATAGAACGCATGCGGGTTTTTCATAAATCCCAGAAAATGCACGCGTGCTTCCACACCGAGCCGCCGGGCACGTTGGCGCAGCGATTCGACATAGCCTTTTTTCATTTCGTGCCCGACGAAATAGGCATGTACCGGTTCAGGCAGCCGCGTCAGTGCTTCGATCAGCAAATGCTGGCCTTTGGCTTCGTTGATGCGTCCGACCATTCCTACGGCAAAACGCCCGGGCATATCGAAGCTTTCTCGAAGTGCTTCGCGCCGCGATGCATCCAGAAGTTCGGGACGGTCCGAGCCCATATAGAGCACTTCGATGCGCGGACGCGCGGCTTTGGGGATGAAACGTTCCAGCTGCGCGGCCACCTGATGCGTCACGGGCAGCATCAGGTCGAGATTGCGGTAGAGAAAACGGTGGTACGGGTCGTTTTTGAAGCGCGTCATCGTCATGTTGCGCGTCTGCACCAGTTTCGGTTTGTGCGAAGCGAGTTTTTTCGCCAATACCGCGACGGGGATATCTTTGGTCCAGTGCAAATGCACGACGTCCGCCGCTTCACGGTCGATCAGATGCGCCAGTTTTTTCGCCGCGGCGAAGATGCCGGCCGCGCCCCTGCGCCGCAGCGCCTCGAAGCGATAGGGCGTATCGCGGTAATACGCCGCCAGCTTCCCTTCCGCATTGATCACCGACAGCACCTCGAAATCGTCGTCGAGCGCCTTGGCCGCACGCACCATATACAGCTCCAGCCCGCCCAGATCGGGGGAGAGGCACAATTCGATCAGGCGAGGTTTCATAACGCCAGGTGCGCCCGCATCCGCGCATCGAGCAATGCCGTTTCGCGGGCGTCGAGTACGGTCAGGGGTTTGGAAAGATCGAAACGGCGAATGTCGAGCGTGCACACTTCGTTGATGCAAATTTCGCTGGTACGTTCCAACCCCTCGCGTGCTTCGATCCTCAGACGGACCGTACCGCCTTGCAGATTCGTCGTCAGCGGGGCGACGGTAATACCTTTGAACGCCACTTTGCCGATATTGCGGTTCGCAATGTCGTTTTGCACAATCACTGCCGGACGCCGTTTACCGAATTCACTATTGTATTTTTTGCCGAAATCGACAAGATAGATCTCTCCGCGTTTCACGGCAGTTCCTCCGCCACCGCTTCGGTTTCGAGAAATTCGTCGTAGGCCGACTGCGAAAGTGCACCTTCATTCTGCGAAAGATAGAGTTCGTCTTCGATGCTTTCACGAACTTTTTCGTACAGTTCGTAGGGAATGACGACACTGCGAATCACATGGCGTTTGGCATCTTCGACGAAAGTAATCTCTTTGGGACGACTGACAAACGACGGTTTGCGTACGATATCGCTCGATGAAATGGTCA
>CAZYEW010000019.1:9160-15046 GCA_964646705.1 uncultured Sulfurimonas sp.
TTGGGACGACTGACAAACGACGGTTTGCGTACGATATCGCTCGATGAAATGGTCAACATGCCATCCTCCGTCTTTTTTCCACTATTATATCATACGGTTTTATTTTCCGCATCCTGAAGGTCCCGCATCACCACGTATTTCATGTAGGAACTATACGCCGAAATGACCGCGACGTGCCAGTCGTCGGGGCCGTAGAAAAGGCCGCGTTTGAGGATCAGCGCCTTGAACAGCGCACCCGTGCCGTGCATGATCGGATCGAAGGTGCCGGCGCGCTTTCCCGCTTCGTACGCCAGTCGCGCCCCGCGGGTGATGAACTTGTGCGTCGTTCGGATCATCTCGGAAAAGTCGGCGTAGGAGTAGTGCAGCAGATGAGCATCGAGGTCGTACACGTTGTCCGTTTCGACGCGGGCATGCCCGCGTGCGGCCGAAAAACCGCATTTTTCCCGGTGATACAGCCGCGTCACCCGGTCGGGATACCATTGGCGAATCTGCCGCCTGCCGACGAAAGTTTTGCGGGCGAACGAAAACGCATCGAATGCGGTGCGTTCAAGATCCAGCCCCTCGATCGCGCTCACGGCATCGGCAGCGAGGCGCTCGTCGGCATCGATACTCAAAATCCAGTCGTACGTCGCCAGCGGCGCCCCGAACGCCTTTTGCGGGCCGTCGCCCAGATAGGGCTGCACCACGACCCGGGCGCCGAGCGATTCCGCGATTTCGCAGGTTCGGTCGGTGCTTTGCGAATCGACGACGAGCACTTCGTCGCAGACGGCCTGTACCGACCGGATACACGCGGCGATATTGGCTTCTTCGTTGAGGGTGATGATATTGGCGGTGATCTTCATTGCAAAATTATATCGGTTTATCGTTATAGTTTTGCACACAGAACCGTGCAAAGGAGCCCCATGCGAATCGCCGTCGTCGTCCGCAGCCTCAAACTCGGCGGCATGGAGCGTGCGGCGGTCAATCTGGCCGAAGCGTTCGCGCGCGAAGGGCATGACGCGCATTTGATCTACTTCAAAAACGTGCAAGAGCTTTTCCCCGATCCGGCGGTCGGCGTGCACCGCTTCGATCTCGAAGCGCAAATGCGGCGCTCGCCTGCGGGCCTGCTCGGGCAGCTGGGAGCCCGGCTGCTCAACGCCGTGATGCGGCGCAGCTACTTTTACTGGAGCGGCTTTTACCTCTCGAAACTTTTTCGCCGCCGGCTTGCGGCACTCGAACAACGCACCGGCCCTTTCGACCTCATCGTCGCACGGGGCCAGGGAACCTTCGAAACCCTGTGGAACCTGCACGATCCGCGTTTCGTGCAGGTTGTCGAAAGCATGTTCCTGTTCCCGGGAAGCGCGCTGCAAAATTTCTACCTGCGCCGGCTCTACGCACATAAGCGCATCGTCTGCGTCTCGCACGGGGTCCGCGAACGGTTTTTGCAAACGGCCGACATCGCGGGGTTTGCGCCCGCTTCGGTCGATATTGTCACCAATCCCGTCGATCTTGAAACGGTGCGCAAGCAGGCCCAAGCCTACGTTCCCGACATCGACGGCCCCTATATTCTGAGCGTCGGGCGCATCACCCCCAACAAAAACATCCCGCTGCTCATCGACGCCTACATGCTGCTGCGCGCACGCCTTCGCACGCCGCCGAAGCTCGTTATCGTCGGCGACGGCCATGCCCGAGAAAGCGTCGAACGCAAAATTGCCGAACTCGGCGCACAGGCGTTCGTTCATCTTACGGGCAAGCTCGGCAATCCCTACCCGTGGATGAAACACGCCGATCTTTTCGTCTTGAGTTCCCGTTTCGAAGGGCTCGGCATGGTGCTGATCGAAGCGATGGCCTGCGGCACCAAAGTCGTCGCCACCGACGCGCCAGGAGGCGTCAGTGACATCATGCGCGGCGAGCTTGCACGATTCGTCGCCGCACAGACGCCGCAAGCCCTGGCCGAGACGATGCAGCGCGCAATGGAAGCAGCCGTTCCCGACTACTCCGCGGCGCTCGAAGCCTTTTCTCCCGCGGCAGTCGTCGCAGGCTGGGAAGCGTTGTCGAAAAAACCCTCGGGAAACAGCGACGCCAGTGTCTGCGGTGAATGAAGCGCACTTGCATGGAGGGAAAAAAAGAGCTCGTTCGCACGCACGGCACGGCGGAAATAGCTTTTGTCCTTGCCTTTAAGCAGATTGACCGCCGCTTTGCACCCCAGCGCCGCCATGCCCGAAGGTGTCGTCCATGACGGATCGGGGCGCAGCACGCTCATGGCCTCGAGCGCCAGCAGTTTGCGTGCCTGCATCGACGCTTCCAGCGGAAACGAAACGGGAAGCAGCGAAACCTTTGCATTGAGCGAAGGCGGCAAATCGACGGCCGTACCGGCGGGCCCGTAGGGATAAAGCTCGTTTTCGGGCAGATGGTTCGTATACAGCAGCAGCGTCATCTGCGTACGTTCTTCACGCAAAATCGCCTCGATCATCGCCAGGGTCGCATAGCGGTGGTCGGGCGCGCGATCGAACCGGGGAAAAGGCAGCACGAGTGTTTGGGGGTCGAAGGTGCGCAGCAGCCGGCACAGATCGTCGACCAGGCCGTTCCACGTCGCCGTTTCGCGCGGCGGCAGCGCCACGGTCCCGGAATTGAGCCGCCGGTACCGCTGCGGCGAACCGATCGTCGTTTTCGGCGCGGCAACGGGCGTATCCGGCCTGCGATACATCGCTGCGAGCGTGCCGTCGGAATAGCCCAGATTGACAATGCGCTCCGCCGCCACCCCGCCCAAACGCGGCACGCACAGGCTGTCTCCGACACGCATCTGCGCTTTGAGTTCGTAAGCCGCCGTTTCGTCACCGATCAGCGTTTTGTAGGGGCGTTTTCCGCCGTCGCCCGCCGTCACCGTCACAACGGCCGCTTTCGCAGCGGCGGCGGCGTACAGACCGAACGCCGCGATTTCCGCATCGTCGGGATGCGGCGAAAGGACCAGCAGCCCGGACGAAAGTTCCGGCAGTGCCAAGGCCCGTACTCCGACGATACGGAAACGGCGCAGGGTTCGCGGCGAACATTCAAGCCGGGATGCCTCGGCATCAACAACGAGAAAACGCCGTCCCCGTCCGCCGTGTTCGAAAACATGCCGCGAAACGCGCGTACCCGAACGCACATCGACACCGGGACGCCGCCACAGCCCCCAAAACGATGCGGCCATCTCGACTTCGACAAGCACCGTCTGCACGGCCGTATGCGCGAACCGAACGGTATTCCCCTCGATCGCCGCTTCAAGTTCAGGCGCATTCGAGACGTCGTAGCGGTAGTCACGGCGGACATCGTACCCGCAGCGCCGTATGTTGTCGTACGCCCGATAACCCGCGACCAGCACCGCTGCCGCACCCAGAAAAATCCATATCATCACGCACCCCTTGCGGCATATTTTAGCATTTTCGGCCCCTTCGATATAATAACGCTACCTATTCCACTCCCAAGGCCGCCGTGTGACGTACCGCAGTGAAGTGCATCCCGACTTTTCCGATTTCGCCCCGCTGCTGCCCGACATCGCGACGCATTTCGATACGGTACACGAAAGCATTCACAAAGCCCGCAACGAACTGCGTATCGTGCCGATGCTCGGCCGAGACGTCGTCGTCAAGGCCTTCAAGATCCCGCACCTGCTCAACCGTATCGTCTACGGGCGCTTTCGCGCCTCCAAAGCCGCCAAATCGTTTCACAACGCACGCGAACTCGAAAAACGCGGCATCGCCACGCCGCAGCCCGTGGGCTATATCGAATTTTACGAACGGGGGCTGTTTTCGGCCAGCTACTACCTGTCGCTGCATCTGCCTTACGACTTCACGATCCGCGAAGCGTTTCACCATGCCGTCGACGACTGCGAAGCGGTGCTCGACGCCTTCGCCGATTTTACCCGCACGCTGCACGATCGGGGTGTCTGGCACGTGGACTATTCGCCGGGGAACATCCTCGTCGGGCGCGAAGACGGCGGCTATCGGTTCAGCCTCGTCGATATCAACCGTATGCAATTCAAACACGTTTCGCCCGAAGAAGGGCTGAAAAATTTCGCCAAATTCTGGGCCCGCGACGAAGACCTCGAACGGCTGGCCCGCCGATACGCCGCCGCAAGCGGCTTCGACCCCGAGCGTGCGGTCGCAATCGCCCGTCAAAGCGCCGCCGCGCTGCAGGCGAAGACACGGTTCAAACAGCGGCTCAAAGGCAAGCGGTGAATCTGAAGCATTCGCTCAAATCCGGCCGTGAAGCGCTCAAACATTTTTATCACCGGCTTCGCCTGCGCCATCACGACGTTTCCATTATCTCCAACAATTGCTGGGGAACGCGCACCTATCAGCGCTTCGGCCTGCCTTACGCTTCGCCGTTTCAGAGCCTTTTCATTTTCGCGCCCGACTACCTGCAGCTGCTCGACGGTTTTTCGCCCGACAAACTGCAGATCGTACGCTTTATTCCGAAAACCGCATCGAAATATTACGCCGCACTGATGCAAGACGACGAGCTGCGCGAAACCCCTTACCCGATCGGCGTCCTCGCCGACGGTACCGAGCTGCATTTTCTGCACTACCGAAGCGCCGACGACGCCAAACGCAAATGGGACCGGCGCGTCGAACGCATCAATCCCCGCAAGCTCGTCTTCAAATTCAGCGACGGCTACCTGGCGACCGAGGCGCATATCCGAGCCTTCGACGCGCTTGCGTATCCGAACAAAATCTGTTTCACCGCCACCGCCTATCCGCAGCTTCAAAGCGTCGTCCATCTCGCACGTTTCGAATCGAACGGCCATGTCGAACTGGAGTGGAAATACGACCGAAAGGCGATCGACCTGCACCGCTTTTTCAATACGATTCGCACGGACGGCTGACACACTACGCGTCGGAAACAAGCGCCCGCAGCTCCGTTTTCACCCGAGCAAACATTTCGGCGCGTTTTCCCTCGTCTGCGGGCAGCATGTACGGATGCTGTTTGGCGGCGTCGCCGACGGCTTTCCAGCGTTTGACCGACGCAAACAGCGTATCGGCGAAAAAGGTCATCGTCGGCGTGCCGACGGCCGAGGCCAGATGGTAGGTGCCCGTCGACGTGCTCACGAACAGCCGAAACGACGCCAGCAGCTGCGCGAACGCGACCAGCCCGTCGTCGGAGGTGTACAAAATCACGTCCAGTCCCCGCGTTTTGCGTGCCGCTTCCGTGCGCAGCGCCGTTTCGTCGGGTCCGAACGTCATGACGGGCTGAATCCCCGAGACATCCGAAATCGACGCGACCAGCTGCACGTACTGATCGAGCGTCCAGTTGGCATCGCTGGAGCCGCCGAATCCCGGATGAAAGGCGACGACCGGCTTGGAAATACCGTACTTGTCGCAAAACTTCCGATACACGGCGGCACGCTCCGCCTCCGAAAACGACAGCAGGGGCCGGCGATACGCCGTGTTCAAATCGGGAAAAAGCGTCTTGGCAAGCGCCAGATTGTAGGCGTATTCCGCCATTTCGACGCGCGAACGCCGCTGCACGACACGGTCGGTATAGAAAAACTGCGCCAGTTTCGTCGCCGGAGCGATACGGCGCGGAATCCGGGCAAGAAACTGCGCCAGTGCGACGCGGGTATTCGAAAACAGCGTCAGCGACGCATCCGCACCGACCCGGCGGAGCTTCGCAGCCAGCTGTATCGGCGATGCCCCGTCATCCGTGACCACTTCGTCGATGAAGTCGCAAGCTTCGGCCAGCTCCCGGTTCAGCGGGGCGACGCAGGCGACGACGCGCGGCTGCGACGGGTGATGTTTGAGCGCGTACAGCGTCGGAAGCGCCGTGATGAAATCACCGAGTTTGTCGGTACGAACGACGAGAACGGTCATACGGCGCGTTCTATCATCTCGAGATAACGCCGTATCTCATCGAGTTTTTCCAAGGCGA
>CAZYEW010000019.1:15146-24545 GCA_964646705.1 uncultured Sulfurimonas sp.
GCGCGTTCTATCATCTCGAGATAACGCCGTATCTCATCGAGTTTTTCCAAGGCGAGCTTGCGGACACGCTACACCCCGATCTGCACGTACTCGAAGCCCAGCTCCTCCATCCGCGCGCGGTCGAACTGGTTGCGGCCGTCGAAAAAGACGGGCGAGGCGAGGCGTTTTTTCATTTCGTCGAAATCGGGGCTGCGGAACTCCGGCCATTCGGTCACGAGAATCAGCGCATCCGCCCCGTCGAGCGCATCGTATTTGCTGCCGACATACGTCAGCGTATCGCCGGTTTTAGCGATCGGCAGCGCTTCGCCGCTCGCATCGCGCGAGGGAAGATCACGCAGGTAGTGCATGGCGGCTTCATGCATCGCTTTGGGGTCGTAGGCGCGGATCTTCGCGCCGCGGGCGACGAGTTCGCGGATCAGCGTAATCGACGACGCTTCGCGCATGTCGTCGGTTTCAGGCTTGAACGCCAAACCCCACACGGCGAAAGTGCGGCCCGAAAGATCTTCGCCGAAACGGCGCGCGACCTTGCGCGGCAGCACTTTTTTCTGCTCGGCGTTGACGGCTTCGACCGCGTCGAGCACGCGCGGGGTGTAGCCGACGTCTTTGGCCGTTTTCGCCAGTGCCTGCACGTCTTTGGGAAAACAGCTGCCGCCGTACCCGCAGCCGGGGTAGATAAAGCTGTATCCGATGCGGCTGTCGCTGCCGATGCCGTGACGCACCCGGTTGACGTCGGCGCCGACGCGTTCGCAGATGTTGGCGATTTCGTTCATGAAACTGATTTTCGTCGCCAGCATCGCGTTGGCGGCGTATTTGGTCATCTCCGCACTGCGTACGTCCATGCCGATAAAGCGGTCGCTGCGCTTCATGAACGGTGCGTACAGGTCGTGCATGATTTGCATCGCCCTTTCGCTGTCGGCACCGATCACCACCCGGTCGGGGTGCATGAAATCTTCGATCGCCGCCCCCTCTTTGAGAAATTCGGGGTTGGAAACGACATCGAAATCGATCGTCTCGCCGCGCTTTTCGAGCTCGCGTGCGATCGTCTCGCGCACTTTGTCGGCCGTGCCGACGGGCACCGTCGATTTGTCGACGATCACCATCGGATGCGTCATGTACTCGCCGATGCTTTTGGCCACCGCCAGCACGTACTGCAGATCCGCGCTGCCGTCTTCGCCCATCGGCGTCCCCACCGCGATGAAGGCGATGTCGCTGTTTTCGACGGCCTCACGGATATCCGTGGTGAATCGCAGGCTGCCTTTGGCGTGGTTTTCGAGCACCATCGTCTCCAGTCCCGGCTCGTAGATGGGGATTTCGCCCCGACGCAGCCGCTCGATTTTGGCTTCGTCGATATCCACGCACGTCACGCGGTTGCCCATCTCGGCAAAACAGGTCCCGCTCACCAGGCCGACGTAGCCCGTTCCGATGACGGATAGTTTCATTGGCGCACCTTTTTTTTAGGAATTTTATCCTATCTTCGATTAGTCTGCGCTACAATTGGCGCCTTCGATACCAAGGGTCGCTTTGAGATTTTTTCGCAATTATTTTTTCGTTTTTTTCGCCGCCTATTTTGTTTTGATCGCAACCAAACTGCTGTTTTTGGCGTTTTACGCCGGACGTTACGACGGCTACGGCTGGAGTACGCTGCTCTATGCCGTCATTTGGGGCTACCGTTTCGATGTTGCCATGGCCGCCGTCGTCGCCCTGGCGGGGACGCTTTTCGACGTCAACCGCAAAGCCGCCGCGGCCGTTTCGGCCCTGCTGCTCACGTCGCTCGTCATGCTTCAGCTCTCGGATATTTTGTATTTCGAAGACGCCTCCCGGCATATCGGCTACGAAATCACCGATGCGCTCAACGATGCCTCGGGGCTGTTTCTCACCGCCTGGACGCAGCACAGAGGGTTCACGCTTTTCGCTCTGGCGGCCTTCGTGCCGCTGCTGGTCGGGTTCTACCGCTGCTGCGTCCGACGTTTTTCGTCCGTGCCTGCCGACCGCTACTATCTGCCGAAAAAGCTGCTGCTGATCGCGCTGTCGGTCTTTTTCATCCGGGGCATGTTCAACACCATTCCCCTCAACCCGTGGCAGGCCAGCCAGATCGGCGACGTTCGTCTGGCCGCCCTGGCGCAAAACGGCAGCTACAGTGCCGTCTTTTCGCTTTTCAATGCCAAAGGACGCCTCAAGGCACCTTCCGTCGGAACCCTCGACGCCGCGCAAACCCGCAAAGCATTCGGCGAAATTTACGATGATCCCGACGGCTACCGCCTCCGTCCGCAGCGGCGCAACGTCGTGCTCTTTTTTCTCGAAAGCTGGAGCGGGCGCAATATGCGTCCCTACGGCTACGGCGTTCAAACGACGCCCTTTTTCGACGCCGTCCTGGCCAAATCCCTGCACCCCAAAGCCGCTGTTGCGGGCGGACACCGCACGACCGAAGGCATGTTCGCGACCCTGGTCTCGTTTCAAAATCCGCTCGGCCGCAGCGTCGCCAAAACCCAGCTGCAGAATTTCCGCTACCGTTCGCTGATCGACCTGCTCGATGCACGGGGATATTCCAGCGCGTTTTTTCAGGGCACCGCCAAAGAGACCAGCGGGACCGGCGCCTTCGCCCAGACGCTGGGATTTCACCGAAGCTACGGCAAAGAAGACGTAAAAATACGCCGCTACGGCACCAACAGCTGGGGCGTGTACGATCAGGACCTCTACGCCTTCGTGCTTGACACGCTCGCATCCATGCCCGAACCTTTCGTCATCGGCATCAACGGCGCGACGACGCACGACAGCATGCTGCCCGAGGGTATCGCTTCGAAACATTTCAGCGACGATCCCGGCGAAAACGCCCGCCTCAACGCCCTGCACTTCTCCGACGAAGCCCTGCGTGATTTCGTCACGGCGCTGCAGAAGCGCTATCCGAATACCCTCTTCGTCTTTTTCGCCGACCACTGCGGCGGCGGCATCGAAGGCAATTTCGAGAACTACCTCATCCCCCTGGCTTTTTACGGCAAAGGAATCGCCCCTCAGGCGATCGACGCCTACGTCTCGCAGCGCGACATCGCACCGACCGTCGTCGATCTCGTCGCCGGCGACTACAAAAAGCTGATGCCGGATTTTGCCGGAAAATCTCTGCTGAGCGATACCCATTTCGTCGCGGATTACTACCGCAACGGTGTTTTCGGATGGGTCGAAGGGCAGCGGGCCGTCGAATACAACCCCGCGGCGGACCGGGTACGCTGCTTCGATATCGCCGACTTCCGGCCGCATCCGATCGCCTGCACACCTCGGCTGCTGCGTTTCAAAACCCGTGATGTCGCATTCACTTCCGTTTCGCAGCGGCTGCTGTTTGCGGGCAAAACCCTCGAATTTCACCGGTGGCGCTACGATGGAAACATTACGGTGCGATAACGTTATAATGGCGCTATGAAAGCACCGTTTTTCTGGGACGCCTATTCCGACCAGCCCGGCCAGCTCAAAGACCGCGCGTACAAAAAAACGATGCGGCGTGCGCAGAGCCGCTCGCTCCTCAAAACGGCCCTTTCGGCGCTGTGGCTGCTGCCCGCGTTTTTGGCCCTTCCTTTTTTGCGTACCCGCGACATCGCTTCCGAAACCTTCGTCGGCCTCGGCGTCGATCCGCTGCGCGCACCCGACAAAACACTCGAAGCGATCGAACGGCTCGGCGTCGAAGAGATTCTCATACGCATTGCGCTGTGGGAACCCGACCGCCTCGACGACATCGCGACCTTCGTCAAACGGCTCGGCCGGCGCCGCGTCTTTTTCGTGCTGATGCAAGACCGCGAACACGTCGAAGACGCCCGTCTGCGCGAACGCGCTTTGCGCCGCTGTTTCGAAGCCCTTGCACCCTTGGGAACGCGCTTTCAGATCGGCACGACGATCAACCGTGCCAAATGGGGATTCTTCAGCGTCGGCGAATACCTCGACTTTTTCCAAACCGCCCAAAAGCTTCGCGATGCCGAGTTCCCCGGTATCGAACTGATCGGCCCCGGTGTGATCGATTTCGAATACCACTACGCCGCCCATGCCCTTTTCAATGCCAAAGGCGTGCGTTTCGACGCCGTATCGGCCCTGCTCTACGTCGATCGGCGCGGCGCGCCGGAAAACACGCAGGCAGGCTGCGACCTCGTATGCAAAACCAATCTGCTCGCCGCACTTGCCGCGCTCTCGCCCCGGGCGAAATTTCCGCTCTACTTCACCGAGACGAACTGGCCCCTGACCGGCACCGCGCCTTATGCGCCCACCAGCGAAAAAGAGTGCATCGACGAAGAGGCCCACGCATCGTACCTGGTACGCTACTATCTGCTGACGCTTGCGACCCGTCAGGTGCGCACGGTCTACTGGCACCAGCTCGCCGCGCCGGGATACGGCCTGGTCGACACGCGCGACGGATGGCGCGAACGCCCCGCTTTTGCCGCGATGCGCACCCTGATCGAGCAGACCGGGCAGGCCCGTTACCTCACGCTGCACGAAAAACGCGGCGTGTACGAAATGTTTTTGGAAAAACCCGAAGGCATCTTGCATATTCTATGGTGCAACGGCACCCGGCAAACCCGGCGGTTTCCCGAAACGGTGACATGGACCGACCGGGACGGACGGCATGTTTCGGGCAGCGAACTTCCCGTCAGCGACGCCCCCGTGTACCGGCTGGAACGAACACATCCGAACGAAAAGGAAAGCTAGTTGCGTCTTTTAATCATTCTTCCCAACTGGCTCGGCGATGCGGTCATGGCGACCCCGGCCATCGAACGCCTGTGCGAATGTTTTCCGCAGGCACGGCTGACCTTCGTGGGCTCGGCCGTGAGTATCGCCGCACTCCGGCACCACCCCTTTTGCCGCAAAGCGATCGTCGACGACACCAAACAAGGCGGCAGCCGTCTGCTCAACACCTACCGCCTTGCCAAAAGGCTCGGCCGCCACGACGCGGCGATTAGCTTTCGCAGCCAGATTCACGCCTCGCTGCTGCTGCGGCTGACGGGAACGCCCCGCACGGTCGCGCGCAAAAGCCTGCACGCCTCGCTGCTGCTCGATCGTGCCGTAGCGCTTTCGCGCGATACCCATCTGGTCGAACAGTACCAGACGCTGGCGAATACCCTGTGCGGTTCCGAATCGCCGGCAGGCCCGCTGCGGCTTTTCATCGAACCCCGTCGGTACGCACGCCCGACGCTGGGCATCAATCCCGGTGCCACCTACGGCTCCGCCAAACGGTGGTATCCCGAAAAATTCGCCGCCGTCGCCGCACATTTCGCCGAGCGCTTCGATATCGTCGTCTTCGGCGGCCCCGGTGAAACCGACATCGCCGACGACATCGAAGCCGACCTGCGCCGGCGCGGTATCGAAAACGTCACGAACCTCGCCGGCAAAACGACGATCGAAACCCTCTGTGCCGCCGTCGGCGGTTTGTCGCTTTTCGTCACCAACGACAGCGGTCCCATGCACGTTGCCGCCGCTTACGGCGTGCCGACCGTCGCCGTCTTCGGCCCGACGCGCCACCGCGAAACCTGCCAGTGGAAAAACCCCAAAAGCGCCGTCGTGCGCCACGACCTCGACTGTGCCCCGTGCATGAAACGCGAATGCCCGCTGAAACATCATGAATGTATGCGCTCCATCGAAGCCCGCGAGGTCATCGATGCGGCGCAGAAGCTTATCGGTGATTGAAAAAAAAGCGTGTCAGAATCGGAACTTGACCCCGATAAACCAGGTTTCGTTATAGACAAGATCGCCGTGGGAAAGATCGAAATCGGTATCGACTTTGCGATAGCCGCCCGTTATGCCCGCACGGTCGATAAACATCACGTCCAGATGCACGTCGTATTCCATATAGTTCTTGGCATCGCTCCACGAAAGCACCTGCGGCGAATAATAAAACGTGCCGCCGATCGTCACGGGAATGTTCATCCCCAGCGGCAGGTCGTAATCGGCCATCAAACCAAGCGGCAGCGCATAGAAATCATGGCTTTGCACCGAGGTGTAGACGAACTTCATGCCCATTCCCAATGAAAGCGCACGGGCTCCCGAGAGCCGCTGACGAACGAAAAAATGGCCGTCGAACAGATCGTTGTCTTTGTTCAGGTCATCATCGCTGTGCTGCCGCGATGCGTGCAGGTAACGCGCACCGAAAAAGACGCTTCCGGGCTCGACCGAAGGATTGAACTGCCCCATATCCAGATGCAGTTTCGCATCCAGATCGTAGTTGTTAAGGTTGAGTTCGACTTCGTGCATCGCCATCAGCGGCACGGCAAAGCACAAAGCAGCCACTGTCTTTTTCAGCATGTTCCGCTCCCGTGTTTGATTTTTTCGATGGTCGACGTCGTACTTTTGCCTTCGACGAAATCGACCAGTTTCAGCTCGCCGGCGAATTCGCTGCCGACCACCGTTTTTCCGCGATAGTCGCCGCCTTTGACCAGCACGTCGGGGCGCAGCATTTCGATGAGGTCGTGCGGCGTCTCTTCGGAAAATTTCACGACGTAATCGACCGATTCGAGCGCAGCGAGAATATAGGCGCGGTCGTCTTCGGCGTTGACCGGACGCGACGGGCCTTTAAGCGCGCGCACCGAGGCATCGGAGTTGAGCCCGACGATCAGCACGTCGCCGAAACTTTTGGCTTCTTGCAGGTATTTGACGTGCCCGACGTGCAGAATATCGAAACAGCCGTTGGTAAAGACGATCCGCTTGCCTTCGCCGCGGCAGCGCTCGACGATGCGCCGAATCTCGTCGAACGTCTTGATGTGTGCATCCGAACTGCTTTGGTGCAGCATCGCCTCATAGGCTTCGATCTCGTCGAGCGTCACCGTCGCCGAACCGATTTTGCCCACGACGACACCCGCAGCCAGATTCGCGAACCGCGCCGCTTCGTCGATGTCGCGGCCCGCGCTCAACGCATAGGCGATCGACGCGATCACCGTATCGCCCGCACCGGTGACGTCGTATACCTCCTGCGCGACCGTCGGAAAGCGCTTGAGGCCGTCGTCGAACACCGCAATCCCGTCTTCGGACAGCGTGATCATCGAACGATCGAGCTCGCAGCGCTCTTTCAGCCACAACAGCGCCTCACGCAGGCTTGCATCGTCTTCGATGAAAACGCCCGTCGCTTCCTGGGCTTCTTTTTTGTTCGGCGTCAGCAGATGTGCCCCGCGGTATTTGCGGTAGTCGCGCCCTTTCGGATCGACCAGCACCTTTTTGCCCTGCTCCTTCGCCAGGGTGATGATCCCCTGTGCCAGCGCTTCGGTGACGACGCCTTTGCCGTAATCGGAAAGCACGACGGCGTCGTACAAAAACAGGTCTTTGCGCACGGCATCGAGAATCTTGGCGACGGAAGCGTCGCCGATGGCTTCTTTGGACTCTTTGTCGTAACGCAGAATCTGCTGGTTCGCCGCGACGATACGGCTTTTTTTACTCGTTTTTCGCCCGCGCTGCGTCACCAGCCCTTCGGTTTTGACGCCGATGCTTTTGAGCATGATCGTCAGCTCCGTGCCGCTGGCATCGTCGCCGATCACCGACGCGACGCTGACCGACGCCCCCAGCGCCGCCAGGTTGTTCACGACGTTGCCCGCGCCGCCGAGCACCGTCGTCTCTTTGGCGATATCGACGACCTGCACCGGAGCCTCGGGAGAAATACGTTCGGCGCTGCCCCACAAATAGTGGTCGATCATCAAATCGCCCACGACGAGAATATTGGGACGGCAGTTTTTCAGCGACGGAATCATCGGACCTCTTCGTCGAAAAGCCGTTTGATTTCGGGCAGATAGGCGCGGATCCCCGCTTCGAGCTCATAGCGCGGCGCATACCCGAGACCGCGCATCGTCGGGGCGATGTCCGCCTCGGTATGAAACTGATAGCGGCCGACGTAGGGATTGGGAATGTATTCGCACGGGGTATGGATACCCAGCTGGTCCTGAAGGATATCGACGATATCCTGAAACGAACGGGCCTTGCCGGTTCCTACGTTGTAGACGCCGCTTTCTTTAGGATGCATCGCCAATACGTTGGCCTGGATCACGTCTTCGATATAAATAAAGTCGCGCAGGATTTTGTCCGAACCCTCGAACAGGCGCGGATTTTTTCCTGCAAGGATCTGATGGCCGAACTGCACGACCATCGATGCGGTTTTGTCTTTGAAAAATTCCCGCGGCCCGTACACGTTGAAATAGCGCAGTCCGACGATGCCGATCGACTCCTTTTGCATATAGTCGCGGCTGAGATGGTCCATCATCAGTTTGGAAAAGCCGTAGACGTTCTGCGGCGCTTCGCGGCCGACGGTCTGCGGCGAAGGCGCGTTGCCGTAGGTCGCGCCCGACGACGCGTAGATCATGTTCGCACCCTGACGCACGGCCATGTCGAGCAGATCTCGGTACGCGTTGAGGTTGGTACGCACCATCAGATCCTGCTCCAGCGCGGTCGTATCGGAAATCGCCGCTTCGTGAAAAATATAGTCGAAACGGTAGTCGCGTTCGAGTTTCGCCAGCAGCGCTTTGTCGTTGATGTCGCCGCTGATGACGTCGCCGGTGAAGCCGACGAGATTTTTAAAATGGCCGAAACTTTTGAGGTTGCCGTTGCTCAGCGTTTCGCCGCTGCGAAAACTGTCGAGCACCACGACGCGCGCCTTTGGATGATTGTGCTGAAAATAAAAAGCCAGATTCGAACCGATAAACCCCGCTCCGCCGGTGATCAGAATGGTTTTTCCCGCCAAATCGTCGTCGATGTAACGCATACGCGCTCCTTTTGGGTAACGAAAGTATGCGATTTTACCATTTTGCTTGTAACATTTCTCTAAGCACGGCGGGATTCGCGCCGGAACAACTTGAAAAATTATGATTCTTTTAAGATCGTGCGATATATAATTGGCTCCGAAATTCAACATTTGGAGATTGACTCATGAAAAAAATCGCTCTGACTCTTCTGGTAGCAAGCGTATCCCTGATGGCTGCAGACGGTGCAGCTCTGTTCAAAAAATGTGCCGCATGCCACGGTGCCAAAGGTGAGAAAAAAGCACTCGGAAAATCGGCGGTCATCGGCGGCGAGCCGGCAGCCGAAATCGAAAAGAAACTGCACGGCTACAAAGCCGGTACGCTCAACGCTCACGGCATGGGTGCACTGATGAAAGGCCAGGTCGCTTCGTACAGCGATGCCGACATCAAAGCAGTTGCAGAGTACATCTCCGGCCTGAAATAATTGCTGCGGCGGTCCCGCCGGTCGGGACCGTTTTTCATCTCTTTTTCAATTTCTTCCCGTTATCATCTTACTGTCAGACCAAGCAAATTCTTATCGGAAGGTTTCCGTGTCCCTATTTTCCAAGCGCGCAAGCGATATTAATGCGCCGGACGTTTCCCTGCGCACGGCGTGGCTAATGGCGTTGCTGGCTTTTTTGGCGGCGCTGGGCGTTCGAAGCCTGCTTTACTT
>CAZYEW010000020.1:0-10974 GCA_964646705.1 uncultured Sulfurimonas sp.
GGACGGGAATTATAGGAAAATCCGCTCCCAATGTCAAGGGGTTTTGTGCGGAATTCGAAAAATTCTTGAAATTTCTCGAATTTGTTTCCATCGGAAAAAGTGCAAGCAACTCTCAACCATTCGTTTTTTTGATATGCTTCACTTCCGTGCTTACTATATTATGAGAATCCATTAGTTCGAGCATATCGCCTTCCTGCACGTCCGACAATGAAACCGGACGGCCGTTTTTCACGATCTGGGCGAATCCTTTTTTGTCGCGCTTTTCAGGTGACTGTGCCTGCAATGCATTGCCAAGACGCTCGGCTTCCATTTGTTTGTTGCGCAGTTTCTGATCGATCGCTTCATCCATCCGCCGCTGCATCGGCATCAGATCACTCTGGCGTTTTTGGAATACAAAAGCCATCTGACGAGCCAGATTCTCTTTTAACGATGCCAACGTTTGCATCTGTGCCTGAAGTTTTCGATCGACCGAATGCTGCACGTAGCTTTCGTGCAAATGCCTGATTTCACTCACTCCCTGTTTCAGCCGTTCGTCAATTTTTGCATCGAAACGCCGCTGAAGCTGATCGAGGTGCATCAACACCTCGTTTTGATCGGGCAGAATCATCTGTATGGCGGCCGAAGGTGTCGGTGCACGCAGATCCGCGACGAAATCACTGATCACGCTGTCGATTTCGTGCCCGACCGCCGAGACGACCGGCGTTGCCGCCGCCGCAATCGCTCTGGCAAGGCGTTCATCGTTGAATGCCCACAAGTCTTCCATACTCCCGCCCCCGCGCCCGATAACGATCACGTCGAACCGTCCGCCTGCGTCCGCGGCTTCAAGCGCACGACGCAATGAATCGGCAGCCTCCTCGCCCTGCACGAGTGCATCAAAAACATGCAACCGGGACAACGGCCAGCGGGAGGCCGCGACACGCCTGATATCTTGCAACGCGGCACCCGTCGCCGAAGTGACCACGGCTATGCGCTCGGGATAAGGGGGAATCGGCTTCTTTCGCAACCTGTCGAAAAGACCTTCGGCAGCCAGGCGCTTTTTAAGCTGTTCGTAGGCCAACGCCAACGCACCGTGCCCCGCCGGTTCGATCGAAACGGCGTTGATCTGGTACGTTCCCCGAGGTTTATAGAGTGTGATTCCCCCGTAGACAATCACCTTCATGCCCTCTTCGAGACGAAAACGAAGCCTTGAGGCATTGCCTCGGAACATGACTCCTGAAAGGGCAGAGGCCGGATCTTTGAGCGTGAAGTAGATATGACCGCTGTTGTGATACGTGATACGGGAAAGCTCGCCTTCGACGGCGACTTGCAAGAAAGTGGCTTCAAGCAGATTTTTAATCTGTTCGTTGAGCGCGGAAACCGTAATCGACGGCTGCATCGGAAGCCTTTTTATTGCTTTCTGGCGATAATCAGCGTCGAGATGTCCATGGAAAAACTTTGTGTGAAAAGAACCTCGAAACCCGCATGTTGCAGTTCGTTCTGCATACCGTCCACCGTTAAAAAGCCTTCGATGGAATTAGGAAGGTATTCGTAGGCTTCTTTGTTTCTGGAAATAAAACCGCCGATTTTCGGCAAGACTTTGTTCATGTATGTATCGCGTACTTTGCCTAGCAGCGAAGGATTCTCGTTTTTCATAAACTCCAAAATCACGACCATAGCACCGGGTTTGAGCACACGGTTGAACTCTTGCAGCGCCGCCTCGCGTTCGACGACGTTCCGGATGCCGTATGAAATACTCAGCATATCGGCCGTGGCATCCTCAAGCGGCAGTTCGGTCGCCCGGGCGATCGAAAATTCAAAATCGGGGAACTTTTCACGTCCGACGTTCACCATCCCCTCCGACGGATCGACGCCGACGATCTTTTCGATCCCTATTTTCTTGCGGTCTGCCCGCTGTTTCCAGTAGCCCATCATGTCACCGGTACCGCAGGCGACATCGACGATCAGGTCCAAATGGTCTTTTGCATAGAATTCCAGCGCCTTGTCGCATCCTTTTCGGCGCCAGCTGCGGTCAACGCCCATACTCATGACCCGGTTGGCACGATCATATGTCGGCGCAATTTCATCGAACATCGAAACGATTTTTTCTTGTTTGTCCATCACTTCATCCATTGCATCGCATCGACGCCGCTTCGGCGCAAATGCAAAAGTTCAAATTCGTTCTTTCCGTTTAAAAGGCGTATTGTACCACCGCTTGCGGGTGCGACAAAACACAAAAAAAGGTCGCATTGCCCCTCAAGGGTTTCAAAAAGCCCCGGTCCGCCTTCGACAAGGACATTGCGATGCCGCTGCGACAGCGTCAGCCTCGGCGAAATTTCCACCGTTCTTCCTGCGACTCCGAAAAGCGGAATCGTCGGATCGAAATCGTTGCGATTCGAAAGAATCAGCACATCGGGCGCTTTGCCGTCTACAAGTCTGGCATCAAGCGTCGGCCGGTCGGTACGGACCGTATTGCCGCCGATAACAAGCAGATCGGCGGCATCACGCATCGCATGCACATACCGGCGGGATGCCTCCGAACTCACTATGCCCCCGTCGATGGTGCCGTCGAGCCGCTGTGCCCATTTAAACGTGACTATCCGACCCTTTTTCAGCCACCTCGAAAACGGGTAAAGCAGCTTGTCGGCCGCATTTGAGGGGTGATATTCGACTTCGACACCGGCATCTCGCAGGATCGATGCACCGCCGCTGGCGGCGGCATTGGGATCTTTCGCGGCATACACGACTTTGCCGATCCCGACATCTTTTAAGAGCACGGCACACGAAGGTGTTTTTCCCCGATGCGCGCACGGTTCGAGCGTCACGTGAATCGTACATTCGGTAAATATCCCGCCGTGATGCCTGCGAAGAAAATCGTGAATCTGTTCGGATGTTTCGTGAAGAAAGATACGCTTGTCGCCCGACAAAACCGCATAGGCGGTTTGCAACGCCAGCACTTCGGCATGCGGACCGCCGGCCTTTCGGTGCGCCTCGACCGACA
Source organism: uncultured Sulfurimonas sp. (assembly GCA_964646705.1). GTDB lineage: Bacteria > Campylobacterota > Campylobacteria > Campylobacterales > Sulfurimonadaceae > Thiomicrolovo. Next base: position 2,978 of record CAZYEW010000020.1, read on the forward strand.
CGATGCTGCCGTTTCGATCGGTCACGGCGGCACCCACCGCCGGATTGGGAAAAGTCAGCCCCTGGTATCCCCAGGCTGCCTCAACAGCATATTGCAGCGCTTTTTCGCTCAAAACTCACCACTCGAAGTAAGTCGCGGCCTTGACGATATCACCGAAATCGACCGTCTGCTCTCCTTCGTCGGTTTCCACAATGATGTTTCCGTCTTCGGCAGCCTGCAATGTACCGCGCAGCTTCGTTTTGTCTTTGAGCGTCAACTTGACCTTTTCGCCGACGGAAAGACGAAAGTGTTCCGGCGTCTTCAGACGGCGTTCGATCCCCGGCGAACTGACTTCCAGACGATATTCGCCCGAAACCGGCGGCGTCACGTCGAGAAGCGGCGAAAGGAGTTTCGTCGCTTCGACGCACTGATCGAGCGTCGTGCCTCCTTCGCCTTTGACGTTTACACGATAAATGGTCTCGCCGTTTTCCGTGACCAGCTCCGTATCGTAAAGCGTCAGGCCGATCGATTCGACCATCGTTTTGATGTCGTGTTCAAGACTCATCGCCGTGTTCCTTTTCGATTTTCTTGAAAAGCGCCTCGATGGTCTGCGACTTCTGCAGCTGATCATCGAAAACGAACGCCAGTTTCGGACAGCGAAACCATCCTTGTTCTTTCATGCAATAATCTTCGATGATCGGGCGCGCTTTGGCAAGCTGACGCAGAAAAAGACGGCGTTCTTCATCGTCGTAGTCGTGCGGATCCAAATAGACCTTCGCATCGCTTCGTCCCTTCGCGCACCGAACCTCGATGACGTCGAGCTCATGCAGGCGCGCATCGTTGAGCTGAGAGATCGCCTCGGGAATCAACTCTTGCAAAATGGCGTCGGTGCGCTTTCGTTTGATTTCGGCCGGAGTCACAGCTCGACTTTCTGCTCCACACGCGTGAAGGTTTCGATCACGTCGCCGACACGGACATCGTCATAACCGTTGAGAACCACGCCGCATTCGTATCCGGTCCCGACTTCTTTGACGTCGTCTTTGAAACGTTTGAGCGACGTCAGTTCGCCCTCGTGAATGACGACCCCGTCGCGAATCACGCGCACCGGACCGCCCCGTACCAGTTTGCCGTCGACGACGACACAGCCTGCGACCATTCCCTTGGGAATCTTGAAGACTTCGCGCACATCGGCCTGTCCGCTGTGTTCTTCGCTGTACTTCGGCGCCATCATACCCGTCAACATGCCCGTAATATCGTCAATAAGCTGATAGATGACCGTGTAGGTCCGGATTTCGACGCCTTTTTGCTTGGCCACGGCTTTGACCGAACCCGTCGGGCGCACGTTGAAGCCGAGCAATACGCAGTTTTCGGAATTGTTCACCAGTTCGACGTCGTTTTCCGTGATACCGCCGACACCCGAAGAGATAATCTCCACTTTGACTTCGTCGTTGCGCAGCGCGAGCAGCGACGAGCGGATCGCTTCGAGCGAACCGTGCACGTCGGTTTTAAGGACCACTTTGAGCGTTTTAAGCTTGCCTTCGGCAATCAGCGCCGTCAGTTCGTCCAGGGATGTTTTCGTACTGGCCGAAAGCTCTTTCTGACGCTCGTATTCGGCACGTTTCTGTGCGAATTCGCGGGCTTCTCTGTCCGATTTCATCGCGATCATCGTGTCGCCGGCGGCCGGGACCTCGTTGAGGCCCACGACAACGGCCGTCTCACTGGGCCCGATCTGTTTGATCTGCTTGCCCTTGTCGTCGATCAGCGAACGTACCCGTCCGTACGCTTTGCCGCACACGACATTGTCGCCGACATGCAATGTTCCGTTCTTGACGATAACGGTCGCGACCGGTCCGCGCCCTTTTTCGACACTGCTTTCGACGACCACGGCCTTCGCAGGCGCCTTGGGATCGGCTTTGAGCTCCATCACTTCGGCGGTCAGCAGAATATTGTCAAGCAGATCGTCGAGGCCTTCGCCGGTTTTTGCCGAAACGGGGACGAACTCGACGTCGCCGCCCCAGTCGACCGGCGTAATGCCCTGTTCGGCCATCTGACCCTTGACCAGTTCGGGATTGGCCTCAGGCTTGTCGATTTTGTTGATTGCGACGATCACCGGCGCACCCGATTTTTTGGCATGTTCGATCGCTTCGATCGTCTGCGGTTTGACGCCGTCGTCGGCCGCGACGACGATGATCACGATATCGGTCGCCTGCGCACCGCGTTCACGCATGGCCGAAAAAGCGGCATGGCCCGGGGTGTCGATAAACGTAATTTTCTTGCCGTTCTTGTCGATCGTATAGGCGCCGATATGCTGGGTGATACCGCCCGCTTCGCCCGCAGCGACCCTCGCGTTGCGAATCGCGTCGAGCAGTGAGGTTTTCCCGTGATCGACATGCCCCATAATCGTGATGACGGGAGGACGTTCTTCCAATGTTTCATGGTCGGCTTCAGCCTCGTACATTTGTTCGTAATCGAACTGCTCGGTCGGGTCGATCGTGGTTACTTCGACTTCGAACTCTTCGGCGAGAATTTCGATTTCGTCCTTGCCGAGAAAATCGTTTTTCGTGACCATCATGCCCAGGTTGAACAGGACTTTGATCACTTCCGAAATGGGCTGCTTGAGCTTTTCGGCAAATTCATATACCCGGATATCTTCGGGAATTTCTACGTGGGTCACGATTTCGTCACCTGCTTTCTCTTTGGTGTATTTTCGGCGTTTACCGCGCGAGACCTGGCGCGAACGCCCGCCTCCGCCCCGCCGTCCCGCATTGGGATTTCTGCCGACCGGTTTCTTTTCGCGGGGTTTTCGCGGTTCTTCGACGATTTTCGGTTTGTCCTGCGTCACTTCGCTCAAATCGAGCAGTACGACTTCGTCTTCTTCGTAATCCATCGACACGTCCGACATCGAACCGCCGAAAATATCGAGCGACACGCCGCTGCTTTTGCGCTGTGTCGTACTTTTCGAACCTTTTTTCTGTTTCTTTTTGCGCTGAAGCTCTTCAAGCACCTCGGCGTTGAGCTTGCCGTAGGACGAAAGCCGTGCCGCTTCTTTGGACGAAGCCGCCGTTTGAGCCTGCTGCGATGCACGGTTCTTTTTCTTGATGCGCAGTCCCGCCCGTTTGATCGGCGTCACCTGTTTCAGCGGCGATTTTCTGGGCTCTGCGGCTTTGGGGGCCGCTTTTTCCTCGGGCTTTTGCGCTTCGGTAGCGGTCGCTTCCGCTGTTTCGGCGGAAGCCTCGGGCGCTTTTTCGTTTTCGGTACCCGCTGCTGCCTCCGGTTTTTCCGTTTCCGGAGTTTTCTCTTCCGGCTGAACCGGTGCATTTTCTTCCGCTGCACTCTTTGCTTCCGAAGTTTCGGTCCGAGGTGCGGCCGCTTCGGGCGCGGTGTTCTCTTTCGCTTCGGTCTCAACGGACTTTTCCGCCTCTTTCACGGCTTCGGAAGTTTCCGCCGCCTCGGCGGCTTCGGCTTTTTTCTGGGCCGATTTCTTGACGACGCGTACTTTGGATTTGGGCGGCGCGGGAGGCGTGCCGTTGATGATAAAGTTGACGATCTGCTCGGCTTCATCCATCGATACGGAATTGGAAGCCGTCTTGATTCTATCCAGTCCCATCGCTTGGGCTTTTTCGACGACTTCTTTGGATGCGATTCCCAATTCCTTGGCGATTTCGCTTACTCTAACTTTATCTGACATCAGTCTATGATCTCCTTTAATTCGATCAGCAGGCGTTGCGTTTCACCGCTTTTGCACTGACGTGCAAGCGCTCTGGCGGTTTTTTTCGAAGTGAAACAATCTGAACAGAGATAGAAGCTCCGCCCCTGCCCGCCGAACGGTCGCAAGGAACGGTCACTGCACTGCAGGCGCAGCAGCGAAGACTGCTCCGCGCGGCTGCGGCAGACGATGCACATCCGTACCGGTCCAGAATAATTTTTCGGCATTATATCGAAATTTTCCTTCAAAGCCGTCGCATCAGCGTTCGGTTACCAGTCCGTCGTTATCGAGGTCCAGCACCTTGACCGTAAAATGGTCGAAGCGTTGCGAAAGGCGCTGGGCGAGCATCGCCGCATCTTCATCGTAACAAAGCGAGAAAAAAGTCGAACCGCTGCCCGAAAGCGTGCTCATCAGCGCGCCGTGCTCGTAGGCCGTCTTCTGTACGGCAAAGAGTTCGGGCATCATTTTCATACGGATTTTCTGGTGAAAACGGTCCTGCGCGGCGATTTTGAGCATCTCCCAATCTTCGTTGAAAAAAGCGGCGACCGTCAATGCGGCATGCGACAGATTGAAAACCGCGTTTTCCTTGCTGTACGAACGCGGCAGCGTCGTGCGCGAGCGCGCCGTAGAAATCGGCTTGTCGGGAATCACGACGACGGCCTTGAGGTAATCGGGCAGATGTTTCTTCTGCGAGAAAACTTTCTGTTTTTCGATCGTGGCCACGTTGAAACCGCCCATCACCGCCGGCGTAATATTGTCCGGATGCGGTTCGTAGACGAGTGCATGGTTGAGAATACGGCGCTTGGACACCCGGACTCCGGCGGCTTCATGGGCCGTCGCGATCGCGCTGACGATCACCGCCGAAGAACTGCCGAGCCCCCGCGAAAGCGGAATGGTATTGAAAAACTGGAATTTGAAATTCTGCTTCTTGCGGGTCAGGCGCTGATAATGCTCGTTGAAAATGTTCACGAACATATTGTTGCCCTTGAGCCGCGGATTGTTCTCGCCTTCGCCCCGAATCGAAACGCTGAAAAAACGAGAGGGCTTGAACTCGACACGGTTGCGCAATCCGAGTGAAAGCCCCAGCGAATCGAATCCGGGACCGAGATTGGCGCTTGTCGCCGGTACACTGATGGTCAATGGCGCTCCTTAGCCGACGGCGCCGATGCCGTAAAGCGGCAGCGTCTCGTCGGAAAAATCGTTGCTTACAAGATGCTCGGGCAGTGCAAAACCGCCCGCCGGCGGCGTTTCGAACCGCCGCGTCTCGATAGTGTCTGAAGTTTTAACAAAATAGAGCTTTCCAACCGCTTTGACCGGACGGTTCGCGTTGAACCGAAACGCATCGGCGGCACGCAGCGGCACGCCCATAGCGATACTCAGCGTTTTCAAAAAGACATAGGCAACCTTGATCGCCATGAAACTGCCGGGGCCGTTCGCATAGTACAGCCCGTCGATCGTATAGCGGGATACAATCGTTTCAAAAATTTCGGGCAGCGCCTCGGAACTCTGCTGCTGCGTCTCGAAACGCTCGATCAGCCTGCCGTCGCGGTAAACACCGACGTACAGAGGCGAATGCAGTGCGACGACCAGCACTTCAAGCATAGGCTCTGGCCGCTTTTCTCGCCGGTGATTTCGCCGTTTCTACGATTTCGTAGTTGGCAGGATCTTTGAACAGGGCAAGGGTCAGCCTGTGATTGAGATCGTGACTGCCGGCAAAGGCTTCGTATTCACCCACGAAATTGACCCCGAGCAGCGACATGTCACCGATCGCATCGAGAATTTTGTGGCGGACGAACTCGTCGGGATAACGCAGCCCTTCAGGGTTGAGAACCTTCTTGTCGTCCAGCACCACGGCATTCTCCAGACTGCCGCCGAGCGCAAGTCCTTTCGAACGCAGGTATTGCACTTCGTGCAGAAATCCGAACGTGCGTGCCCGTGCGATCTCTTCGCGATACGTTTCGCGGCTGAACGTCAGATCGAAATGCTGCTCGGCGATGACGGGATGCTTGAAGCGGATGGTAAAACGGTAGCGGAGATCGTTCGCCGGCATCAGCTTGACGTATTTGTCGCCTTCTTTGACCACGACTTCCTTTTTGATGCGAAGCAGCCGCTTGGGGGCGTCTTGCTCGACAATGCCGGCCTCGTCGAGCAAAAGGCAGAAGCTTGCACTCGAACCGTCCATCACCGGCACTTCATCGGCATCGACGATAATGCGGAGATTGTCGATGCCGTACGCATAGACCGCCGAGAGCAGATGCTCGATCGTCGAAATGAAAACCCCATCTTTCCCGATCACCGTCGCCATCTGCGTATCGACGACGTTTTCGGGTTTGAGTTCGATCGATACCCCCGCATCACTGCGGTAGAAAACGATGCCGCTGTCGGGACCGAGCGGCTCGATCCGCAGCCGGACCGGTGAACCTTTGTGCAACCCGATGCCGACGAGTTCCGCCGGACTTTCGATGGTCGTCTGTTTCATGTTCACCCCTTTTTGCGGCCTGTGCGGCCTTCTTTTCGCTCAATTATAGCTTAAATATGTGTAAAAATCGTGGGAATGCCCCGCAGACGGCGGGAAAATTAGAAAATCACCGACGGCGGTCGATGATTTTTTTGGCGTCTTTGATGACGTCTTTGATGTTCAGGCGAATCCATTGCGCATCCATCCACTCGCGCGGCCGCACTTCGATACCTTGGACCAAAACGCCAAAATGCAAATGGTCGCCCATCGCGTATCCCGTCATTCCCGTATTGGCGATATGCGTCCCGGCATCGACATGCTCACCCTGGGAGACGTGCACGCTTGAACAGTGCCCGTAAAGGGTGTAGAGTCCCAAGCCGTGCGCAAGAATCGGCATGTTTCCGTAAATACCGTTTTCTTCGGCGAAAACGATCTCGCCCGGATTTCTCGTAATGATTTTACCCATTTTCACGCTCGCCAGATCGAGGCCGAGATGATAGGATTCGCTGACTTTTTTCCCCTGGTAGTAATAGAGCCGATGGTCGCCGAAATCGGCGACCACTTTGGCGTTTCTAAGCGGATGGAAAGGCACCTGCTCGAAACTGTCGATTTGGTCGTCGGGAACGGCGGAAGTGATTTGGTGAATCAAATCTTCGTTTTTTTGACGCAGCGTTTCGTTGACGAATTTAAATCGCTCGATGGCATCCGCATCGACGGGTGCGTCATACATTTCGGCCAAATCCGAAACCTTGCCGTTTAAAAAACGGTCGCTGAGCTTGATTTTCGAAACCCGGTATTTGCGATCTTTGAGATGCAGCGGAACATAGACTTTCGCCGTGTTCCCCGCGATATCGTCGGCGATGACGTGGGCACGGAAATTTTCGGCCGTCACCGGCCACGCGATCAACGCGATGTAGTACCCTTCCTCGTAGAACGGCTCCGCCTTGAAGTGCTTGCCGAAATTGGTTTCGATGTACAGATCTTTCAAATTTTCGTCTTGGGCCTGAAACACGACCAGCGCCGAACCGCCGCGCGTGATTTTATACGAATTGGCGACAATCGAAACTTTCGGACGGCGCGCATCGATCTGCAGCGTCACTTTTTTCGCGGCCCGGTTGCCGGCTAGAAAGTTCCATTTACTGGCGTCTCGTGCTTCGACGCCGAGCACGACGCTCTGCGTTTTCGAACCGACGAAGCGCCGGGGTACTTTGAGTTCGAAATGCCTGGAGGCTTCCGGGGCACTCAGGGTCTCTTCGGCCAGCACGACCTCGTCCGCTCCGTTGCGCAGCGTAATTTTGTATTCGACGACACCGCTTTCATCCTCGATATCGACAACGAAGGGTACCCGTCCGTTCCAGTATCCGTGGTTCTGTATCGTAATTTTCGGCGCATTGCGTTCGAACGTTTTCGACGTATAGACATACGCTCCGGCCGCAATCATCGCGATCAGCAGCGTCAGGAAAATGACACCGCCGTAACTTTTCTTTCGTCTCACTTCATCTCCTTTTTCATGATGGTCACTACGTGCTCACACGCTTCGTCAAGCGGCATGCCTTGGATGACGAAACCGGCGGCAAAAGCATGGCCTCCGCCGCCGAGCAACGCAGCCGTGCGCGAAACGTCGATGCCCGGCTTGGCACGCAAAGAACCTTTCACGCTGCCGTCGGGCCGTACCCGCAGCAGCAGCGCCGCACGCACCGTCGGCAATCCAAGTACCTCATCGAGCGCATCTTCGGCGGCTTCCGAGGACGCCCCGGTACGCTCGAACAATGCACGGTCGGCGCACAATACGGCGATGCGGGCATCGTCGACAAGCCGCAGCCGTAAAAACAGCTCGCCTTTAAGCCGCAGCGA
>CAZYEW010000020.1:11074-23439 GCA_964646705.1 uncultured Sulfurimonas sp.
ACAAGCGGACAATGCGGCTGCACGCCCATTCTGGCGGAAGTCGCGCAGTCGAACGCGATCGCCAGCTCCGCTTTCACGTCCCAGCGGCCGGTCGTTTTTTCCGACCACGGAATAACGCCGAGCCGCGTATCGTTCACAGGCGTGGCACAAAAAAGCGTTACCTTTTTTTGCAGTCGAAGCAGATGCGCGTACATCGCGCATGCACTTCCCATCGTGTCGGGGTCGGGATCGACATGCACGATCAATGCGATCCGTCCGGCGTTTTCGATGGCTTCGCGCACCGCTCAGTCCATTTTCATCGACAAATCGATCCAGTTGGCCTGATGGATCAGTGCACCCGTACTGATGGCATCGACGCCCGTCGCCGCATAGGATTCGATCGTTTCGAGCGTAATGTTGCCGCTGGCTTCGAGCGAAACGTGCGGATAATGCGTTTTCTTGAAAAACACGACCTCTCCAAGCGCTTCGGGCGTCATATTGTCGCACATTACGATATCCGCGCCGACCTCCATCGCCCGCTTCGCAATATCGAAGGTTTCGGCCTCGATCTCGATCTTGGCGGTGAACGGAATCTTTCGGCGTGCCGTCCGCATAAACGCTTCGAGATCGTCGATGGTTTTAAGGTGCGTATCTTTGAGCATCAGACAGTCATCGAGCCCCATCCGGTGGTTGACCGCCCCGCCGGTGCGCGTCGCGTACTTTTCGAATTCGCGAAGGTGCGGGCGGGTTTTGCGGGTGTCGAGCAAGATCGTGCCGTAGGGTTCGACAATTTTGGCATAGCGTCGCGTCAGCGTCGCGATCGAGCTGGCATGCAGCAGCATGTTCAAAATCGGCCGCTCCACCCGAAGCAGGGTGTGCGAATCGCCCGAAAGCGTCGCCAGCACCGAGCCGGGAAGAAAATCCTGGCCGTCTTCCTTGTTCCAGTCGACGGCGAAACCCTCGAGTTTCGCCAGCACGTCGACGTACGGCACACCCGCCAGCACGCCCTCGCTTTTGGCGATGATTTTGGCCGATGCCGCCACCGGCGGAAAGACCCGCGCGTACAGGTCGCCGCGCCCGACGTCTTCGTCGACGACACGCCGCACGAATGCTTCGACATTCACAGCGCCATCATCCTCTCGAGCGCGATTTTCGCCCACTTTCGCGTCTCTTCGTCGACTTCGATTTCATTGATCGGCGCCCCGTCGTCGATCGCTTTGAGGGTTGCGTACAGATCTTCGAGGGTCGTTTCGTTCATCGTCGGGCATTCGGGTTTGGTCGACGAAAGCACGTAGGTATTTTTCGGACGCAGGCGATTGACGAGATTGAATTCGGTACCGACCGCGACTTTCTGATCTTCGGGAAGTTCGGTAATGTAGCGGATCAGCTGTGACGTCGAACCGACGAAATCGGCTTCTTTGCAAATTGCCGGATCGCATTCCGGATGCACGGCGATCTTGATGCCGGGGTATTTTTTTCGGTAAAAGCGTATATCGTCGACGGTGAAGAGCTGATGCACCGAACAAAATCCGTCGTAGCAGACGATATCGGCACCTGCGATATCCTCGTCGATACCGATCACCGCCGATTTGAGCCCCATCATGTTCGCGATATTCTGCCCCAGGCAGCGGTCGGGGACGAAAAGAATCTTTTTGCCCGCTTTCAATGCGGTTTCGATGATTTTTTTGGCGTTGGAACTGGTACAGACCATCCCGCCCATCTTGCCGACCTTGGCTTTGACGTCGGCATTGGAGTTGATGTAGGTAATGGGCAGGATCTCTTCTTTCGGAATTCCCGCCTCTTCCATCGCCTTGACGGACTCGTCGAAATAGAGACTGTCGATCATGCGCGCCATCGCGCAGCAGGCGATCTTGGGCATGACCACCCGTTTTTCGGGACTGAGAATTTTGACACTCTGTCCCATAAAGCCCACCCCGCAGAAAACGACGAACTCGCTGTCGTCGTCGCGCGTCTTTTTCGCAAGCTCCAGCGAATCGCCGGTGATATCTCCCATTTCGAACACTTCGTCGCGCTGGTAGAAATGTGCCACGACCGTGACGCTCAACTTCTCTTTGAGTTCGCGAATCTTCGCTTTGAGTTCCTCGGTATTCTCGTTCAAAACGCTCCTTTGACGCAGGGAAGCCGCTCCCAGTAGTTAATCGAATTATAACCAAAGCCCCGTTACCATATCCCTTAACTTTGTCTGCTAAGGCCATGAATGGATTTCATACATAACCTCAATGCCCAGTTCTATATTCTCGCCTACCTCGTCGGCGGCATTCCGTTCGGCCTGATCCTGGCCAGGCTGTTCGCGGGGGTCGACGTCAAAGCGGCCGGCTCGCAGAGCATCGGTGCGACGAACGTGCTGCGCGTCGTCAAAGAAAAAGACCCCGCACTGGCGAAAAAGCTCGGTGCCGCCACACTGGCCCTCGATGCCCTCAAAGGCGTCGTCGTTTTGCTGCTGGCCAAAGCCTTCGGCCTCAGCGAAGCCGCGCAGTGGGGCGTCGCCGTCCTTGCCGTTGCCGGGCACTGTTTCAGCCCCTACTTATGGTTCGAAGGCGGCAAAGGCGTCGCGACGGGCATGGGCGTCATGCTCGTGATGCTTCCCGTCGAAACGCTGATCGCGCTTGCCGTCTGGGCCGTGATGGCCAAAACCGTGCGTATCTCGTCGCTTTCGTCGCTCACGGGCGTTCTCGCCCTGCTCGCCGCCAGCTTCGCCATCCATCCGAACATGGCCCATGCGCCGGTGATTCTTATCGTCGGTATTCTCTTTTACAAACACATTCCGAACATCGTCCGACTCGTCAAAGGCGAGGAAAAACGCGTCGTATGATGACGATCGAAATCAGCGATCTGCGTTTTGCGTGCATCGTCGGCCTGCTCGATTTCGAACGAACCGCCCCGCAAACCGTCGCGATCGACTTGCGCATCGGCTACCGCTATGCGCACGGGCGCTACCTCGATTACGCACAGGTCTGCGAACGGGTCAAACGGATCATGACCGAATCGAAATTCGAAGTGCTCGAAGAAGCCGTGCTGTCGGTCGCACGGCAGCTCAAACACGATTTCCCCGCCGTCGAGACCCTCGAACTCTCTATCGCGAAGCCCGACATTCTGCCCGACTGCAGTGTCCGTGTCACGAAAGTTTTCAATTATTAAACTTTTTTGAAAAAATCTTTAAATCTTCCTAAAACTGTGCTATACTTCGCGTGAAAATTTCCAAAAAATCAAGAGGATTAATGCATGCGCATTTTGATTATCGAAGACGAGATCACACTCAACAAAACCCTGGCGGAAGGCCTCAAAGAATTCGGCTACCAAAGCGATGTCGTCGAGACCCTCAAAGACGGTGAGTACTACCTCGATATTCGCAATTACGACCTGATTCTGATGGACTGGATGCTGCCCGACGGCAACAGCGTCGACATCATTCCCGATATCAAGGCCAACACCCCCAAAACGGCGGTCGTCGTCCTCTCCGCCCGTGACGACAACGAAAGCGAAATCACGGCACTGCGCGCCGGAGCCGACGATTTCATCCGCAAACCTTTTGATTTCGACGTCCTTGTCGCGCGGCTCGAAGCACGGCTGCGCTTCGGCGGCAGCAACATTATCGAAATCGAAGACCTCATCATCAACCCCGAAGAAGAGAAGATCATCTATAAAGAAAAAGAGATCGAGCTCAAGGGCAAACCGTTCGAAGTGCTCACACACCTTGCACGCCACCGCGACCAGATCGTCTCCAAAGAGCAGCTTCTCGACGCCATCTGGGAAGAGCCGGAACTCGTCACTCCCAACGTCATCGAAGTGGCGATCAACCAGATTCGCCAGAAAATGGACAAACCTCTGAAAATCACGACGATCGAAACCGTTCGCCGACGCGGGTACCGTTTTTGTTTTCCAAAAGAAGTATAAGAAACCAGTTTCTCATCCAGCTCATCGTCGCCTCGGCGGCGCTGCTCGTTATCTTTTCTTCCATCCTCTACGTTTATATTCAGCAAAGCATTTACGACGAGAAATACAAAGAGATGACGCAGTTCGCCCGCAACGTGGCTTCGTTTCATTCGCTTTCTGAAACCGTCAACAGTTCCGACGCGCTGCTCGGCGTCACCGTCGAGCTTGTCAAAATCGAATCGAAACGTTTCGAGCCGCGGCTGTTCGAAGACCATCATGACGGTCACGCCTACCTGATACTGCTCTACCCCTTCGACAAAATCGCCAACAGCTACCTCAAGGTCAGCAAAGACGTGACGTCGATGAAGGCACTGCTCGGCAAAATCCTAAACTCCATTTTCATCATCAACGGTATCGGCTTCTTCGTCATCATTCTTTATGCGATCGCGCTTTCGAAAATGCTCACGATACCCATCAAAACACTGAGCCGAAGGCTTTCGAACATGAACGAACAGCTCATTCGGCCCATTAAAGTGAGCACCCTTCCCGAAGAATTCGAGCCGCTGGGTACGACCATCAACCGCCTGCTTTCACGCATTCAGAATTTCGTTAAATACCAAAAAGAGCTTTTCATCGGAGCCGCGCACGAGCTCAAAACGCCGTTGGCCGTCATCAAACTGAAAAACCAGGTTACTTTGATCAAAAAGCGCACCCCCGAAGAATATATCGAAGCCATCAAAAAGACCAATGAAACCGTCGACGAAATGAACAAAATCGTCGCGGACATTCTCAATATCGGCCGCCAGGAAGGTGCGCAGCTCGAACCGCCGACGCGTCAGGACATCATCGAACTGCTGCGCCGCAAGGCCGAAGACTTCGCGCTCCTTGCGCAAAGCGAACACAAAACACTGCGATGGCACCTCGAACCCGACCATTACGAGGCGACGATTCAGGCCGGGCTGCTCAATCAGATTTTGCAGAATTTTCTGCAAAACGCCCTCAAATTCACTCCCGAAGGACGCAACGTCGAACTGCGGAGCCGTCCCGAAGGCGACGACCTGATCATCGAAGTCATCGACGAGGGCTGCGGCATCGACGACAGCGTCGATCTCTTCGCGCCGTTCAAACGGCTCGGCAACAAATCGGGGGTCGGGCTCGGTCTTTTCCTCGCCAAAAGCGCCGCCGATGCCATGGGTGCGGAAATTTCGCTGCACAACCGGACCGACGGCGTCGACGGCACCGTCGCAACCCTGAAACTGCGTGCACAGCTTTGCTGCCCCATCCCGGAAAGATAAGAAATATCAATACTCACAGCCTGCTTTCGCAGGTGACGTCCGAACTTCAAACTCCTTCAAGGTTTCTTCTGCTATAAATCGCAGGTCAAACCATTATCCCGTCAACGAGGTAGCTATGTCTTTAATCATTACCGACGAATGTATTGCCTGCGACGCCTGTCGCGAAGAGTGCCCGACCGAGGCGATCGAAGAAGGCGACCCCATTTACGTCATCGATCCCGACCGCTGTACCGAATGCGTCGGCACCTACGACGAGCCGGCATGTATCGCCGTCTGCCCCGTCGACTGTATCATTCCCGACAAAGACAATGTCGAAACCGTCGCCGAACTCAAATTCAAATACGACCAGATCATGGCCGAATTTGAGGAGTAATAGAGCTTCGCTTCTGTATAATCGCTTGTAAAAAAGGCGAAACTCATGGCAAAACGGACGGCAGTCATCGACATCGGTTCCAATTCCGTCCGCATGGTCATTTTCGAAAAGACGAGCCGTTTCGCCTTTTCACTGCTGCATGAGGCCAAAAGCCGCGTGCGCATCAGCGAAGGAAGCTACCGCCACGACGGCGAACTTCAGCCTGCGGCGATCGAGCGTGCCCTTGCGGCACTCGAAGAGTTCGTCGGCATCTCCCGGGCGTACAAAGTCCGAAAACTCCTTTGCGTCGCCACCTCTGCCGTGCGTGACGCCCCCAACCGAAGCGAATTTCTCCGCCGCGTACGCCGGCACGTCGGCATCGATATCCGTGTCATCGACGGGACGAAAGAAGCCTACCTCGGCGGCGTCGCGGCAGCGAACCTGCTCACGCCGCTTGCGGGACGTACCGTCGACGTCGGCGGAGGCTCCACCGAATGCGCCTGCATCGACAACGGCGTCGTCACCGAAAACCTTTCGCTCGACCTGGGAACCGTCCGTCTCAAAGAGCTTTTCTTCGACCGCGGCGACCTCGAAGGTGCCGTCGCCTATATCGACGCACAGCTTCTAAAGATGCCGCTGTCCAAGGAAAAGACCGTCGTCGGTATCGGCGGAACCTTCCGCGCGCTTGCACAGATCATGCTTAAAACACGCAACCATCCCGTCAAAAAACTCCACGGCTACACCTTCAAAGCCAAACACTTCTACCGTCTCGGCGAAAAAATCCTTGCGGCAAAAGACAACGAGGCGCTTGGAAAGCTCGGTGTCAAAAAAGAGCGTTACGACGTCATTCGCCCCGGTACGCTGATTTTGATGCGTTTTTTGAAACAGGTGGAGTGCGAAACGCTCGTGTGCAGCGGCGTCGGGGTACGCGAAGGGCTCTACCTGACCGACCTGCTTCGCAACAACCGTCACCGTTTTCCCGCCAATTTCAATCCGTCGCTGCGGTGCCTGCTCGATCGCCACAACATCGAGCCGCGTTTCCCCGCCCAGCTCAGCGGGCTGTCGAACCGGCTGTTCGATCTGCTGCACCGGCAGCTTCGTCTGGAGCCGTCACTCAGGCCGCTGCTCGCCACCGCGGCCAAACTGGCGAAAATCGGCGCGTCGGTGCATTTTTACTCGTACCACAAAAACAGCCAGTACCTTGTCGAGAGCGGGCTTGAATACGGCTACACGCACCGCGAAATCATGACCGTCGCCGCGCTGGTGCGTTTTCACAAAAGCCGCCGCGTCTCGAAACGTTTTTACAAGCATTACGAAACGGTGCTTCCGCCGCTTAAAACGCTCAACCGGCTGACCCTTGTGCTGTCAATCGCCGATGCCCTGCTTGCACACCGTCCTTCGCGCCGCGATTTCACGCTGCGCCTCGAAGAAGACACCCTCGTCGTCACGCCGCAAGAGGGGCACAAACTCTATTTGGCGCGCGAGCAGCTCTCACACCTCGACGACGTGCTTGCAATCCGTTTCGAAATCCCGCCGCACGGCTGACATGCTCTAACGAACGTTATGTACGAATGATTTGAAGAATATCGTCGGCGAGCAAAACGCCCGGAGCATGATACAACGGAGTGTTTTTGTCTTTGAAGATCACCATCGTCGGCAATTCGTAGACGCCGAACATTTCCGTCAGCGCACTTTCCTCGTCGCAGTCGATCGACAAAATGACGATATCGTCGTGCGCCTCGTCGATCTCTTCGAGCTCGCACTCCAGAGCATGGCACGGTTCGCACCACTGCGACCCGAACTTCAGGATAACGACTTTTCCCGCTTCGAACGCTTCACCCATCACGGCATCGAAATTTTCCTGATCTACGTCGATAAACGCCATCTTCACACCTCCGTCAAAAACGTTGCCCGATCGTGAATTCGAAATGCGAAATGCGGTCTTCGGGTTCGGGATTGATCGGGTTGGCGAACACCAGCTGCAGCGGGCCCATGGGCGAAAACCATTCGAGCGCCAGCCCGTACCCGCCGCGTGAAAATTCCGAAAGCGAACTGGTCCCGATCCAGCCCCAGTCCATGAACGCCGTCAGACGCATCCGTGCTTTCGGAAGCAGCGGAAAACTGAACTCGAAATTGTTCGAAAACGTCTGCTTTCCGCCGATACGGACGTACTCGCCCGAACGTTTGTTAATGTAATAAGGCATCGAATACGACTGGTATCCGCGTACCGACCCGAGCCCGCCCATGTAAAAACGCTCCGCCAGCGGCAGATAGCCGGTGTCGCGGGCAAGGTAATAACGGGCTTTGTAACGGAAAATCAGGTCGAATCCGAGGTACTCCTTCAATCCGTTGTATTTGTTCAGGCGCGTACGGCTCTTGACGTAGTCGGCTTCGGCGCCGAGCCCCGCGCGTTCGAAACTCTGGGAAATCACCCAGCCTTCGCGGGCGATGTAGTAGTCGTCGGTGTTGTCGAACGTGGCGCTGAGCGTCACGGCGCTTTTGGCGTAGCTTTCGAAAAAGCGGCGCTGATCTTCGGTATAGAACGAAAGGTTCACGTCGCGGTAGTCGACGTTGGAGTAGGTATAGTTCAGATAGCCCGTCACATAGCGGGTAAAGCGGTGCCCCGTCCCGACCGAGACCCCGTCGGAATGGGTCGTGTAGTCGTTGTACATGAAGTCACTGTAAAAGACCGAGAAATTGCCGCTGAAGTCGCTGTCGTTGAGCCGCGGGTTGGAGATGTTGAACGAATAGTTGTTCGAACGCTGCGATTTCTCCGCTTTGACGCCGACGTTGATGCCCGAACCGAAAATGTTGCGGTCGTTGACGCCTACGCTGAGCATGAACCCGCCGTAGCTTCCGTAGCCGCCGCCGAGCTGGATATTGCCCGTGGGGGTCTCTTTGACCTTGACCACCAGGTCGATCGTACGGTCGTCGATCCGCTTTTCCTCGATGGTGTTGCTTTCGAAGTAACCCGTCCGTCCCAGGGCATTGCGGGAATCTTTCAGGTCTGTCAGCGAATAAAGATCCCCCGGCCCCAGATAGAGTTCGCGGCGAATGATGCGGTCGAGCGTGCGCGTGTTGCCCGAAATGATGACGTTTCGGATATGCACCTTCTCGCCGGGGACAATGCGGTAGACCACGTCGAGCGTCTTGTGTTCCTTGTCTTTGCGAAGGTCCGGAAGCACCTGCACGAAAGCGTAGCCCAGATCGGCGATTTTCGTTTTGATGCGCTCGGAATCTTCACGGAAGGTCTTGATGTTGAACGGTTCGCCGACCTTGAGCCGAAGCACGTCGCGCAGCACCGCGTCGGAGATGACCTTTTTCTCCTGATAGAGTTCGATTTTCTGGGTGGTGTAGACCTCTCCCTCGACGATCTGATAGCTCATGTCGGCGGTATAGTCGTTGAAATCGACCCGCACGAACGGGGCATCGACCTTGGCATCCATATAGCCGTGCTGCATGTAGACGTCGCGGATACGCAGCGGGTCGTACTGCAGCTGATCGAGCATCATCTTGCCGTCGTTTCGCCCCCAGAACCAGCCCATGAATTCATGTTCCTTGTTGGCGATAGCATCGTCGAAGATATCGGGGTCAAGGCCGTGCACGCCGCTGTAGCGCAGCTTCTCGATCAGAATCGTTTCGCCTTCGTTGACCAGAAACGTCACCGAAACCGAACCGTTGTCGAGATGTTTCGTCTCGACTTCGACGACCGAATCGATCTTGCCTTCTTGCGACAGGGCGTCGATAATGCGTTTTTTGGCCGCTTCGAGTTTTTTGGGGTCGTAAAGGGAGCCTTTTTTGATTTGGAGCAGGTCCCGTTTGACGTCGTCGTCGTTCTCTTTCCAGCCTTTGAGCTCGATGCGGGAGATAACGGGTTTTTCCTTGAAATGCAGCGTCAGCGTTCCGTCGCCGTCGATCGTCGCATAGATGTCTTCGAAATAGCCCTGGCGAAAAAAGGTCTTGATCGTATCGTCGACCTTTTTTTCGTCGAGCGGTTCGCCGGGACGGATCTTGAGCAGCTGGTCGGCCACGCCTTTGGAGATATGGACAAGTCCGTCGTACCGAACGTCGCGAACCGTTTGCGCGGCGGTGCTCAGCGCAGGCAGCATTCCCGCAATCAATAACGAACGGACCCAACGTTTCATAGCAACCCTGATAGACAAGTTTTTGAAGAGTGGATTTTACCACCGATGCGGTTAATCCCCTATTACGGCCCGCCGTAAAGCCGTTTCTAACGTGTCTGCCGATACAATGACGTACTATCGAAACAGGAGCGCGGATGCATATCGGGATTATCGGACTGGGACTCATCGGCGGGTCGCTGGGGCTTGATCTGCGGAAACTCTCTTTCGTCAAAGCGGTCCACGGCCACGACCACAACCCCGACCACTGCGAAAGCGCGCTGAAGCTCGGACTGGTCGACAGCATCGTCGATTTCGACGCCCTCTTCCAATGCGACGTCATCTTTCTTGCCGTGCCCGTCGATGCCATCATTTCCATCATTCAAAGCATGGAAGGCAGGCTGCGCGATACGACGACCGTCATCGACATGGGCAGTACCAAAGCCCGCATCGCCGAAAGCATTCCGCCGTCGATCCGCGCCAACGTCGTCACCGCCCACCCGATGGCGGGAACCGAAAATTTCGGGCCGCAGGCTGCGGTTTCGGGGCTTTTCAAAGACAAAGTCGTCGTCCTTTGCGACATGGAAAAATCGGGGCAGCTGCAGCAAGAAACCGCCGTGCGGCTTTTTTCGGGCCTGTTTATGCGGCTGCACTACATGCGCGCGGCCGAGCACGACCGCCACGCCGCGTTCATCAGCCACATGCCCCACGCCATCTCCTATTCGCTGGCCAACACCGTCATGCACCAAGAAGACAAATACAGCATCCTCGCGCTTGCTGCGGGAGGGTTTCGTTCGATGAGCCGCCTGGCCAAAAGTTCGCCCGTGATGTGGGAAGACGTCTTCCGCCAGAACAAAGAACACCTGCTCGAAGCGATCGGCCTTTTCGAAGACGAGCTTTCCGCCATGAAAAAAGCGATCAAACGCGACCGGTGGGACGAGGTGCACGAACGCCTCGCCGCCGGGCAGAAACTGCACGAAATTCTCAAAGACCGATGAAACAGCCCAATGCCGAACTTCCGCAGAACCTGCGTGATCTGCTGCCGCACCTCTCGCTGACCCAGGCCGTTCCGCTGGGCACCTCGCGCGCCCTGCCGCTGCTGGCCGTCAAAATTCCCGACGCCGACGAAGCCCTGCTCGAAACCGGCAGCATCACCTGCGAATTCAAGCCTTCCGTGTTCAACGTCGACTTCCAAGGCGACAGCGTTGCGGTCTGTTTCGTACAGTTTCGGCTCAACGGTTCCAATGCGCGCATCTACACCGCACACTACGATCTTGCGAACGACAAACAGTTCAGCGACGTCTTCGATCTGCTGGCGATGAAACAGTACGGCCTGCTCGTCTGTACGACGGACCATCACGACTTTTTGCAGTTCGATGTCCGCTTCGAGGGAGATTTCGACCCGCGCGACGCGCTCGACTATGCCCGCCGCACGGCCACGGACTACCCGCCGCTGCGCTTTCGCGAAGTCGTCCACGGCCTGAGCATGCAAGGAAGCTCGCCGGCGGCATTGTGGGAGTTTCTCGATGCCGCCGCCCCTTTCGACAAACGGTGGTACGCCCGCCTGACGCTCGAATCCGAAGCGCGCGAATGAAGGCCGATCTGCTCGTCGTCGGCAGCGGTGCGGCAGGGCTGATCGCTGCCGTCACCGCGGCACGCGACGGCAAAAAGGTCGTTATCCTCGAAAAGCTTTCACGCCCCGGCGCCAAGCTCAAGGCCACCGGAGGCGGCCGCTGTAACCTGACCAATACCCTCGACCACGAAACGTTCATGGCGCGTTTCGGACGCCACGGCCGTTTTATGCGTCCGGCGCTGACGGCATTCGACCAACAGGCATTGACCGCTTTTTTCGACGGCCTCGGCGTACGCACCCATGCCCCCGACGGTTTTCGCGTTTTTCCGGTTACCCACAACGCCGAAACGGTGCTCGGAGCACTGCTTGCCGAATGCGGCCGACTGGGTGTGGAGATTCGCTGCGATACGAAGGTGACGCACCTCTTTTTCGAAGCGGACCGCATCGCCGGCGTCCAAAGCGAAACCACGCTGTTTCGTGCCGATGCCGTGATCCTTGCGACGGGCGGCATGGGATACCCGCAGCTCGGCGCCGAAGGCGACGGTTACGCCCTTGCCCGCGAAGCGGGGCACTCCGTCACCGAGCTGCATCCGGCGATGATGCCCCTGCACGTGCGTGAAACCTGGGTCGGCGGCTGCCGTGCGGATACCGTGCCCAAGGTCACGATGAAAATCGACCTCAAAGCAGCGAAAAAACTCCGTGCGCACGGCGATTTGATTTTCACGAAACACGGCATCCGGGGGCCCGTCGTGCTCGATTTCGCCCGCGAAATCACCCCGCTGCTCGCACGCTTCGGTTCCGTACCGATTCGCGTCAACATGACACGCGGCATGAACGAAGACGCCCTGCTTCGCCATTTCAAAGCATCGCAGCGCACGCATCCCGACGCCGACACGCTCGCCCTCGTGCAAACCCTGCTGCCCGAGTCGGTGGCCAGGGCCCTCTGCACGCTTGCGGGAGCGGCGCCTGAGCTGCGTTTTTCCAAACAGCCCGGGCCGGTGCGCGAAGCGTTGATCAAACTGCTGGCATGGACGCCGCTGACGGTAACCGGGCACGACGGCTTCAAACAGGCCATGATCACCCGCGGCGGCATCCCCCTCAAAGAGATCGACCCGCAGACGATGCAGAGCCGAAAATGCCCCGGCCTCTTT
>CAZYEW010000021.1:0-6622 GCA_964646705.1 uncultured Sulfurimonas sp.
CATCAAGCCTTCGCCAGCTTCTCTTCCCATGCCAGCGCCGTGCGGCAGATCAGTTCCAGATCATCGAAGCGGGGTTCCCAGCGCAAGACGGAGCGGATTTTCGTATTGTCCGACACCAGCACGGCCGAATCCCCGGCGCGTCGCGGCCCTTTTTCGACCTGGAAATCGACGCCGCTGACCTTTTTCATCGTCTCGATCACCTCGCTGACGCTGAAACCGTGGCCGTAGCCGACATTGAAAATATTGGGGGTATCCGAGGATGCTCCGGCATCCAGATAATCCAGGGCCGACAAATGCGCCGACGCCAGATCGTCGACATGAATGTAATCGCGAATGCAAGTGCCGTCTGGAGTCTCGTAGTCTTCGCCGAAAATATACATCTTTTCGCGCTGTCCCGTCACGGTCTGCGCCGCGACTTTGATAAGATGCGTCGCATCGGGGAAACTCTGGCCGATACGGTTTTGCATATCCGCCCCCGCGACGTTGAAATAGCGCAAAATCACGTAATCGAAATCCGTGTGGGCGCTTGCCGCATCCATAATGACCTGTTCGCTCATGCGTTTGGAGTGGCCGTAAGGGTTGATCGGAGCGAGCGGCGTCGTCTCTTTGACGGGGATTTCGGCGGGATCGCCGTAAACGGCGGCCGTGGAGCTGAAAATCATCTTGCCCACACCGTACTCGGTGCAGCAGCGAATCACGTTGGTCGTGTTCACCGTATTGTTCATGTAGTATTTGAGCGGTTTTTCGACCGATTCGGGGACGACGATGCTCGCGGCAAAGTGAATCAGCGCATCGAAACGGTTTGCCCGAAAAATCTCCTCGACCGCAGCAAAATCGGAAAGGTCCTGCTCGATGAAATGCAGACGCTCCGGTGCGATCCCGCGCAGCGTTTCAATGGTTCTGCTATGCCCCGTCGAAAGGTTGTCGAGTACCGTCACGGTGTGCGGTGTGGCTTCGAGCAGCTGTTTGACGACGTGCGAACCAATGTATCCGGCCCCGCCGGTTACGAGAATATGCATGCGAACGATCCTTTTTTCGCTATTTTAGCGCAGCGCCCATAAGAAACGGCTACAGTGCCAAAAGGATTTCGTACAGCTCGAAAGCGTCGCGTGTGCCCGCAAGCTCACGGATCGAATGCATCGCCAGCGTCGGCAGGCCGACGTCGAGCGTTTCGATCCCCAGCCGCGTCGCCGTCACCGGTCCGATCGTCGAGCCGCAGCCCATATCGCTGCGCGTCACGAACGACTGCAGCGGACGTCCCGCACGTTCGGCGGCAGCCTTGAAGCGCGCGATCGTGTGCGTGTTCGACGCATAACGCTGGTTGGCGTTGATTTTGAGCACGGCGCCGCGGTTGAGATACGGCGCGTGTTCAGGGTCGTGCCGATCGGCGTAGTTGGGATGCAGGGCATGGGCATTGTCGCACGACACCATCAGCGACGCACGGCACAAGCGGACGAAATGTTCGTACGACCCCGCAATGCGCCGCAGCGTGTTTTCGAGAAACGGCCCCGCCGCACCGGCACTGCTTTCGCTGCCGACCTCTTCGTGGTCGGAGCAGATCATCAGATACGGCCGGTGCGGGTCTGCCGAAACCATCGTCAGCAGCGCAACGTAGCAGCTGAGCAGATTGTCCAGACGGGCCGAAGCGATCAGATCGTTCTCGACGCCGACGTAAGCGGCTTTTTGCGTATCGTACAGACTCAGTTCGTGCGAAAGCAGTGCACCGAAATCGTCGATGCCGTCTTCGGCAAGCAGCGTTCCGATCCACGCTTCGAAATCGAACGTCTCGTCCGTGCCTATCAGTGCGGGCAGATGCTGCTGGGCATTGACCGTGCGGTTTTTGTTGGCCTCTTTGTCGAGGTGAATCGCCAGCGAAGGCACCGTCGCTACCGGCCGGCCCGTATCGACAAGCGCCTCGGCGATGTCGCCGGCGCGCGTACGGAAAACGACTTTTCCCGCCATCGCCAGATCGCGATCGAACCACGGATTCATCAGCAGCCCGCCGTAAGGCTCGACACCCAGCCGCACGGCTCCTGTACCTTTAAGTGCAGGCAAAGGCTTGATACGCAAATTGGGCGAATCGGTATGTGCCCCGAACATGACGTACGACGCATCGCCCGGATAGGTGAACGCAATCAAGGAGCTGCCGTTACGCACCGTCACGTAGCGCCCTCCTGCCTCAAGCTCCCATGTGTCGCGTTCGTCGAGATAAACGAAACCCGCGTTTTCCAGCATACCCGCCATGTTGCGTACCGCATGAAACGGCGTCGGCGAGGCGTCGAGAAATCCCATCAGCCCTTCATTGAACTGCGCTTGTATCATAGGCATCCTTTCATCGAAACGCATTGTACAAAAAGAGCTTGAAATCCGCAACCGACGCATTTTCCGTGACCGTTGTCACATAAATAAAAACGATTTTGCAGTACGATGCTGTTGACAGTGTGCTTTGCACACCGTAAATACGAAACAAAGGTCTTATGATGAAAAGTATCCTGCTCATCGCCGCACTCTCGCTGGCGGTTATCGGTTTTAGCGGCTGTGCCGACAAGAACGACGGCATGAACTCCGGCAAGTGCGGCAGCGGCAAATGCGGCACGTCGAAAAAATGCGGCAGCACGAAAAAGTGCGGCTGAATTTTTCCTGACCCCGCACGGCTCGCGCTCCGGGCCGTTTTACCGCTTTCAAAACTTCGCTACAATTAATATTATCGACAAATCGACATTCAACGTGGAGGCTGATGGATGGATACCCGCAATCTCAAAGCCGTCCTGTGCGATATCGGCGGCGTGCTCTATGTCGGCGACCGACCCGTCGAAGGAGCGATCGAAGCCGTCGCAGCGCTCAGGTCGCGCTATCACATACGGTTTTTAACCAATACGACGCAAAAAACGGGCACGCAGGTCGTAGAAAAACTGCGCGCAATGGGATTTTCCGTCGAGGCACACGAAGTCCTCACGGCACTCGACGTCACGAAACGTTACCTTAAAGAGCGCGATGCAGGCGCCGAACTGCTGCTCACCGACGACGCAATCGCGTTTTTCGACGATCTGCGCGATCTTACGAAACGTTTCGTCGTTGTCGGCGATGCCCAGCAAAATTTCACCTATGAACGGATGAACCGGGCGTTCAGACTGCTGCAAGACGGTGCGAAGCTGCTTGCGGCGGCGAAGAACCGCTATTTCAAAGACGCCGACGGAAAACTCAGTATGGACGCGGGCGGTTTCGTCGCGGCCCTCGAATATGCCGCCGGCTGCCGCGCCGAGATCATCGGCAAGCCGAGCGCGGCGTTTTATACGCAGGCCTGCGCATCGATGGGCGTATCACCTGCCGAAACGGTCATGATCGGCGACGATATCGAAAGCGACGTCGGCGGCGCACAGGCGGCGGGACTGCGGGCGATCCTCGTTGAGACCGGAAAATTCACACCGCACGATCTTGAGCGCGGTATCGTCCCTGACGCCGTCGCGCCGAGTATCGCATCGCTGCCGATTTAGGCGACATCGACGTCTTTGAGTTTTTCGAGTTCCGCCATAATTTCGTTATTGACGCGAATCGGTGAATCGATCACGACATTTTGCAGTTTGGAGACGATGGTGAGCTTGAGCGGCCGGTTGCCCGGATAGCGGCGCACCAGCCGGTACAGTTCTTCGAGCCGCTGCGTATCGTGATCGAGCTTGAGGCGGATCACCAGCGGTTCGGCCGGTTTTTCGACGATTTTCGTCTGGGTTTTTCGGCTCTCTTTTTTCGCCTCTTTGAGCGTCATGATCTTCGTGACGCTCGTGCGTGTGAACATCTCCGTATGCGTGACTTTGACTTTGAACGCCACCGGCTCTTCGAGGTTCATCGCTTCGAGCTCTTCGAGCTTGTCGCTAAATAGCATCACTTCGATATTGCCGTGAAGGTCCATCAGGTTAACGATGCCGAACTGGTTGCCTTTTTTCGAAATCTTTCGCGTGATCTCTTCGACCTTGCCGACGAAAATGGCCATCGATCCGTCGGCGACGTTTTCAAGATCGGAGCTGAGCGTGTAACTGATTTTGGAAAGCTCCTCGCGGTAATCGTCGAGCGGATGCCCCGAGACGTAAAACCCGAGGGTCTCTTTTTCGAATTCGAGGATCTGTTTGAGTCCGAACTCGGGTTCGTCCTGCAGCGAAATCGCCACCGTCGTCACTTCCGCATCGTCGCCGAAAAGACTGCCCGCGGCGTTTTTGCGTGCCTGCGCCGCATCTTTAGCCGTTTCGATCACGGTTTCGATCTGATCGAGCAACGCCTTTCGCGAAAAGCCGAAACGGTCGAACCCGCCGGCTTTGATAATGGATTCGAGCACCTTCTTGTTCACTTTCTGCGGTTCGATACGGTTGACGAAATCCTGCAAGTCCGCAAACGGCCCGCCCTCTTCGCGCGCTTCGATGATCGACTCGACCGCCGCTTCGCCCACGCCCTTGATCGCCGCCAGTCCAAAAAGAATGTGGTCTTTGCCCTCTTTTTCAATCGCGCTGAACTCCAGCTGCGAATCGTTGATATCGGGCGGTGAAAGCTCGATTCCCATCCGCTTGACTTCGTCGATGTACTTGACGACCTTGTCGGTGTTGTCTTTTTCGCTGGTAAGCAAAGCCGCCATGAATTCCTGCGGATAGTAGGTTTTGAGCCAGGCCGTCTGAAACGTCACCATCGCGTACGCGGCGGAGTGCGATTTGTTGAACCCGTAACCGGCGAATTTTTCGATCAGATCGAACAGCGCGGAGGCTTTTTTGTAATCGAGTCCCTGTTTCTGAGCTCCTTCGGAGAATTCCTTGTTGTATTTGGCCATCAGGTCGGCTTTTTTCTTTCCCATCGCACGGCGCACGATATCCGCGCCGCCGAGGCTGAAGCCTCCGACCTTCTGCACGATCTGCATGACCTGTTCTTGATAGACGATCATGCCGTAGGTCGGTTCCAGGGTCTCTTTGAGCATCTCGAAACTGACCTCTTCGAAGGGATAGAAAATCTTTTTGCGCCCGTGTTTGCGCTCGATAAAATCGTCGAGCATGCCCGATTCCATCGGCCCGGGGCGATACAGCGCCAGCACCGCGATCAGGTCTTCGAAGCTGTCGGGCTGAAGGCGGCGGTTAAGGTCCTGCATTCCGCTCGATTCGATCTGGAACATCCCGACCGTCTCGCCGCTTTTGATCACCTCGTACACTTTCGCGTCGTTTTCGTCGATCGTATGCCAGTCGATAT
Organism: uncultured Sulfurimonas sp.; assembly: GCA_964646705.1. Lineage (GTDB taxonomy): Bacteria > Campylobacterota > Campylobacteria > Campylobacterales > Sulfurimonadaceae > Thiomicrolovo. The sequence continues at coordinate 5,221 of CAZYEW010000021.1, forward strand.
CGCGCCCGTAGCGTGCTTTGACCAGCTTCACGGCGTTGTCGATAACGTCGAGGGTCTTGAGGCCGAGGAAGTCGAACTTGATCAGATCCACGTCTTCCAGATAGTTGAGCGAATACTGGGTCACGAAAGTGTTTTCCCCCGGCGGCTTGTAAATCGGAGTTTTCTTCCACAGCGGTTCGTTCGAAATCACCACCCCCGCGGCGTGCATTCCCGCATTGCGTTTGAGGCCTTCGAGCTTGAGACTGAACTCCCACACCCGCGCCGCCTGCGGATCGGCTTCGATCAGTTCTTTGATTTTCGGCTCTTTCTGAAACGCTCCGGGCTTGAAATCGTCTCCCTTGCGCTTGCCGTTGAGCGTAATGCCCAGCTCGTCGGGAATCAGCTTGGCCATCTTGTCGGCCTTGGAAAGCGGCATGTCCAGTACCCGTGCGACGTCGCGGATTACGCCTTTGGCCAGCAGCGAACCAAAGGTGATGATCTGCGCAACCTGATCGCGGCCGTATTTTTCGACGACGTAATCGATCACCTCGCCGCGGCGCGCCTGCATGAAGTCCATATCGATATCGGGCATCGATACGCGTTCGGGGTTCAAAAAACGCTCAAAAAGAAGATCGTATTTCATCGGATCGATATCGGTGATATCGAGCGCGTAGGCCACCAGGCTTCCCGCCGCGGAACCGCGGCCCGGACCGACGGCAACGCCCATTTTTTTGGCCTCTTTGACGAAATCCCAGACGATCAGCATATAGCCGGGAAATTTCATCGAATTGATGATATCCATTTCGTAGTCGAGCCGTTTGCGGTAGGTTTCGTGTTTTTCCTTCGGCACGTGTTTGAGCCGGTTTTCCAGCCCGACTTTGCAGCGATACACGAAATATTCGGCGTCGTTTTTGTCCGCGGCACTGCGCCACCGCTTTTTGGCGTCCTCATCGGCATCCGGCGGCAGCGGTGCATCGTCGGCATGATCGACAGCCAACCCTTCGGCGGCGGCGTATTCGCGGGTGAATTTGAAATTGGGCGGCGTCGGGTTGCCCAGGTCGAGTTCGAGCTCGCATTTGTCCACGATTTCCTGCGTATGTTCGAGAGCCTCGGGAATATCCGCAAACAGCCGCGCCATCTCCTCGGGACCTTTGACGTAAAATTCGTGGACCGAGTGGCGCAGACGATTGGGATCGTCGTAGAGTTTGTTCATCCCGATACACATGAACGCCTCGTGGTACTGCGCGTCGTCGGGAAAGGTATAGTGCGTGTCGTTGGTCGCGACGATTTTGATGCCCGTTTCGTGCGAAAGCCGCAGCAGCTGTTCGTCGATAAAAAGCTGATCGCCGATGCCGTGGCGCATCAGTTCCAGATAGAAGTCGTCGCCGAAAATCTCTTTGTACTCCAGCGCCGCACGTTTGGC
>CAZYEW010000021.1:6722-12363 GCA_964646705.1 uncultured Sulfurimonas sp.
CGCTGCTTCGTACTTTTGTCGCCGAGTTCCTCGCCGTTGTGCAGGTACGCTTCCATTCCGATAATAGGCTTGATCCCCGCCCCTTTCATCTGATGCCAGAAATCGATGGCGCCGAACATGTTGCCGTGGTCGGTCATCGCCACGGCTGTCATCCCCAGTTCTTTGACCCGCTGAACGAGGTTGGAAATCTTGTTGGCGCCGTCGAGCAGCGAATATTCGGTATGCAGGTGCAAGTGGGTAAACGGCGGTGTGCTCATGGGTATCCTGATTGAGAATTCAAATTCAAGTAGCTGATTATAAAACTTCACCCCTAAATCCCGGCTGTGGTTTTATCGGCCGTTTCGATGCGGAAGCCTGGGTATATTCGTAACAATTTTGTGATAACCGTCCGAAGAGCTCCGGTTTGCAGAGGGTTCCATAATATAATAATATATTATTACAACAAGATTCATCGAACAAGGATTTTTATGCATCGACACCTGCGGACAATTCTCACTGTACTGGCACTTTCCGGTGCCGTTTTTCTCGTCGGCTGCGGAGACGGCGGCAGTTCCGAAACCAAAACACCAGTCGTCAGCGACCCCTACCTGCGCGACGGCAACCCCGCCGCGGCTTTCGAAGTCGTCGAAAACGACAAAAAAAATGCCGTTTTCACCATTGCGTTTACAATCAACAACGACTACAACGCTTCATGGCAGAGCCTCGACAGCAACTCCTATGAGTTCATGATTTCGGACAAAAACAATCTTGAAAACTCCCACGACTATCTCGAAGAAGTCAATCCGTTCAAAGGGCAATACTATTCGACGGGCACGTCGACGACGCTTGCGTGCCGTCCCGCCAACGCCAGAGAGTTTCTCTGTACCGACAGTGCCGCCGACGAAAACGTCACCCTTCCGCGTACGACGACACTGTACCTCTACAAACTTCACATTTCATGGAAACTCGAATTCGGAAGCGACGATACCAAGCTCGTCCGCAACGTCAACTACCGGCGCGTAGGCACCATCACGTCCAACGGTATCCTTGAGTAGCAATCGGCGCGGCTTCGTTATAATGCCGCGATGAAGCTGCTTTACGAACATTCCGATTTTATTCTCGTCGCCAAACCGGCCGGTATCAGTTTTCACAGTGAAGACGGCGCAGGCTTCGTCGTCGGCGTCCAACGCGCTTTCGGTACCGCGCTTCCCGTCCACCGCCTCGACAAAATGACGTCGGGACTCGTGCTTTTCGCCCGAACGCAAAACGCCGCCAGAGCACTGGGAAAACTTTTTGAAGAACGATCGATCGAAAAATACTACCTTGCGATCAGCCTGCGCAAGCCGAAAAAGAAACAAGGGTGGATCAAAGGCGACATGCTCAAAAGCCGCAGAGGCAGCTGGAAACTGGCGAAAACGACCGAAAATCCGGCAATTACCCGTTTTGTTTCGGCCCCGCTGCGTCCCGGCGAACGCGCGTTTCTCGTACGCCCCTTGACGGGCAAAACCCATCAAATCCGCGTAGCACTCAAAAGCCTCGGTGCACCCGTCGCCGGCGACGTGCGCTACGCCGATGCCGCCGATGCCGCCGCAGAAGCACGCGGTTACCTACACGCTTATGCGCTGCGCTTTCACTACGAAGGAAAAGCTTTCGCGTTCGTCTATCCTCCGCAAACGGGAGAACGGTTCGCCTCCGAAGCGTTCAAACGGCAGCTCGAACGGTGGAAGGCGCCATGGGAGATATTTTAGCGCTGCCCTTTAATCGCAATAGGTCGCGAGCAAGCCGCCTTTGAGGGTTTCGTACATCTCGGAGCCGACAAGTTTTTTGACGATCTGCAGTCCAAAACAGATCGCGGTACCCGGCCCGCGTGACGTCATGACGTTCGCATCTTCGACCACCTGATGCGCATCGCCTTCGTAACCTTCCAGGCGAATCTGCTCTTCGACGCTGGGATAGCATGTGTAATGTTCTTTAAGCACCCCGGCGGCATTCAAGGCAAACGGCGCAGCACAGATGGCACCGATCTGCTTGCCTTTGGCGTCCATGGCTTTTAGGAGCTCCTGCACTTCGGCGTTTTCGGCCAGACGGTTCGTCCCGCCCCAGCCGCCGGGCAGTACGACCATATCCAGTTCATCCGCGCCGAGCCCGGCCAGCGGTGCATCGGCTTTGACCGTAATACCGTTGGCACCCGTCACCTCCAAGTTCTCGTCAAGCGACCGGACCAGTACGTCGATGCCCCCGCGGCGCATCACGTCGATCAGACTGACCGCTTCGATCTCTTCAAAACCTTCAGCCAGCGGAACAAGCACTTTTTTCGGCATTTTTTATTCCTTAGGTTATTTCACTTTTTCGACGTATTCGCCGTCGGCGGTGTTGACACGGATCGTATCGCCTTCGAGAATATGGTAAGGTACCTGAATGACCGCACCGCTTTCGAGCGTCGCGGGCTTTTTCGAACCGCTTGAGGTATCGCCTTTGAAGTTCGGCGGCGTCTCGACGACCTTCATCTCCATCACTGCCGGCGCCTCGACGCTGATCGCCTTGCCGTTGTGAAAAATGATCTGCACGTTCGTGCCGTCGATCAGCCATTTCATCGCGTCTTCGCACTGATCGTACGTCAGACCGAGCTGCTCGTACGTCTCGTTGTCCATAAACTGAAGCATATCGCCGTCGTCGTAAAGGTACTGCATCGTTTTGTGCTCCATGTTCGGCACTTCGAACTTGTCGCCGGCGTGTACGGTCTTTTCGATCACTTTGCCGTTGAGGAAGCTTTTGATTTTCATACGCACGAATGCCGCACCTTTGCCCGGTTTGACATGCTGAAACTCGATCACTTTGTACGGTACGCCCGAAATTTCGAGGCGTACGTTTTTCTTGATGTCACCCATCCCTATCGTTGCCATGGTAGCCCTTTACAGAATTTTCGGCGATTTTACACTACCTTTGGCTAAAAATGGATAAAATTCAACCATTACGACACAGGACGGTACCATGACCATCGAAACGGCGATGATGCTTGCGTTTTTAATTGTAACGGGGCTTTCGGTGTGGAAGTTCTACATGTTCTTTCCCAGCAAGCCCCTGAGCGACGACGATACGAATTCAGCGTCGCTCGACGAGCTGACCGACATCATGCTGCACGTCATACGAACCCGCCACCGGCCCGATGCACCGCTCGATACGCCGAAACTGCTCGAACACATGAGCGAACATCCCCGTTTCGACAAAGAACATTACTGGCGCTTCAACGAAAACAAGCTCAACCAGCTGCTTCGGCGCTTCTACGCCATGCATCCGGAAACTTCAAGTATTCCCGACATCTACCGCCGCCACTGCCAAAGCGACCAACCGCAAAAGGAAAACGATGCTGATCACGATCGATGACTACGCCAAACGCTTCAAAATGTCCAAAGAGATGATCCGAGCCAAAATCAGAGCCGGCAGGCTCGCACATACCGTCGTCGACGGCGAGACGCTCATTGAACTCCAAGAAGAACCCGCAACGCCGAATCGCAAGGCACCGACGACTGCGGGTGCGATCATTCTGATGTACCAAAAAGAAAACGCACGCCTCAAGGCCCAGGTCGAACGGCTCGAAGCCAAAATCGACAAACTCATCGACGACAAAGAAAAGATGCTGCGCGACGAACTCGAACGCGTCGAGGCGATCTACGCCAAACGCGACGAACAGCTCAAATCGTTTCTCGAACTCGTCAACGCGCGGCTGCTTCGGCAACACGACGATTCGGAAACCATTCACGATACACGCCCCCTGCCCCCCGGCGAAACGGACCATGCCGACGCAGATTCCGAAAACGACTTCCCCAAACGCATCGAACTTCAGCGCTACCTTCGGCTCTCGGGATATACGCCGCAAGAACGCAAGGTCATCAAAAGGCGTTTCGCCAAGGCTTACGGCAACGATACCCGTGTACTTCAGGAAAACGGCGAATTTATCCTCGACTTTACCCGCTACGATTACAGCGACCTGCTTACGCGCTGATATCGCCGCGGCATCTGCCTGACTGACGATTTCTCCCACATGCCATAGTACACGGTTTTCCGTATGTATTACATAATATTTAGAATAAAAAATAAAGAAAATAGAATATAAACCACGCTATTAATTACATAATAATCATTAAAATTCATATTTTACTAATTTTTTCCGTATTTTTTAAGTTTATTTCTTCTACAATGAAGCAATGGAACTCTCTGATCTTTTCAATCTTCTTCACAATGCCGTCGAAGCGAAACACAACGGGAAAAAGATTTCGCAAAAAGAGATGGCGGCGTCACTGGGCATATCGATGCGCACCTATCAGGACTGGCGGCTCGGAAAGGCCAGACCGCAAGCCGCGCGCGCCGTCATACAGATGCTCGGCCGCCTCGAAGATGACGAAATCGTCAGGGTCGTTCGCAAAATCAACCGATTGGATACCGACACATGATAACTTTAAGCACCCGGGAAAAAGAACAGCTGCAGCAAGCCTTCGATGCCATCGACAAAAGACCCGCCCCGATACATGTGAAAATCCGTACATTCATATGGAAGTTCTGTTTGCTACCTTTGACGCAACTGACGCCCGGAAGTCGCCAAAACGGGCTTTTTCGTCATAAATATGGTCAAAAAAAGCCGTTTATCCCCTAAAATCGTCCTGATGAAGATTTGTTTAAGGAAAGAAACTATAAAGTAACCCCAGAACAGCTTTGCGAAGGCCTCGGGTCCCCGAAACAGCGCCGTTTGCAGGGTGTTAAAACTATCATTACGGAGCGTTCAATGAACAAAGCAGAATTTGTCGAACTGGTTCAAAAACACGGTGACTACAAAACCAAGGCAGAGGCTGAAAACGCCATCAAAGCATTTACCGAAGCGGTAACCGAAGCACTCGTCGGACAAAAAGACGTGACACTCGTCGGATTCGGAAGCTTCAGCGCAACACTTCAAAAAGGCAAAAGCGGTACCGTTCCCGGCACCGACAAAACCTATACGACCGAAGACAAAATGGTTCCCAAATTCAAAGCGGGCAAAGGCCTCAAAGACCGCGTCGCCGCAGGCAAGTAATCGCGCACTTTCCGGGTTTTCCGGAAAGGTTAAATTTCGTTTCCCAATTTCCCCTCTCTTTTAGAATTCCATCGATATTCAGGCAAACTTTTCTATGATGTTTCCAAAAAAACAAGGTATACCATGGATAAAGTGATCAAAACCGACGAAGAATGGCGTGCGCAGCTTTCGCCCGAAGCCTATCAAGTCTGCCGGCAGCACGGCACCGAGGCTCCGTTCAGCGGCCGCTATTACGATCTTAAAGCCGAGGGCGTCTATCACTGCGTCTGCTGCGATGCGCCGCTGTTCACCTCCGACACCAAATTCGATTCGGGAACGGGCTGGCCGAGCTATTTCGAACCTTACAGCGACGACGCACTGGTCGAAGTTTTCGACGACAGTTTCGGTATGCGTCGCACCGAAGTGCGCTGTGCGCGCTGCGACGCGCACCTGGGGCATGTCTTTCCCGACGGTCCCGAACCCACGGGACTGCGTTACTGCATCAATTCGGTCTGTTTGACTTTCAACCCGAAAGAAGTGTAAATTCACTCTGAATGTGATAAAATAAAAATACTAAACAGACATAATCAAACAGGAGAAAAAAATGATCAAAAAACT
>CAZYEW010000021.1:12463-23284 GCA_964646705.1 uncultured Sulfurimonas sp.
TTCGGCGGAACGTTCGGTTTCGAATACCTTTTCGACCGTCACTTCAGTGCCGGCGGCGAAGCCGGTGCCTACCTCGGCTTCGGCGACATGACAATATTCACGACGCAAGGGCTGGCACTGCTTCGCTATTATTTCTGACATCGGTGCGGGTAGCCGCCCGTGCATTCATCACATAGTATAAGGAAAGGGCATGAAACTTTTCGTCCTCTTGTTTTCACTCGCGTTTTTTGGCTTTGCCGCACCTGCAAAAGCCCCGCACCATCCGCATGTCGTCTTGCAGACGACGCAAGGAAAGATCACGCTTGAAATTCGTGAAGACTACGCACCCCTCGCCGCCGAGAACTTTCTGACCCATGTCAAAAACGGCTATTACGACGGCATCACTTTTCACCGCATCATCAAAGGCTTCATGATTCAAGGAGGTGATCCCACCGGCACCGGCCGCGGCGGCGCATCGATCTGGCACAAGCCCTTCAAAAACGAATACGCACCCAACGTCGTCTTCGACAAGCCGGGTATCCTCGCCATGGCCAACGCCGGACCCAACACCAACGGCAGCCAGTTCTTCATCACGACCGCCTCCGCTCCCTGGCTCAACGGCCATTACACGATTTTCGGCTATGTCGTCGACGGGATGGACACCGTGCGCAAGCTCGAAAACGTCGCCACCACCGGCCGCCGAGGCGGCGACCGTCCGCTCGAACGTCAGGTCATCAAAAAAGCCTACCTCGTCAAATAAAACTTCTTCTACGGGCGTTTCGTCTCCGAGGCGTTCGCCTCGTTTTGCACCAAAAACTTCGCCAGTTCCAGCGCCAGTCGCGGATGCCTCGACTTTTTGAAAAATGCGACGGCATGCGGGATTTCGGGGCATACGCTTTCGTTCCCCTCACGGTCGGGACAGCGCAGCGTGAGATTGGCATCGTTGCGCATCCAATAATCCGCCGTCTCTTCGTCGACAAGCGTGACGTCGAAAAGCCCCTCCGCGACGGCACGCGCACTTTGGTTCCGGTCGTCGGCGAACGTGATTTCGTTGCGTTTGAGCCGATTGAAAAAAGCATTGCTGCGATCGTCTCCCCAGCGCGAACGCAAGTGTGACAGATACGCCGCCGTCGGCGCGTCGTCCGAACGTGCCATTACCGCTTTGCCGCGCAGTGACGGTATCGCGAACGCCTCGATTCCCTGTACGGCGTCCGTTTTCGAAGTATCGAGCAAAAGCACCATTTTACGCGGAGCGAACCCGTACCAGTAACGGTTTGCATCGGCGTCATCGGAAGTGACGTTGAGATCGAACGGCTTCAGCATGCCTTTGTTGCGAAGTACTTCAATATGATTGGGAGCATCGGCGATGAAAAGATCGGCATCGGCCTTTTCAGGCGCCACCTCGCGTGCGTCGATACGTTCAATACGAATATCCTTCTGCTTGGCAAACCTTTCAAGCAGCCGGTCGACCGCAGGAGAATCGGATTCGAGATAGACGCTGACGACGGGTTTTAGCGGCGGCAGGCGGTGTTTGTCCGAATCGAGCAGCAGGACAAAGACGGCGACGACGACCATGAGCGCAAGCACGATCTCCTTGGCACCGAATTTCATGAGAATCCTTTGGCTTTAGAGCATGAACCCGCGAATCATATAGAAAATCGCTGCCGAAATGACCGCAGCAGCCGGCACGGTAATCAGCCATGCCGCGATGATCTTCTTGACGGCATCACGCTTGACGTACTTGATCTTTTCGGCCCGTTTGAGCATCTTTTTTTCGAGCCTGATTTTCTCTTCTTCTTCTTCGATCAGCTGATACAGTTCCGCGATACGCTGGTAGTCCGCTTTGGTTTTTTCCGCTTTGGCCTCCAGATTCGTCCGTTCGGCGTTGAGCGCTTTGAGCGTCAGTTTCTCTTCTTCGAGGGCGAGGCGTTCACGGCGAATCATCTCCTCTTCTTTGGTCGTTGCCAGAAATTCGCGCAAAAATCCGACACCGAAGACCCCGCCGATCGCAATATGCGTCGAACTTACGGGCAGTCCGAGCTGCGAAGCGACGATCACGGTGATCGCCGCCGCCATCGCTACGCTATACGCACGTACCTGGTCAAGCTCGGTAATCTCGCTGCCGACGGTACGGATGAGCTTCGGGCCGTACAGTGCCAGTCCCAGCGAAATGCCGAGCGCACCGACCATCATCACCCACAGCGGAATCGCCGCTTTGGTCGCGATCGCACTGGTGCGTACCGCATCGGCGATCGCCGCAAGCGGCCCGATGGCGTTGGCGACATCGTTGGCTCCGTGCGCGAAACTCAGCAGTGCCGCGGCGAAAATCAGCGGAATGGTAAAAAGCTTGTTGACGTCGCTGCGGCTGTTGGCAAGCTTTTGGGCCGCCTTGGCGACCATAGGTTTGACAAGAAAAAAGATGCCCACGGCCGCGGCCAGCCCGATACCCGACGCCGTCGGGAAATCGACTTTGACAATCTTCTTGACGCCTTTGAGCATCAAATAGGTCACGAATGCCCACGACATCACGGCAACGTAGATCGGAACCATTTTCTGCATCGCTTCGAGTTTGTCGGCCTTGTAAAGTACGCTTTTTTTGATGGTGAACAAAAAAGCCGCCGCGATCACGCCGCCGAGCAGCGGAGAAATCACCCAGCTTGCGGCGATTTTCCCCATGGTCCCCCACGCAACCGTCGCGAACCCGGACGCGGCGATGCCCGCGCCCATAACCCCGCCGACGATCGAATGCGTCGTCGACACCGGCGCACCGATCGCCGTGGCGAGATTGAGCCAGAGGCCGCCGGCGAGCAGCGCGGCGGTCATCGCCCAGATAAACTGCGACGCATCGACGAAAAGCGCGGGATCGATGATGCCTTTCTTGATCGTCCCTACGACATCGCCGCCGGCGATCAGTGCACCGCTTGCCTCGAAAATCGCCGCGATCAAGATGGCACCGCCCATCGTCAATGCTTTGGAACCGACGGCGGGCCCCACATTGTTAGCCACGTCGTTGGCTCCGATATTGAGTGCCATATACGCCCCGAACAGCGCTCCGATCGCCAAAAACGCACTGTTGGGTACGTTGTGCTGACTTGCGAAGCTGTACCAAAGTACGCCAACCATAAAAAACAGTGCCAGTCCCATGCGAAAAAAGTCGCTGCGTGAGCTTTTCATCGCTTTGGTTTCGAGTTTCTTGACCGTGTTAATGTCCATCGATTCCTTCCTTGTGTAGTGCTTCGAGCACTTTGAGTGCCTGAAAATGTTCGAAGACGTCGTGTACCCGAAGCCACGCCGCGCCGTTTCGTGCGGCTTCAAGATGCAGGGCCAGGGTGCCGCCGAGCCGCTGCGTCACTTCCGAAGAAACGATTTTATCGATCATCGACTTACGGCTCGCTCCGATCAGCAGCGGGCAGCCGAGCGAAAGAAAATGCTGCAGATCGTTGACAAGCATCAAATTATGGCGCAGCTCCTTGCCGAAGCCGATCCCAGGATCCAGTACGATTTTTTCAATGCCGAAACCGCGTGCCTTGGCGACACGTGTCTCGAAAAACGCGAAAACATCACTCAATACGCTGTCGTAACGCGGTGCGTCTTGCATGGTTTCGGGCGTGCCCTGCATATGCATGATCACGGCCGTCGCATCGTAACGGGCACACAGGGAACAGACCGCATCGTCGGCCAGCCCCGTGATGTCGTTGACGATCTTGACGCCGTGATCGAGCGCGTACTCGATCACCGAAGGCGTGTAGCTGTCGATGCTCAACACCGTTTTCTCGTGCATCTTTCGCGCATAGAGTGCATCGAGAATCGGGCGCACTCTTGCCAGCTCCTCCTCGGCGGAAACCGGTTTCGATCCGGGGCGCGACGAAACGCCGCCGATGTCGATGGCGTCGGCACCCTCTTCGATCATGCGCTCGATCCGTGCGACGGCGGCATCCCCCGAAAAACGGCTGCCGGGAAAGAAGCTGTCGTCGTTGGCGTTGACGACCCCCATCAGGCGCACCCTGCCCCCTTGCGGAGCCGATGCGAAAGCCGCGAACGCTTTCGCGGCTTCTTTGAGCCCGAAAGGCTGGGCCAGTTCTTTGCGTGCAAGGGTCTGCAGCTGCCGGTTCGTCGCGATCAGCAGCGCATCGACCGTCGGGGTCTCGGCCACGATCGTTCCTTTGGGAACCGCAAGATCCGCGCCCACCGAGAGGGCGTCTTGCTTGAGGATATTCGCCGCACCGACGTGCATATCCCGCAGCACGATCAGGTGATGGCGGGCTTTGGAACCGAGAATTTTTCGCCCCGCAGGTTCGACGCCGATGTCACGCAAAAGCGCGTCGACGTCACTGTCGGGCCCCAAATGTTCAATGCGCACGGCGCGACTCCGGCAAAAAGGTGCCAAGCAGCATCAGTAATACGTTTTGAAGGCGGGCATTGACCTCGATCAGCCGGTAAGCTCTTTCAAAAGCTTCGGTCTGCGCTTCGTTCAGGGCAAGTTTCTCGACCGAAACCGCCCGATAGAAAATCGCCTCGATCAGAGCTTTGGCTTCGTGACGGTCGAGCCGTTCGAGCGATGTCACGAAGGTATAGAGGCTCTGAAGATCGAGGCGCCCGAGCGGCAGATCCACCGACTTGCGCTCACGCACGGCCAACTCGTCGACAACAGGCAGCCGCGAACGTACCGTCGGCAGCAGCGCCGATTTCGCCGGTGCGATCAGGATGAAGACAATGTTGTGCGGCGGTTCTTCGAGCAGTTTGAGCAGAGCGTTTTGGGAATAGATATTGTACTGCGTCGCCGCGAGCACGATATATTTGACGGACGCTTCGCTGATATAGGCTTCGGCGACGACCGCCTTGGCATCGTCGATTTTGAAATCGTCACGCAAAAAGCCGACGACGCGCGCAGGATGCAGCTCGGATTTGAGCGATTCGAAACGTCCTTCGACGTCGTCGCTCAGTATGATGCGGCTGCGCTCGTCACGCATCGACGGATACCTCACCGAAAAGCACGGCGTTGAGCGACAGGTCGAACAGCCTGTAAAGCTGCATCAGTTTGATGTCGAGGATCGGATCGTACGAACGCAGCTGCATCGCATGGCCGAAGCTCTCGTCGAACAGCCACAGGCAGCTTCGGTCCGAACGTTTGGCGATCTCCGAACGGGCATCGTTTCCGTTGCCGATGTACCAGAAAAAATAGTTTTCGCCGAACGAGAGCGACAGAAGGTCCAAGAACATATCGACGGCCCCGGCGCCGAGCATGTCGTCGAATTCGGGATAGATGCGTTCGAGCCGCATGACGGGAATCGGAGGGCGGTCTTTGGAAAGCTGATTGATCGACGCAGAAATGTAGTGGGAGAACCATTCGCGTTTGCGGTCGGTGATCACGATCACCGTCTTGCCTTCGACGATTTGCGAAACCGCCTGCATCGTCGAAGCCGTCCATTCAAAGCGGGATTCCTCGACCCAGTTGCACATCGCCCCTTCGGCGCGGATGGTCTCGAGCATCCACTTCATGAACGTCTGCATGGGAGGTGCCGGACTTTACTTGTCGAGTTCGTAAGCGTCGTGAAGCGCGCGCACCGCCAGTTCGGCGTATTTTTCGTCGATGACCATCGAAACCTTGATTTCCGACGTGGAAATCATCATGATATTGATATTCTCGGCCGCCATCGTCGCGAACGCCTTGGCCGCGACGCCGGTATGCGACTTCATCCCCACCCCGACGATGGAAACCTTGCTGATATTTTCGTCGTAGCTGGCTTCTTTGATTTCATTGTTGGCCACGAATGCGTCGACGACTTTTTTCGCATCGACCAGTTCGTTCGTCGGCACGGTGAAATCGAGATCCGTTGTGCCGTCGTGCCCCAGCGTCTGAATGATCATGTCGATATTGACGTTGTTTTCGGCCAGCGCACCGAAAATATCCGAAGCGATCCCCGGACGGTCGACGACACCGCTTAACGAGACGCGGGCCTGATTGCGATCGAGCGCGATTCCGCTGACGAGAGGTTTTTCCATGATATTTTCTTCCTTTGTGATCAGTGTACCCGGCGCATCCGAAAAGCTCGAACGCGTCACCAGGTTGACATCGAGTTTTTTAGCCAGTTCCACCGAACGGTTCTGCAGCACCTTCGCGCCCAGCGAAGCCAGTTCGAGCATTTCGTCGTACGAAATTCTTTCGAGCTTTTTCGCCTTGGGCTCGATCCGCGGATCGGTGGTGTAGATGCCGTCGACGTCGGTATAGATTTCGCACAGATCCGCGCCCAGCGCTCCGGCGATCGCCACGGCCGACAAATCGCTTCCGCCGCGGCCGAGCGTCGTGACACGCCCCTCGGCATCGACGCCCTGAAAGCCGGCGACGACGACGACTTTCCCCGCATCGAGCGCACGACGCATGGGTGCAGGGTCGATGTGCTCGATACGCGCGCGGGTATGCACCGTGTCGGTGACGATGCCCGCGCGGCGTCCGCTCATCGATTCCGCTTTGATCCCCATTTCGTTCAGCGCGATCGACAGCAGCGCCGCCGTAACCCGTTCGCCGGAGCTCAGCAGCATATCCACCTCTTCGCGCACCGGATCGGCACTGAAATGCTCGGCATATCCCAACAGTTTGTTCGTCTCGCCGCTCATCGCCGAGACGACCACGACGACATCGTTGCCTTCTTTTGCGGTACGTGCAACTCTGTCGGCGACGTTTTGAATACGCTCGAGGTCGCCCACGCTCGTTCCGCCGTATTTTTGTACAATCAGCATACTCTACAGATACCCTTTCGATTTGAAATAGTCAATCACTTTCGCGTAAATCGGTCGTTTGAAGTGTGCAACGTAGTCGTACAGTTCATCGAGGCCGATAAATTTATAGGCCTTGAATTCGGGATGCTTCGTATCGAGATCGATCTTTGCCTTCTTTTTCAGCCGAACCAGAAAATAGCGCTGCGTCTGCCCGCTGTAAGGGCGCATTTTCTCGGCGACGTGTTCAGGAAAATCATATGCCAGCCACTCGGGATATTCGGCCACGATCTCGACCTTGCCGGTGCCGATTTCTTCTTCGATTTCGCGCAGCAATGCCTCTTGCGGCGTTTCGCCCTTGTCGATACCGCCCTGCGGAAACTGCCAGATACCGCTGATGTCACTGCGTTCGGCAATGAAAATACGTTTGTCGTCCGGGTAGTCCGGCGGGACGATGATAGCGGCGACATTGGGACGGTACGGCTTGACGGAATGCACGCGATTATACCCTTGAACGGTCCCTTCCGACAAAAATGCGAAAGGCCTTTTTGATTTAATGCGCGTATTATAATGAAGCACCAATTAAACGCGGATTATTCATCCCCAACCTTCCCAACCCCTCACTAACCCTCCTCTAACCCAAAATCCACTACCATCCCGTCATGCTTCTTTACATTCACATCCCGTTTTGCGACAGCAAGTGCCACTACTGCGCCTTCAATTCCTACGTCGACAAATTCGGCCTGCGCGAACGTTACATGCAGGCGCTTGCCGTCCAGCTCGATTTCGAAATACGCAGGCTCGGCCTCGAAGCCCAAAGTATCGAATCGCTTTTCATCGGCGGCGGCACGCCTTCGACCGTCGATCCCGCTCTCTATGCACCGCTGTTCGAACGGCTGCGGCCGCTGCTTGCCGACGATGCCGAAATCACGTCCGAAGCCAATCCCAACAGTGCCGCGCGACCGTGGCTGGAGGGTATGCACGACCTCGGTGTCAACCGTATCAGTTTCGGCGTCCAGAGTTTCGATGCCGACAAACTCCGCCGCCTGGGGCGCGCGCACACACCGCACCAAGCACGTCGGGCGGTCGAAACCGCAGCCTCGGCCGGATTCGCACATCTCTCCGTCGATCTTATCTACGGCGTCGTCGGCGACACGCGCGCGCTGCTTGAGCACGACATCGACACGGCATTTTCGCTGCCGATCGACCACTTGAGCGCCTACGCGCTCACGATCGAAGAAGGCACACCCTTCGAAAAAACGCCGCAAGTCGCACACGAAACGCTCGACCTGACACGGCATTTTTTCGAACGTATCGCGCAGCGTGGCTTCACGCAGTACGAAATCTCCAACTTCGGCACCTACCGCAGCCGCCACAACCTCGGCTACTGGCAGTACAAGCCTTATATCGGGCTGGGTGCCGGCGCCGTCGGCTGTGTCGGCAACGTCCGCTACTATCCGCAGCAAGGCATCGAAGCCTACATCGCCGACCCGTGCTTTCGCACGCAAGAGGTGCTCGACGACGCAGCGATCAAAACCGAAAAACTCTTTCTGGGGCTGCGTTCGGCCGTCGGCGTCGAGGCGGCACTGCTCACCGACGACGAAACCCGGCGCGCCCGATGGCTTCTTGACGAAGGCAAGCTGCGCTTCGACGGCGGCCGTTACTTCAGTACCGACTATCTCCTGGCCGACGAAATCGCTCTGTACCTGCAAGGATAGGTACCCTTTATCTTTCCCCTGCTATAATCGCGCATCAATATAACCAGGACGTGACATGTTTGGAATGGGCTTCACCGAAATCATGGTCATTGCCGTAATCGCCATCCTTTTTCTGGGACCTGACAAGCTCCCGCAGACAATGGTCGACATTGCGCGCTTTTTCCGCAGCCTCAAACGTACCGTCGCTTCGGCGAAAAATTCCATCGAAGAAGAACTTCACATCGAAGATATCCGGCGTGAAGTCGATTCGTACAAAAACGAGCTGCTCGACGGAAAACGCGAGCTCGACGCCATGGCCTCGGTCGGCGACGTCGCCGAGGGGCTGACCTCGCTTGCCGACCTCAATGAACCCGACGAAACACCGTCGCCTGCGGCCGAAAAAACACCCGAAGTCGTCACGTTTTCGAAAAAGAAAAAAAAGAAAAAGAAACAACCGGTCGACGGCACGTCCAAAGGGCAAGAAGCCCCCGAATCTTCCAAGGAGTCCTAACCGATGTTCAGCGAACTTCGTCCCCATCTCGTCGAACTGCGCCGCAGGCTCGGCATCTCGGTCGCCAGCCTGATCGCGATGTTTTTCGTCATGTTCTACTTTCACGAGCCGCTGCTCGAATGGATGATCCATCCGCTCAACGAAGCGCTCATCGAAGTCGGCAAGAAATCGGTCCACGCCGCCAACGGCATGGTTACGACCAACCAGGTCGGCGGTGCGTTCTTCGTCGCCCTGAAAGTCGCCTTTTTCGCGGGACTGCTCGCCGCGCTTCCGATCATTTTGTGGCAAATCTGGCGTTTTATCGCTCCGGGGCTGTACGAAAACGAAAAGAAGATGATCCTTCCTTTCGTCGTCGGCGGCACGGTTATGTTCGCCGTAGGCGTCGCCTTCGCCTATTACATCGTCACCCCGTTCGGATTCGATTTTCTCATCACCTTCGGCAGCTTCAAATTTACGCCGCTGATCAACATCGAAGATTACGTCGGCTTCTTTACCAAGATCATGTTCGGTTTCGGACTGGCCTTCGAACTGCCAGTATTCGCCTATTTCCTCGCACTTTTGGGCCTTGTGGACGATCGGCAGATGACGGCCTTTTTCAAATACGCGATCGTCATCATCTTCATCATCGCGGCATTGCTGACGCCGCCGGACGTACTGACACAGCTGCTGATGGCCGGTCCGCTGATCATCCTCTACGGCGTTTCGATCCTGATCGTCAAAATGGTCAACCCCGCTGCAAAAGAGGAAGACGAAGAGGAAGAAGACGTTGCCGCTGAAGACGCGTAGCTACGACTTCGATCTGCCCGACGAACTGATCGCCACGCGTCCCGCTTCTCCCCGTGATCATGCACGGCTGCTGGTCTACGACCGAAAAAGCGACACGCTTACCCATGCCAAATTCTACGAACTGCCGTCATTTCTGCCCGCCGAAACCGGCTTGGTTTTCAACGATACCCGCGTCATCAAAGCACGGCTGTACGGCAAAAAAGCAAGCGGCGGGAATGTCGAGCTGCTGATCAACCGCCCGCTCGACGCCCGACGCATTAGCGTCTACATCCGCGGCAAAGTCAAACCCGGCACCCGCCTTGCGTTCGACGAGGGGCTCGATGCCGCGGTCGAAAGCCTGCATGACGACGGCAGCCGCACCGTCGTCTTTTCGCAAAACGGCGAACCGCTGCGTTTCGAAGCGCTGCTGCCTGTCGTCGATCGTATCGGCCACATCCCGCTGCCGCCCTACCTCGGACGGGGCGACGACGAAAGCGACGCCGAAGCATACCAGACGGTGTTCAGCCGTCACGAAGGCGCCGTCGCCGCACCGACGGCCTCGCTGCATTTCACCGACGAACTCTTCGCTTCGGTCTGCGGCTCCCATCCGCACGCTTTCGTCACCCTGCACGTGGGGGCAGGCACCTTCAAGCCCGTCGAAAGCGACATCATCACCGACCATCCGATGCACTCGGAATATTTTCGCATCCCCGATGACGCGAAAACACTGATCGACGGCAAAACGCCACTGCTCTGCGTCGGCACCACCTCGACACGTACCGTCGAGTACTACGCGCGAACCGGCGAAACCCAGGGGGAGGCCAACCTTTTTCTGCATCCGCACAACCCTCCCCTGCGTACCGATCATCTGCTTACGAACTTTCACCTGCCCCGCTCCACCTTGCTGATGCTCGTCGCTTCGTTCGTCGGTCTTGAAAAAGTCCGCGACCTCTACGCCGAAGCCGTCCGTGAACGCTACCGTTTCTACAGTTACGGCGACGCGATGCTGATTCTTTAACTATTTTTACGCTAAAATTATCAATAAAATCGTCAGGATTCGTATGCATCGCAGAACCTTTCTTCGTACCTCGCTGGCTGCTGCCGCATTTTTGAGCCTTCCGGCATCGGCTGCACGCAGGCCTGTCGACGGCCGCA
>CAZYEW010000022.1:0-8803 GCA_964646705.1 uncultured Sulfurimonas sp.
TTCATTACATATATGCTCGTTTTGTAACGCAACGGTACTCCAAGCGTAACCTTCCGCTTTTATAATTCGCGCCCAAGTCAATAAGCCGTACCGATCACCGATAGAGCGATTTCGCTCTCTCGCTGGCAAAGAGCCGGTCGGTGCGGCAAAAAAGGAGCAGTAATGAAAAGTTTAATGATCGGGGTATGTACCGCCGCCGTCATTTTGTCGGGATGCGGAAACAACGATTCCAAAAGCAGTGAAACAAGCGGCTATGACGTTCCGGCCGTCGGCACAAGCAAACCGCTGGCGGCGTTTAACTTCAAGCTCGGCAGCGTCACTTTCTCGAACGGTTTCGAACTCAATGCCACCTGGGGCCTGGGCAGTGCCGCTGCACACCGCGCCGGCGACGACGGCCGTACGTTTTACAGCATGACCGACCGCGGCGTGAACATCAAGTGCAAAGACGATCAGAAGATCATCGGAATCGACATCTGCGACAAGGGCAAGATTTTTCCTTTCCCCGCCTTTACGCCGACGATTTTCAAATATACGCTCTCCGAAAACGAGGCAACCGTCCGGCAGGTTATCCCGCTCAAAGACAAAGACGGCAACCCGATCAGCGGCGTATCCAACAAGCTTAGCAACTTTACCGAAAAAGCTTACGATATCAACGGCAGCGAGATGACATACGATCCCAACGGGCTCGATACGGAAGCTCTGGCCGTCCTCAAAGACGGAAGTTTCTGGATCGGCGAAGAATATGCACCGAGCCTGGTACATGCCGATGCCGACGGAAAAATCATCGAGCGCCTGGTACCTGCCGGCCTCGAAGCCGAACTCAGTACAGCCAACTATACGGTCAAAGGCGATCTTCCCGCCATCATCGCAAAACGCCATCCAAATCGCGGTATTGAAGCCATCGCCGTCAGCCCCGACGAAAAATATATCTATTTCTCGATCCAAAGTCCGCTCGACAATCCCGATTACGCCAAAACACGCAACGTACGTATGTACAAGATGGCCATCAACGATCACAGTGACATCAAAGAGTACCTTTACCGCATCGATCTTCCCGAAACGTTTCATAAAGACAACGCAACCAAGACACGCAAGCAAAAAGACGTGAAAGTCTCGGAGATGACGTCACTCGAAGACGGCACGGTACTGGTGCTCGAACGCATCAGCAAAACCACCAAACTCTATCGTATCGATTTCAATACGGCAACACCGGTACCGGCATCCAAGTCCGCTACGCTCGAAACGAACGATGCCGGTGTCGTTGCAATCGCCAAAACCGAAGTCTTCAACACCGATCAGCTCGACGGATTCCCCAGCAAAGTCGAGGGAATCGCTCCGCTTGGCAACGGAAAGTTCGTCACGATCAACGATAACGATTTCGGTATCAAAGGTGATCCGACCGTTATCAAAATCGCCGATATCGACGTCAACTGACCGTACGATTTTCATACCGTACGGTCACGGCCGTCGCTCTCTGTTTTCATCGTTTTTCGGCTGCGCGCGTCAGGCGGGCACCCGGCTTTTAATGCCGCAGCAAGACCGTAAAATCACCGCGCAAATAGCCGCGGCGCCAACGCATGGACGCACCCATTTCCTCTGCCCACGGGCGTATTTCCTGCGGACGAAAGTAATTGTAAAGCATCGAATCGGATGCGTCGCCTTCAAGCAGATTGAACACGAATCCCTGCTTTGCCGCAGCGAAACATCGTGTGATAAAAGCTTTCGTTTCGTCACGCCGCAAAATGTTCATCGCCCCGCTGCACACGTACCAGTCCGATTCGGGAAGCCGATCGTACAGCACGTTGCAGCGGCGCAGGTCGAGGCCGGGAAAGCGTTCCTTCGCCGCATCGATAAATTCGGTTTTGATCTCAAGGCCAGTATAATGTTTTAGCTCGCATCCGCGCTGTATCATATAGCCGTACAGCGCCGCGCTGCCGCAGCCCGCATCGACCAGTGTCGCATCGCGAAGATCGGGCGGCAGCATCTCAAGCAGAACCGAAAAACGGCGTATCTGGCTCTTTTCGTCTTTCCAATGCACGCCTTTCGCCCCCGTGCCGTAACGGCGGATCGACTCGTCGTAGAAACGGTCGTTGTCCATCCGCGGCAACGCTACGCCTCGGCCGCGTGAAGCGTCAGTTCGTGCGTCCACGAATGCAGCGGCAGCATCGCTTCGTAATGCGTATAGAGCGTATCGATCAGTTTCGGATCGTTCAGCAATGCCGCATCGGTCTGCGTGTAGGCGTAAACGCCGTCGTAAAGCGCCATATGTGCAGCGGGCATCGCCGCATCGAAATCGCGCGGCAAACGTTTGTAGCGCGGCTCGGGCAGCTCGAAACCCCGATCATGCATCTTCGACATGATCGCGGCAAGTGCTACCCGCCGCGCATCGTCTTTGATGAATGCCCGATAGGCTGCAAGCAAAGGCGGCTTGAACTTTCGGATCCCCGCGGCGACGAACAGTGTCTCTTTGTCGAAATGCAAATAGAAACTTGCGCTTTGCATCCGTTTGCCCGACCCCTGCCAGAAAATGATGCCGATACGGGTTTTCAGCGGCGCTTCGTCGAAATGAAAACGCTGGTCGCGGTAAATACGAAACAGTGATCCGTTCACTTTGGGCACGGCATGAATCGTCGGTACCAGCGCCATCAGATGCTCGCCCATCTCTTCGACGAAAGCACGGCAGGGTTCAAGAACGATGTCGTGATAGCGGTCTTTGTTGGCTTCGAACCACGTTTTATTGTTATTGGCTTCGAGTTCGCGTAAAAAAGGAAGAAGTTCTGAAGAAAAAGCGGTAAACATCACGCCGCGGGCGCAAAGCCGCTTAGAGGCGGACGCTGTCGACGCGGATGCACTCGCTCATCGCGGCAAGCTGCGCCAGCGTCTCGTCGCCGACCGTCGAATCGGTAATAATGACCGCCAGGGCTTCGCCCTTGTCGTTTCGGCCCAGACGGAAATCGGCGATATTGACGCTGTTTTGCGCCAGAATCGTGCCGACTTTGCCGATCACGCCAGGCACGTCGGTGTTTTTGAAGATGATGAAATTGCCCTTGGGTTCGACGTCGAGGTCGAAGCCGTTGAGCTCGACGATGCGCTGGACACCCTCTTCGAAAATCGTCGCACTGATATCGACGACGCGTTTTTCCGTCGTGACACGAACGGAAATAAGATTTTTGTACGCACTCGACGACGGCTCGTCGGAGGTTTCGATTTTGATACCTTTTTGCTCGGCGACGAAATCGGCATTGACGTAGTTGATCGTTTCGCCGGTACGGTCGGCAAGGGTACCGACCGTGACGAAAGTCGCCAGCGATTCAAGATACTCGGCGATATCGCCTTGTGCCGAAACCTTGATCGAAACGACCGGTGCTTTGTTGAGCTCGCTGGCCATGAAACCGAGTTTCTGCCCCAGTTCAAGGAAAGGTTTGACGAACGAAGGGATCTTCGTTTCGTCGATCGGCAGATTCAGCGCGTTCGGAAACGCAATGCCCTTGGCCGCTTCGATCGCCTGCTGTGCCGCCTGCGTCCCGATGTTGTACTGTGATTCGTAGGTATTCGCACCGAGGTGCGGGGAGACGACGATGTTGTCGAGATCGAGCAGTTTGTTGTCCGTCGCCGGCTCTTTGACGAAAACATCGATCCCGGCGAAACGGATTTTGCCCGATTTCAGACCGTCGTACAGCGCATCTTCGTTGTACAGCCCGCCGCGCGCACAGTTGACGAGCACGACGCCGTCTTTCATCTTCGCGATCTCTTCGGCCCCGATCATATCGATCGTTTCCTTGTTTTTCGGCGTATGAATCGTAATGACGTCACAGGCCAGAATATCATCGAAGTTTTCGGTGTATTCCACGCCCAGATCCGTCGCTTTGGAAGCCGGGATATAAGGATCGTAGGCAATCACGTCCATCTCGAACGCTTTCGCACGGATGCCGACGCGGCTGCCGATGTTTCCGAAACCGATGATCCCGAGTTTTTTGCCCTTAAGCTCGTAGCCGTACCATTTTTCGCGCTTCCAGATACGCTGGTTTTTCAAATGGTCGTGCGAATACGGGAACATCCGCATGCACGAAAGCATATGCGTCATCGTCAGTTCGACGGCGGCAATCGTGTTGGCCGTGGGCACGTTCATCACGATGATACCCTGCTTCGAACAGCCTTCGATATCGACGTTGTCCACGCCGACACCGGCGCGCACGATCGCTTTCATCTGCTTGGCGGCAGCGAGAAATTTCGCATCGACGTCGGTCGACGAACGGGTGATCGCCACATGGGCATCGGCGATGACGTCGAGCAGTGCCGTCTTGTCGATGTCCGCGGCGAATACGTAATCGATCTGAGGATCGTTTTGCAGCATCTCCAGACCGGCCTGATGAATATGGTCACAAACTACGACTTTGTATTTTTCCATCGTTTTATCCTACATCTTGGTTAAAATTATCAACACACGGCTGCATGCAACCGTCTGATGATAAGTCAAGGGAGTGACGCCGCCGCTTTTGCGGCGGACGCGTTATTTTTTGAGTTTGTCTTTGATCAGGTCACCGAGGCTGTTGCCGGTGTCCTCGTTGTTGAGGCTTTCAAGAATTTTCTGGTCCTGAAGTCTTCCGAGCTTGCGAACCGACAGACGAATACGGTCGCGCGGCACGTCGATGGCGGCGATGGCGGCTTCGATTTCCTGACCTTTTTCAAGCTCCTCGGCCTTGAGCGGCTCAAGGTCTTCGTTACGGATCAATGCGTCAACGCCGTCTTCGAGCGAAACGAACACACCGAAATCTTTGACGTCGCGGACCTTGCCTTTGACGATATCGTTGACGCGGTGGGTCGCGGCGAATTTTTCGACCGGGCTCTCTTCGAGCGCTTTGCGGTTGAGCGAGATTTTCTGATCTTCGCGGTTGATCTTGGCGATTTTGACTTCGACTTCGTCGCCGGCTTTGAACAGATCTTTGGCCTTGACGCCTTTCTCCCACGTCGTATCCTGATTGTGCAGCAGCCCTTCGACACCGTCGATCTTGACGAACGCACCGAAATCGGTCAGCGACGTCACGACACCTTTGACGATTTCTCCTTCTTTGCGTTTGCGCACGAATTCGTCGAACGGCTTGGGCTGCAGACGCTTGAGCGACACGCGCAGCTTGTGTTTTTCGGGGTTGACGTCGATGACTTCGACATCGATGTCTTCGCCGACCGTCAGGTAGTCTTTGGGATTTTTGATGTTCTTGTCCCACGTAATTTCGGAGATATGCAGAAAACCTTCGATATCGTTGCCCAAATCGACGAATGCGCCGTAAGGCTCGATGTTGCTGACGGTTACTGTAATGGTGTCGCCGGCTTCGAGTTCGTCTTCGATCTCTTTCCACGGGTCGGCCTGAACCGCTTTGATCGACAGCGACAGGTGGCGTTTTTCCTTGTCGTAGGCGATCGCCTTGACCGTAACGACGTCACCCTCGTTATAGAGTTTCGCCGGATTGACCGGGCCTTTGTAGCTGATCTCGTTGTAGTGCACCAGGCCGTCCACACCGCCGACGTCGACGAACATGCCGTAGCTGGTGATCTTCTTGATAACGCCTTCGACGATCGTGTCTTCTTCCATCAGCTGGTCGATGATCTCTTTCTTGCGCTTGCGCTCTTCGGCGAAGAGCTTGCGGCGCGAGACGACGATCGAGTTTTCTTCGGGATCGAGTTTGATGATCTGAGCGCGGACCGTGCGTCCGACGACGTTGTCGCCCTCTTTGAACGCCGCCAGCGAACGCGGCATAAAGAAACTGACACCGTCGGCTTCGAGCACGTAGCCGCCGCGGTTTTTCTTGGTGATTTCACCTTCGACGACGATGTTTTCGAAGTCGTCTTTGTGAGCCTCGACGAATTCACGTGTTTTTTGCTGCTCCAGCACCTTTTTGTAAGAGATCTTCGGACGCTCGTTGTAGTGTCCCGTCACCATTACGGTGATCTTGTCACCGGCGTTGAAAAGGAGATTCCCCTCTTCATCCCTGATTTCGTCGAGGTTGATAATCCCCTCGAGCTTCTCCCCAACACCGACGAGCGCGCGGTTCTCGTCTTCTTGGATTTCTACGATCTCGCCTTCCGTGATGCGATTGCTGTCTTGCTCCTTGAAAGAAGCCTCCAGCATCTCGGCGAAATTTTCTTCTTCAAATGCTTCGTTGTCGAAAGCCATGCCTGTACCCTTATTACGTAATAAAATACCGGGATTGTATCGAAAACACGCTTGAAGAAAGCCAAAAAATAAAGGTTATAAGTTGTTTTTTGCCCAAAAAGCGAAAAAAAAGGGCAAAAATGTCATTTCACTGCGTCAGAACGACGGACTTTTCTCCCGAATCGCCTCGATCACCTGTTCGATAATCCAATCGGGCGTCGACGCTCCGGCGCTGATGCCGCAAAGCGTCTTTTTTTCGAACCAAGCCGCTTCGATGTCGTCGGGACCCTCGATATGGTAGCTGTCGGGACAATGTGACTTGGCAATGCCGAAAAGCTGTTTCGTGTTCGACGAGTTCTTTCCGCCGATAACGATCATCACGTCGGCACGCCTGGAGAGTTTCCGCACCGCATCCTGGTTTTCGAACGTCGCGTTGCAGATCGTGTTGAAGACCCGTACCTCTTTATGGCGGGGAATCAGCCAGTTTGCAATTTCAAGGTAGTCTTCGACCTTTCGGGTCGTTTGTGCGACCAGTGCGACTTTCTCTTTGAGATGCAGTTTTTCGAGCTCTTCTACCGATGTGACGACATGGGCACCCTGCGTCGCGTAGCTTTTGACGCCGCGAATCTCGGGATGTTTTTCATCGCCGAAAATAACGATATCGTACCCCGCTTCGCTCATCTCTTCGCAAATCTGCTGAGGCTTGGTCACGTACGGACAGGTCGCATCGACAACGTTGACCTCGCGGTCTTTGAGAATCGCCAATTCCTCTTTCGGGATACCGTGCGTGCGGATGACGGCGGTATCGCCGGCACGAAAGTCGTCAAGATTCTCCGTCAGTTTCACCGAAAAGTCGTTTCTGAGCCGCTCGATCTCTTTGGAATTGTGAATCAGCGGGCCGTACGTCGCCGAACGCGTGTTTTCTTCGGCGATTTTGATGGCTCGTTTGACGCCGAAACAAAATCCGTATTTCTCGGCCAGCTCAATTTTCACGCCGCACCTCCGCAATCGAAGCGAGCAGTTCGAAAAAATTCGGAAACGAGGTTTGAATGCAGTCGATGTCGTCCACCTCCATGCCGCACACCAGGCCCGCCACGATAAAACTCATGGCGATCCGGTGGTCGCCGAAACTGTCCACGCGCGCGGGGCGAAGCGTACCGCCCGCAATCGTGTAGCCGTCGTCTTTTTCCGCCGCTTCGATGCCGCATTTTTTCAAATTCTCGACGACCGTCGCGATACGGTCGCTCTCTTTGACCCGAAGCTCCGCGGCGTTTTTTACCGTGCTCGTCCCCTCGGCACAGGCCATCGCGATCGCGAGCGCGGGGAGTTCGTCGATCAGCCATGCGATGTTGGTATCGATCGTGATCGCCTTGAGCGGTGCATGGCGCACCTCGATATTTCCGATGGGCTCGTACCGTTCGTCGGTCGTTTCAAAACGAATATCCGCTCCCATTCGCTCAAGGGCACGAAACGCTTCGATGCGCGTCGGGTTGAGCGTCACGCCTTCGATTACCGCCCGGCTTCCCGGCACGATCGCCGCCGCGACGGCGAAGAAAAAGGCACTGGACGGATCGGCCGGCACGCGGATATCGAGAGGTTCGAGCAAGCCTTCAAGCGGGCGGATTTCAGTGCGAAGTCCCGTCGTTTTCACAAACGCGCCCATCCCCGAAAGCATCCGTTCGGTATGGTCGCGGCTCAGTTCGGGCTCTTCGAAAAAACACGGGCCGTCCGCATGCAGCGCGGCAAGGATCATCGCGCTTTTGACCTGTGCCGACGCGACCGGACTTCGGTAATCGAACGCCGCGAGGCTGCCGCCGCGAATCGACAGCGGTGCAAGTTCCCCGCCCTGCCGACCGTCGAGTTTGGCGCCGATGGTGCGCAGCGGAGCGGTCACCCGCTTCATGGGACGGCGGCGCAGATAGGCGTCGCCGGTCAATACGAAATGGCCGTTCGCCGAGGCCAGAAGGCCGCAAAACAGCCGCATACCGGTGCCCGAATTGCCGCAGTCGAGTACGTCGTCGGGCTCGACGATGCCCTCCGAAGCGATGCGGATCGTCTCGCCGTCGTCTTCGACGCTTGCGCCGAGCGCTTCGACGATGCGCAGCGTGTTCATCGTATCTTCGCCGCGAAGATAATTGCGAATCACGCTCTGCCCTTTTGCAAGGGTCGCGAACATCGCACTGCGATGCGAAATCGACTTATCCGCGGCGATGCGGTCGCTTCGAAAATCGAAGGGCTCTGCCGGTACGATGCGGGCACGGCTCATCGCAGTCTGGCCCCCAACTCGTTTTCGACGGCTTCGAGCACGCTTTTCATCGCACCGGTGATATCGTCGTCTTCAAGCGTTTTGTCATCCGACTGCAGCATGAAACGAAGCGTCAGGCTCATTGACTCACCCATCGTTTCGTCGCGGTAGCGGTCCACAGGATAGAAGCGGACCACTTCGGGGCTTTTGGCCGCATCGATCACTTCGGCGATGCGCGCGTATGCCGTATCGACGGGAACGACAAGGCTCAAGTCGCGAAACGAAGCCTGAAATTTCGAATAGGGTTTCGCTTCGCGGCGCTCGAATTCCAGTGCGTCGAAATCGAGTTCGCAGACGACCGTCGACGGAAGATCGAAGGTTTCGGCGATGCTCGGATGCAGCGTGAA
>CAZYEW010000022.1:8903-14688 GCA_964646705.1 uncultured Sulfurimonas sp.
GACTGTGCCGCCCGCTGCCGGTATTGCTGCCGTTTTCGCCATGCAAAATAGTCCGCATCGAGCCGATCGGCCTCGGCGAAAACGAAAGGCTTGGAAGGGATATTGTCGATCCCGACGATACGCACGACCTCTTCGATCAGGTCCTGACGGTTGGCGATATCGTGGCGAAAACGCGGCACGACCACGACAAAGTGATCTTCGCTCGACTTGGAAATATCGAAGCCGAGATTCGTAAAAATCCGCGCCACGCGCCCTTTGTCGACGGGCGCACCGATAATTTGCGTCATATACTCGTATTCCAGCCCGATGGCCGTAGGCTCGAAATTTTCGGTATGTTCGAGTTTGCCTCCGTAGATTCGGCAGCACTCGCTCGCTTCGAGCAGACGCAGCAGCACGCCGACACCGACCGAAAGTTCCGGTTCGCTGCCGCGCGACGTGCGGTAAAACAGCGGACCGGTTTCGATCTTGTGCGCACTCACCTGGCGCGAGATCACCTCGGGATCGATATAGCTCGCCTCGATAATAATGGTGCCCGTCGTATCCTGCGCCCGGGCTTCGTCTTCTTGTCGGATACCGATAATCGATGCCCGTTTCCTGCCGAAAACACTGGCGAATCCTTCCGCGTCTTTTTTCACGACGACTGTCGGTTTGTCGGCACCCTCCTGCATAAAGAAATCGATCGGATAGGCCCGTAAAATCACGCCTGTCGCATGGGTGACGTACGCCAGCCACGCATCGACCGCATTGTCGCTCTGCACCTCGATCTGCGCCAGCCGCAGTACCATCGCCAACGGCACGCGCAAACCTTCGAGATCGGCGGCGTGATACTCGACGTTCACGTCGATCTCGCCTTCGATCTCGAGTTTGAGCAGCTTGCCGATTCCCACACGCCGCTCGGCGTCTTCGACATACTCGAATGCTTTGAGCGAACGGTCCAGCGCCGCACACAGGTCGCGGGCGACGCCGCGAATGCTCAGGCAGTCCCCGCGGTTGGCCGTCAGTTCGATTTCGATCAGGTCGTCGTTGAGCAGCGGATACTCCGTCAGCGCCTTCCCTACTTCAAGTGTTCCGATGCTATCGTCGAGCGCCAAAATACCCTCGCCGAGTTTCGGCAGTCCAAGTTCTGAAGCCGAACAGATCATCCCTGCCGAATCCACGCCGCGCAGTTTGACCGGCTTGATTTCCAGGCCGCCGGGCATCGTCGCTCCGACGAGAGCGACGGGGACGAACATGTCCGCGGCGACGTTGGAAGCCCCGCAGACGATCTGGCGCACGTCGCCGTCGCCGACGTCGACCCGGCAGACGTTCAATTTGTCCGCATCGGGGTGTTTCTCGCACGCAAGCACCTTCCCGACCACGATCTTTTCGGGCATCCGAAAACGTTCGACGCGATCGACTTCAAGGCCGATGGCGTTGAGGGTTTTGCACAGGTCGTCGGTCGTCACACCCGAAAGATCGATCCACTCTTCGAGCCAGCTTCTCGTCACTATCATCTAAACTGCTCCAGCAATCTTATGTCGCCCTCGAACAAAGAGCGCAGGTCTCCGATGCGGTGAATAAGCATCGCGAAACGTTCGACGCCCAGGCCGAACGCATAGCCGCTGACGTTTTCGTATCCGACCGCTTCGAACACGTTGGGGTCGACGATCCCGCAGCCGAGCACTTCGAGCCAGCCCGTCTTCGAACAGACGCGGCAGCCTTTGCCTTCGCAGAAGATACAGCTGATGTCCACCTCGGCCGACGGCTCCGTGAACGGGAAAAAACTCGGACGAAACCGCACGTCGACCTCGCCGAACATGTATTTGAGAAAATCTTCGAGAATGAATTTGAGGTTGGCGAACGACACTTTGCCCTCTTCGTCGACGAGCAGTCCCTCGACCTGATGGAACATCGGCGTGTGCGTCAGGTCGTAGTCGCGGCGGAAAACCGCTCCGGGCGCGATCATACGGATGGGCGGCCGTTCGCTTTTCATCGTGCGAATCTGTACCGGCGACGTATGCGTACGCAGCAGGGTCTCGTCTTTGAAATAGAACGTGTCTTGCATATCGCGCGCGGGATGGTGCTTGGGCAGGTTGAGCGCTTCGAAGTTGTGAAAATCGTCTTCGACCATCGGGCCGGTCTTGACCGAAAAGTTCATCGCCACGAAATACTCGATGATGCGGTCCATCGTTTCCATGACCGGATGCAGTGCACCGCGCCCGCTACGGCGACCGTAGAGCGTCACGTCGATCGCTTCGGCCTTCATCGCCGCCTCGAGTGCGGCGATTTTAAGCACTTCTTTGCGTTGGTTGAACGCCTCGGTCAACGCCGCCTTGTGCGTATTGAGCGCTTTGGCGAACGCCCCTTTCTCTTCGTTGGGAATGTGTTTCATTTTGGCGAACTCGGCAGCGAGCACGCCTTTTTTTCCGAAAAGCGCGATGCGAATCTCTTCGAGCCGATCGAGATCTTGCGCGCTTTCGATCGCGTCATACCACTCTTTCAAGCGTGGTCTCCTTTGCGGGTTTCCCCTGATGATTTCGTGCGCGTATTGTATCGCATCTGCATTAAACCTTTCCGTTGCCGTGAACTATGCTACAATCTCGAAAATCACTTTTCAAGGAACTGCCATGTGCCTTTTTTGCAAAATCGTCAACGACGAAATTCCCTCCAATCGCGTGCACGAAAACGACGATTTCATCGCTTTTCACGATATCAACCCCAAAGCACCGGTGCATATTCTGGTCATTCCCAAAGTCCACGTCGACAGTTTCAACGAAGTCAGCGGCGAAACGATGGCGAAGATGACACCCTTTATCCAGGAAGTCGCCGAAATCGCCGGGGTCAAAGAAAACGGCTACCGCCTTATCAGCAATATCGGCGACGACGGCGGCCAGGAGGTCAAGCACCTGCATATCCATCTGCTCGGCGGTGCGAAACTCAGCTGGGGGCATTTCGCCGACGCCGACCCCAAAGATTTTCTTTAACATGCCTGCCGCCGCGTCTTGTGCGGCATCTTTTCCGCATAAAAAATACCGCTTGATTTCGAGTCGATTTCGCACTAATAAAGATATTAAAAGCTTATAACGCTATACTGTTTTGAACCCGAATTTACCAAGGAGTGAACACATGATGAAGAAAACACTGCTTTCCGCGCTGCTCGCCTCGACGGCATTGACGTTTTCGGCGCAGGCCAAAAGCTTCGACCTCAAACTTGAGCAGGAGTGCCGCTACATTCTCGGCGACCGTGACAACGGCCGCTACGACGACGAAGCGCACGGCTTTTCACTGGGTGTTGTCGCCGGAATCAAGAACGCGCTGCCGGCGAACCGCCGCAACGGCATGTACAAAAAGACCCTCGGCTACATCTCCGACCGCGCCTGCGACATGGCACTGCGCGACCGCAGCGGCAAACGGTTTATCTACAAATACCAAAAAGCCGCGATGAACCTGATGACCCGCCGCTGAATCAGTCGCTGCAGCACGCATCGATTTCGCCGAAATCGATGCCGCTGCCTCCGCCGCTGATAATGCTTTCGTTTTCCCTGATCGTCTTGCCGTTGTAAACAACCGTGTAGCTGATCTTCGTCGTATCGCGTACGGTGTTGATCGTCGAGCAGTAGGTTTCGATGCTCGCCATGACCCAGCGCAGCGCCGTCGTATCGTCGACATCGCAGTCGAAACGGTACACAAGATGCAGCGTATTGAATTTTCGCGGGTGGTCTTCGTTACGCTCGACCTCCCCTTCGACCGAAAGATTCTCGACCGTATGCCCCTGGTTTTTTGGAATGGCGACGATATCGCTGGTCGTACAGGCGATCAAGCCTGCCAAAAAATATTCGATCGGCGAAATCACCGGGCAATCGATAACGAACAATTCGTTTTTGTCCGTTCGCGCTTCGAAGCGCATGGCATCCAGATGGCTGACCGTCACTTTCATAAATCCAGCTCCTTGAGATAGTTTTCGAAATGCACGATCTGTTCGAGCGTGCGCAGCGTTGCCGTTCCGCCTGCCGAGGTCCGTGCGTTCATCGAATGTTCCAGCTGAAGGTACGGCATGACGTCTTCTTTAATCCGATCGTCGATAGCGTGCAGCTGCTCATAGGGAAGCTCGCTCAGATCGACACCCATCGCTTCGGCTCGGGCGACCGCCTGGCCGGTGATGAAATGGGCCTCACGGAACGGGACGCCGCAATGCTCGACGAGATAATCGGCCAAATCGGTGGCGCTCAAATGCCCCTTTTTGGTCGCATCGAGCATTTTTTCGGGCTTGACCGTCATCGTCTTGAGCGCTTCGTCAAGAATCTCGAGCGAAATTTCCGCCGTCGCCACCGCATCGAAAACGCCTTCTTTGTCTTCTTGCGTGTCTTTGTTGTACGCCAGCGGCAGGCCCTTCATCACCGTCAAAAGTCCCATCAGCGCCCCGTAGACGCGGCCGGTTTTACCCCGGAGCAGTTCGGGGACGTCGGGATTCTTTTTTTGCGGCATAATCGACGAACCGGTCGAGTATTCGTCGGAAAGTTCGATAAAGCCGAATTCATAGCTCGACCACAAAATCAATTCTTCGCTCAGGCGCGAGATGTGCATCATCATCGTCGAGATGTTGAAGAGGATTTCCAGAGCGAAATCACGGTCGCTGACGGTATCGAGGCAGTTGATACTGACCCGATCGAACCCCAGCTCGCGCGCGGTGAATTCCCGGTCGATATCGTGCGGCGTTCCCGCAAGTGCGGCACATCCGAGCGGCGAAACGTTGTTGCGGTCGCGACTCGAAAGAAACCGTTCGATGTCGCGTTCGAACATGCTCGCGTAGGCCAGCAGATGGAAACCGAAATTGATTGGCTGGGCATGCTGCAGGTGAGTCATCCCCGGCAGCATCGTTTCAGTATGTTTCGAGGCGATCTCCACGAGGGTGCCCATCAGCTTTTTGAGCCGTTTCGCGATGTCGATATCTTTGCGCAGAACGTAGCGGCGGAAATCGACGGCGACCTGATCGTTCCTGCTGCGGGCGGTATGGAGTTTCTTGCCGGCATCGCCGATAAGCCGGGTCAGCCGTTTTTCGATCGCCATATGCAGATCTTCGTCACCGATTTTCCATTCGAATGCACCGCTTTCGATCTCTTCTTTGACCTGTGCCATACCGTTGCGAATCGCTTCGAGTTCGTCGGCACTCAAGATTCCCTGCCGATGCAGCATCGCTGCATGCGCCAGCGACCCTTCGATATCTTCGCGATACAACTCCCGATCGAAAAGAATCGATGCATTGAAGCGGTCGAGCAGTGAAGAAGCGGATGCACTGAAACGTCCGGACCACATTTTATCCATAACAAGTACTCCAATTTTAGATGGACCATATTTTAGCGAAAGGAAAAGAGGAAACCAAACGGCGGGCGCCGTCAGTTACAGGCGGGAACGTTGCCGCTGTCTTTGGCGTACTCCAAAAAGAAGTCGCGCAGATGACGCGCTTTTTTGTGGTATTTTTTGCTTTTGAAATACTTCCAGGATTTGCGTGCTTTGGGGCTTTGCAGATGCAGTTCGGCAAGGCCTTCGCCCTTGTTTTTCATCAGTTTTTTCCAAGCGCGCCGCTTGAAGGTATAGGCGATTTCCTGCCCGTTGTTATGACACTTCTTGCATTTTTTGTGAAATTCCCGCTGGCCTTTGTACACGGCCGCTTCGCTCATCGTTACGGCAAACAGCGCGCATAAAACGGCAGTGACAATCAATCTCTTCATCATTCTATCCTTCTGCGACGGACTCTCTAACCTAAATATACATTACGAATTATTATAGCTGCCTTAACCGCTGTGCT
>CAZYEW010000022.1:14788-22031 GCA_964646705.1 uncultured Sulfurimonas sp.
TCGACGAAGGCGCGCTCGATCGTCGTTTCGACGGCTGCGTATTCGTCGGCGAGTCCGCGGGCTATCTCGAGAACCTCGGGATCGTCCACCGCTTCGATCCCCAGTGCACCCTGCCCCATTGCCGGAATCATTTCGTCGAGCGAAATCGGATAAACATGCTCGACGGCATCGAGCAGTCCGAGCCGATTGATGCCCGCCGAGGCAAGGATGATCGCGTCGTATTCACCCTCTTTAAGCTTGCGAATCCGCGTGTCGACGTTGCCGCGAAGGTCCTTGATGGTCAGATCGGGACGCAGCGACAAAATCTGCATCCGGCGGCGCAGCGACGACGTGCCGACGACCGCACCTTCGGGCAGTGCGTCGATATTGGGATATTTTTCGCTTAGCAGCGCGTCACGCACGTCTTCGCGCTCGGTGATCGCCGCGAGTTTCAGCCCTTCGGGCATTTCGGTCGGTACATCTTTGAGCGAATGCACCGCAAGCTGCGCCTCGCCGCGAAGCATCGTCTCTTCGATTTCCTTGAGAAAAAGCCCTTTGCCGCCGATTTTCGCCAACGGAACGTCGAGAATCTTGTCGCCGCTGGTCACGACGATCTTGAGCTCGACTTCCAGTCCGGGGTTTTGCTCTTGCAAAACCGCTTTGATGTGTTCGGACTGCCACAGCGCCAATTTGCTGCCACGCGTTGCGATCACCAGTTTTTTCATTTGACCTTCACTTCTTTATAGCGGTTTTTGCCGCCGTCTTTGACGCCGTCGAAATAGACCGTCGGCGTACCGCCGACCATCAGCGCTTCGGTCACGCCCCGGTCATGCTTGATCTGCGCATCGACCATCGGCGTATGCAGGTCGGAAACTTTCAGGTTGGTATTGACCGCTTTGTTGAACGCATCGAGGACCTTCTGTTCGTTCGTTTCGCGCGTAATGCTCGTGGGAACTTTGTACAGATCGAGCATGACGTTCTTGCGGCCCTGAAGTTCGGCCGCAATCGCCGCACGCACCAGTGTCGGCGACGCCGGATGCAGACGCTCGAGCGGGAAATGGTAATAATACACCGCGAACGTATCGGGGTACTTTTTCATGTATTCGAGCGCTCCGGGAACGTAGCCGCGGCAAAACGGACAGAGCGGATCGGAGAAAATGACCACCTTGTGCGCGGCATTCGCGTTGCCGTAGATCAGATTGGCTTTGCTGTAATATTCGTTCTTGAACTTCGGCGCGACACTTTCACGCAGGCTGCGGCCGGTTTTAAGGTCGGTCAGCTCCTGAGTAATCACGCTATCGTTGGCAAAATAGATAACCCGCTGTTTGATCGGGCGTTCCTTGCCGCCTTGCATCACTTTCGCATTGAGCGAAACGATGAAAGCGTCCCAGCCTTTGAGCTGCTTGAGCGGCGTACGGTCGATCACTTTGACATTAATCGACTTCACCGCGGGATTTCTCGCAATATTCTTTTTCAAAAACGTTTCGACCTCGCCGTTGGTTGCGGCAAAGACACTAGCGCCGATCAGAATCGTCGCCGACAATTTCGACATCAATGACATGTTCATCCTTTTGATTGGTATGGGGTGTGGAAATATCTGCGGAAGATTTTGCCACAAATCGGTTAACCAACATTTTCGTCACGACGCTAAACTGCAGCAACAATCCGATAATGTCGGTCAAAAAGCCCGGAACGATCAGCAAAATCGCACCGAGCAGCGTAAAGAGGTTGAGGCGTTCGAACTCTCCGGGGTCGATCCGCGCTTCTGCAAGCGCACGCAGGTTCTCACCCATCGTTCCTTGAAAATTTGCCAGAATAGAAAATCCGACCAAAGCACTCGCGATCAGCTCGACGAACGTCCACACGCCGCCGATCGCCGAGGCGATATTGACCGAAACGACAACCTCGAGGAAAAGATAAAGCAAAAAATAGATCATGAAAAACGCTTCGCCAGCATATTGAAAATCTCAGCGGCCGCGACGTCGCGTTTCTCGCCGCTGCGCCGGTCGTAGAGCTGCACGTTCCCGTTGGCCAGTTCTTTGCCGATGATCACCGTAACCGGAAAACCGATAAGCTCCGCATCTTTGATCTTGAAGCCGAAACGTTCTTTGCGGTCGTCGAGCATCGCTTCGATCCCCGCTTCGCCAAGCCGGGCGTACAACGCCTCGCCCGCATCGAGCTGTGCCTTGTCTTTGACGTTCGAAACCAGCACGTTCACCTTGTACGGCGCGGTCGCATCGGTCCAGATACAGCCTTTTTCGTCGTGATGCTGCTCGATGACCGCGGCGATCAGCCGGCTGACACCCATGCCGTAGGTACCCATCACGAACGGTTTCGCTTTGCCGTTTTCATCGAGAAATTCCGCACCCAGCGGCTCGGAATAGACCGTACCGAGCTTGAAAATATGGCCGACTTCGATCCCTTTGGTGTAATGCAGCGTCCCGTCGCACTGCGGGCAGGCATCGCCTTCTTGAACCTCGTACAGCGACGCGAAGACCGTTTCTTCGGGCAGGACCGAAAGGTCGCAGCCGACGAAATGGTAATCTTTCTCGTTGGCGCCGCAGATCATGTTCGCGGCGTTTTCGACGTCACGGTCGAACACCGTTTTGACCCCCGCAAGATCGAGCGGACCGATAAATCCGGGGACCAGCCCCGCCGCTTCGAGTTCGGCTTCGTCCACGTCGGCAAGATCGAGCGCACCGACGGCGTTTTGGGCCTTGACTTCCTGAAGCGTGTCGCTGCCGCGCAAAAAGAAAACGACGATTTCGCTGCCCTCTTCGTAGACGGCGCGTTTGGCCACGGCTTTAAGCGTATAGTACGGATCGACGTGAAAAAACGCCGCCAGGTCTTCGATGCTCTTGACGTCGGGCGTGGCGAACTTGTTGAAATCGGCTTCGGGAGCTTCGGGAATTTCGCGGCGCGGTGCGCGGCGTGCCGCCTCGATATTGGCGCCGTATTCGCAGGTGTCGCACACGGCCAGCGTATCCTCGCCGCTTTCGGCAAGGACCATCAGCTCTTTGGAACCCGACCCGCCGATGGCGCCGCTGTCGGCTTCGACGATACGAAAATCGAGGCCCAAACGTTCCAGCACGCGCTTGTAGGCCGCTTCCATGGCATCGAATTCACGGTCCAGATCGTCGGTGTCCGCATGAAAACTGTAACCGTCTTTCATCACGAATTCGCGCGCACGCATCAGTCCGAATCGCGGGCGTGCCTCGTCGCGGAATTTGGTTTTGATCTGATAAAGATTCAGCGGCAGCTGCTTGTAGCTCGTCACGCGGTTGCGCACGAGGTTGACCATCATCTCTTCATGCGTCGGGCCCAGTACGAAAAGGTTACCCTTGCGGTCTTTGAAACGCAGCAGCTCTTTGCCGAATTTATGAATACGGCCGCTCTCCTCCCACAGCTCCGCGGGAGTCACGAAACTCAAATCGACCTGCTGCGCGCCAGCTTGCTGCATCTCGTCGTTGATGACGGCTTCGATCTTGGCCAGTACCCGCTTGCCGAGCGGCAGCAGGTTGTAAAGCCCGCTGGCCACCTGGGCGATGAACCCTGCGCGGGTCAGGTAGATATGACTGGGAAGCACCGCATCTTTGGGGGCTTCCTTTTCGGTGGGTATAAACGCTTTGGAAAAACGCAATTGTCACTCCTCTTGTTGGTTGAGCATGAAACGCATCGACTCAATCATCGCGTCGATGTCGCCGATTTCGGCCACTTTTCGCAGCTGCGCCGTCTGCGGATGCAAATAGCGCTTGAGGGCCTGCAGGCACATCTTTTCGGCTGCCTCGGCATATTCGGGCGGGATGAAACCTTTGGCGACCGCCCTGCCGGCTTCGGCCTTCGCCGCCTCCTGTGCCCGCAGGTAGCGCTCTTTGATCAGCGGCTCGATATTGAGCGTCTTGAGCCATGCGTAAAACTCCGCCGTATAGCGGCCGACGATCGCGAACGACGCTTTGGCGTCGGCTTCGTCGAGCGTGAGGTTTTCGCTGACGACGCTTTGCAGGTCGTCGACGCGGTGCACCCTGACGTGCGGTGCTTCGATATCGCCGATATCACGCGGGATCGCCATGTCGAACCAGTGCCGCTCGCGCTCGTCGCGCAGCACGACGTCACTGCCGATAATCGGGGTCGGCGAACCCGTCGCCGTAAAAATCATGTCGAAATGCTCGATCACGTCGTACAGCGCGTCGAAATCGACCACATCCGCATCAAGCTCCGCAGCGATCGCTTCGATCTTGGCACGGGTACGGTTCATCATCGTCACGTTCGCGCCGTGATTGCGAAGCGTTTTTGCCGCAATGACCGACATTTCACCCGCACCGATCACCAGCGCATTGTGCCCCGCCAGCGTACCGAACGCTTCGCGGGCACGGGCGACGGCGACGCTGGCCACCGATGCCGGCTTGGCCGAAAGGTTGGTTTTGTTGCGGATTTCCGCCGCACAGCGAAACGCGTAGTTGATCGCCCGGGTCAGTTTGTCGCCGCAGTAGCCGCGTTCGAGCGCGAACCGGTAGGCGTCTTTGAGCTGACCGGCGATCTGGGTCTCGCCGACGACCATCGAATCCAAAGAGCTTGCGACGCTGAAAAGGTGATGCATGGCGCTTTGGTCCTCGAACAGATCCGCACGCCCTTCAAGTTCTTCGTACGGCAGCGACGCATGTTCGCTGAGGAGTTTGAAAAGATGTTCAGCAGATGCATTGAGATTGTTGCAGCTCGCCGTCACTTCGATACGGTTGCACGTCGAAACGACCATCACCTCGTTGACGTGAGGCGACTCCAGTGCCGCCTGAAGAAATGCCGCTTTCGTTTCGTCATCGTTGAACGCCAGGCTGTCGCGAATCGCGATCGTGGTGTTCTTGTGGGTGAAACTCAGCGTCAGGTAGTGCATTAAAACGTTCTTCGCATCAGAGATTCGATCACGGCTTCGAGCGCCGCATCACCCGCGATGGCTTCGAGTGCCTCGTCGCTGAGCGTTCTGGCCTTTGCGTAAGCGGCCTCGATAGCGCCGTGGCGCTGCATCGCCGCTTTCATCCATGCGACATCTTCGTCGTCCGCCCTGCGCGCATGCAGCGCACGCAGCCGTTGTGCGTCGTCATCGTTGAACGCGCGATGCAGGTAGATATAAGGCAGCGTACATTTGCCCTCGACGTAATCGTTCATCGCCGGTTTGCCGAGCGTCGCCTCGTCGGAAACGATATCGAGAATGTCGTCGACGATCTGAAACGCGATGCCGAGATTTCGCCCGTACAGTGCATAGCGTTCCGCATCTTTGCCCGCAAGCAGCGCTGCACTTTTGGCCGCGGCTTCGATCAGCACGCCGGTTTTGAGGTAAAGCATCTGCAAATAGCGTGTTTCGTCGTCGTTGAACGACTCCGCCATCCGCACATCCATCATCTCCCCGACCGAAAGCGCGGTTACGGCATCGGCGACGGTTTTGGCGATGCGCGTGTCAAACTGCGTCAGTTCGCTGAAGGCTTTGGAATAGAGAATATCGCCGAGCATCACGGCCTGCTTGCTGCCCTCGGTCGCATTGATCGACGCAACGCCGCGGCGCAGCTGTGCTTCGTCGATCACGTCGTCGTGCAGGAGGCTCGCCGCATGAATCAGTTCGATGACCGCCGCAAGGGTCACGGCCTCGGGTACCTCGCCGGCGATCATCAGAATCAGTTTCGCACGCAGCCGTTTGCCGCCCGCAAGCCGTTTAAAAAGCTCCGAAGCGAAGGGGTATCCCACCGCCTCGACCATTTCCCGCATTTTCAGAGCGACTCCGTCGATCGCCGAATCCACCGCTGCCGCCAACGTTATTCGCTTTGACTCAAAATATTGCCCATCGATTCGATGAACAGGCTTTTGGCCGTATCGGCGACGGCATCGGCTTCTTCGAACTGCACCTGAGCGATCGCCCGGTCGAGTTCCGTATCGTCCATCTGTTTGCCGAGCAGCACTTCCATCGCCGCCATCCGTTCGACAAGGCGAACCAATTCATCGCGGGCGATGTTGCCGTTGGCGTTGAACACCACGTCGAGAAACTTGCTGCGCGGCGAACCGCCGAAAATATCACCTTCATCTTCGAAAAGTGCTTCGTACATCGCATACCTACCTGGCTTTTAATGCGTGATTGTACCGTTTTTGTATTTAGAGAACGGTAATCACCCCGGCAACTTTGCCGAAGACGTCCTTGAAAGCGATTGAAAAACCGTCTCCGTTTCTTTGCTTCAAGTCTGATTATGGAACCAATGCCGTTGCCGGACCGACATATCCGGAAAGCCAATCGGGGAATGTTTTCCAATGTATACAAAATGTAACAAAAAATATTATACAATCCGGATTTGAGTCGCATCTAAAAAATATGCAAGCATTTTTCATATAAAGTATACTCATGATTTATACGGACAAACGGCTTATTATCATCAAGCGTTTCATCGTCGGAACCGCAGCGGTTATTTTGTTCTTCGGCCTTTGGCGGATCTCGACGGGGCACAGTGTCGTTCAGGGAGTCGGAGATCTTGTGATGTCTTCGATACTGCTCACCACCAACTGGATGGTACGCCGTTTTCCAAAATTTTACGACACACTTTCGCGACTCACCCTTTTTCTGGCGATGATTTTCATCTTTTTTACCTACAACAACATCGCCCAAATGGA
Organism: uncultured Sulfurimonas sp.; assembly: GCA_964646705.1. Lineage (GTDB taxonomy): Bacteria > Campylobacterota > Campylobacteria > Campylobacterales > Sulfurimonadaceae > Thiomicrolovo. Next base: position 21,413 of record CAZYEW010000022.1, read on the forward strand.
TACCACCCTGCTTTGGCTGATGACATTCGTGCTTTTTTCGTTTCTGCTGCGTTCCAGAAGCGAAGGCTGGTTCTGGGTCTTTTTCGTCATTGTTTCGTTCCTGCTGCTCAACAATGTCTTCGTAACCAATTTCCATCTCAACGTCGGCGAGCAGTTTACCCTTGTAATCAATCTGATCATCGTTGCCTACTTCGCTACGTGGTACGAACAGCTTTTTCAAGAACGGCTTTCCCTGGCTGCCGAACTCAACAACCAGCTGGAAGAACGTGTCGCCTACCGTACCCGTGAACTTCTTCATGCCAAAGAAGAAGCGAAAAATGCCCAGCTGCGCGCCGAAGAAGCTTCACGTGCCAAGAGCAGTTTTCTGGCCAATATGTCGCACGAAATGCGCACGCCGCTCAATGCCATTACCGGGTTCATCGCCCTGCTGAAAGAAAACGAAACCGACACGGAAAAACTTGAAAAACTGCAAACCGTTCAGGAAGCCTCCGAGGTACTTACCGAACTGATCAGCGACATTCTCGACCTCGGCAAAATCGAAAGCGGCCAGATGCAGCTTAAAATCGTCGATTTCGATCCTAAAAAACTGCTGCTCAATACTGTCGAACTCTATCAGATC
>CAZYEW010000023.1:0-11386 GCA_964646705.1 uncultured Sulfurimonas sp.
TCGAAGTACGATGCCGACTGGCATCACGATAGTCGATATACAAATATTTTATATTACCAGACTAATATTTTATTGTTTTTTCTTATTTTAGGTGCTATAATTTTTCGGAAACACATTCAATCACGGTAAAGGAGAAAAAATGTCATCTGTACCTCAGCAGCGTCCGACACCCGTCAATGAAGCGATCAAGCTCGACAAATACAAGTACATCATGAGCCGCACCGACACCCGCGGCGTCATCGAATTCGGCAACGACTATTTCATCGAGATTTCCGGCTACACCGCCGAAGAGCTTATCGGCAAACCGCACAACATCATCCGCCATCCCGATATGCCCGGCGTCATTTTCAAACTGATGTGGGACCGTCTCAAACAGGGCAAGAACATTTACGCCGTCGTCAAAAATCTCGCCAAAGACGGCCGCTACTACTGGGTCACGACAAAATTCGAGATCAAAAAGCATCCGATCGAAAATACCATCATCGGCTACATGGCCTACCGGCAGGCCGCTTCGCCCAAAGCGATCGAAATCATCGAGCCGCTTTATAAAGAACTGCGCAATATCGAACAGACAAGCGGCATCGAAGCGAGCGAAAAATACCTGATCGGCTACCTCGACTCCAAACGCACGACCTACGACGAATACATCGACGAAGTCATCGGCAACAAAGGCGCGTTCAAACTCTTTTTCGCGGCGATGGCGAAACTCTTCGGTTCGCACTGACGCCGGCCGCGCGGCGCATCAGTGCCGTTCCCGGTCAAGCGGATAATCGTCTTTTTCGTCCGTGACACCGTCACCGTCGCTGTCGGCGAACACCGAGCCTTCGAGTACCGATGCGGGTTTGCCGCGGTGGTCGAAAACACCGGTCACGACGATACGGTCCTCGAAATAGACACCATTGTCGTTCTCGATCACCACATCGTGAAAATGCGACCCTTTTTCCGATGCCGTGCCAAAACGCACGCGCTGCTCACCGCGGCCGGCGAATACTACACGGTGCGTACCGCCGGCGGCGAAGTTGCGGTCAGACGCTTTCGTGCCCGCCGTATTGCGGCGGATAAAATCACCCGAAAGCACGATGGCCCCCGCCTGCAGCAGGCCTTCTTCCGAACGCGAAGCGTTCACGACCATCGTCTTGCCGACGATCAGCCGGTCGTCCGGATCGGTCATCACCAGCAGTGCGTCGGCGGCTTTGTCAGAACCGCGCCCGATAATGAAATCACCGTCGACTTTCAGGGTCCCCCCGCCGAGGATCAGCGAACCTTCTTCAAGCCGGAAATCTCCTTTGACATGCAGCGTACGGCCGGCCAAGGCCATGTATGCACCGCGTACGGTCACGCTTCCTTGTATCGTCGTATCCGTCACCGCGATCAGCCCCGTCTCGCCGCCGGGAAGCCCCTCGATCGGACGCCCGCCGATCCACCCGTCGAAAGCGTCGGCTTCGTCGCTCAATCCGATCGTCGCATCGACCCGCGGATCACAAGCGTCGCCTACGCCGTCGCCGTCGCCGTCGCTCTGATCGGCATTGGCCGCGTAAGGACAGTTGTCGCAAACATCGCCTACCCCGTCACCGTCACCGTCGCTCTGCGCCGGATTGGCGATATCGGGGCAGTTGTCTTTGCCCGCGGGGATACCGTCGGCATCGCCGTCGTCCGCCGCCGCTTCACAAGGACCTACGTTGAAATTCCCAAGACTGAAGTTCGCATCGTCGAGATAATTTTCCAGGCACTGCTGCACGTCGGCGTAGAACTGGCCGAAACGCTGCGGATCACCGCCGAGCACGCCGACATAATAATTGGGCGAAACGTTGCCCGGCACGAAATCACCGCCCGGATCGACCATCATCGCTTCGATATCGACCGCACCGTATGCCGACGGCAGCGAACCGACATAGGTTGCAAGCGCAGTGCCGTCGAAACGATGCGTATCCAAACAGCCCGACTGACGGGCGAGCGTTACCGGAAAGCTTCCGTTGAGCGCATAGGCGTCGCCCGACGTCGTATCGGTCAGTACGAAGGTCCCCGTACCGTTTTGCGCACCCGTGGAGAGCTGCTGCAAAAACTGGTTCCACGGCATCCCGTTGATACACATCGACTGATTGTATTCGTGCCACAGGTCCATCGCCAGCTGCTGCGAAAAATCGTCGAGCTGGCTCAGCGAATCCGCCAGGGCATCTTCGGAAATCTCGACCTCCGGATCGGCGACGCGCGACGGCAGGTCGTCACGGCATTCTCTGATAAACGCTTCGGCCGTCGTCACGCCGCTTTGCACGGCGATCTCGTGTGCCTGATCGGCAGGATCGGGCCGCCAGATACGACGCTGGCCCGTCTGCGCATCCAGTGCCTGATGGTTGAAGAGCAGCCCGTTGACGCTGCACTCCCCTCCGTATTCGGCTTCGAGGCCTTCTTGGTAGCGCAGCATCGCGCCGGCAAGCAGGTTCCAGATTTTTTCCCAGCGGTGATCGATGATGACCCGGTCGATCTTCCAGAACTTCAGGCGTACTTTGAGATTGAGCCCGGCTCCGAAATCCAGCGACGCTCCCGCTTCGGAAATTGCGTGCGTCCAGACCGCATGCAGCGGCTCGGACAGATCCGGATGCAGGGCCATCCACTCAAGCTGTTCGGCATAGGGAAGCCCCGAAGCCAGCTCGCAGCGCCCCTGCGTGCCGCAGCGTTCCGCTTCGCTGCAGTCGTCGTCCGAACCGCACACGGCGACGCATGCCCCGCGATCGCAGATAAAATCCGCATCGCAGCTGCCGTGGTCGCAGCTGCCGCCGGGTGCTTTGGGATAGGTGCCGCCTTCCATCAGCGGCGAACAGCCGGGGCCTTCCCATCCGGTCACTTCCACCCGGCGGACGGTGTTGCACGCGTATGGCGTGAACTCGCCTTCGCATTCCGACTCCTTGACGCCTTCGGTCGTGCCGTTGCCGTCTTCGGCGATGCAGGAGCCGCGCTTTTCGCACTTGATAATGTCAAGCTCCTTTTCCACGGGATCTCCGCTTTGCGCATCGGTCAATACCGTACCGTTGGCATCGTAGAGGTAAACCGTATACTTCTTTTTCTTGCCGCAGCCGTAAATCATCGGTTTGATCGTACCGCCTCCGGTGAGCGTATCGTAGCGATCCTGGGTCAGCGTGTGCGACCCGTCCGCTTCGACGATGTCGTTGCCCGCCGCAACGGCCGGATTGTCGCGATCGAGCAAATTGCCCTCGCAGATGCTTGCGAACTTTTCCATTTCCGTCACCGGCTCGCAGGGCAGGTCCTCATCGCTGCCTGAATTTACCAGCGCCGTCTGTACCGCCCTGCCCGTATCGGCGATACCCGATGAAAATCCGAGATCCACGTTGACGTACAGCCCCAAATCGACGCCGATTTTAATATACAGAAGCGGTTTCGGTTTCGAAGGCGGAATCGTGTACGCCAGCCCGGCAAAAATCAGAAACGACGGGTCCACGTAATAGCCGTTGCCGTTTTCCGAGGTCAGGTCGTCGGCTTGCATCGGGTGCATCGGGCGTTCGAAGACCGCATCGGCATCGATATCCGCGCCGCTGTTTTCAAGCGCATCTTTGAGCCGGTCGCGCATGAAGTTCGAATCGGAAAACCATTTGATCCCCCAGCGAAGGTCCCACATAAGCTGTGCGACAAGCGGCCCGACGATGGGAATGGTGCGTATCACGCGCGGATGCGGCTCTTTGATACCCGATTCGTAGGCCCAGTTGAGGCCGCCGAACAGTACCGAATGTACCGGAATGTCACCGTCGATCGCATAATCGGTCAGATATTGCAAATAGGCCGATGCGCCGCTTTGCTTGTTCGGGTCGAACCGCGGCCAGAGTACGCCGGCATCTGCGGCATCGAAGTCGATGGGGTAGTAATCGGTGATCAGACTGAATCCGGCGCTTCCCGGCGAAGCGGGCGTCTGCGGTATCGAGACGTATTCGTCGTTTGGCGTCGCACCGCACAGCGGCGAGACCGAAAAGCTCACACTCCTCGGGCAGATGTTCGCGTTCATTCTTTTTTGCAGCGGCAGGCCGAACGGTGTTTCGCAGTCGAACGACGAAATCCCGTTGAACTGCACGTTGACTTCCGGTGTCGGCATAATCGTGACGCTCTTTCCGAACGCGCTCAGCGCCAGACCGCCCAGCCGGGCCTGCGCACGGTAATCTTTGGAAACTTCATAAGCGCTGTAACGCGACCCGATACTGATTTTGCCGTCGAGTATGCCGGCAAGTCTCGAAAAAACGCCGTGACCGTAATAGCCGACACAGTTGTGCAGCGTCGGGCGTACGTCGTCGAACGCCCCGAGATGATAGCCTTCGCCGAAACGATCGAGGGCATCTTCGAACGCCGCCAGTTTCTGCTGATATTTTCCGGCACGCTCCTTGAACGCCGCAAAATGGCTTGTGAACAGGTCCGAGCCGTTTTTGTCGAAAACCCAGTCAAGAAATTCCACCACAGATTTGGACCATTTTTTCGATGCTTCGACCGCATCGGCCGGCATTCCCGGCAGACGGATGTGCAATCTGTTGGGACTGCCTGTCAGGTAGACATACTGCGGCACGAGCGACGCAAGCGACGACGCGTTGATATCGTTGAAGACACCGCTGGCGTTGAGTTCGTCGTAAACTTTTACGAGATCGACGGTGTGGCCGTTGACGTCGAACGAAAATTTGGCAAGAAAATCGGCACCCGCAGGCATCCAATAGACCCGATCGTTCGGGCACAGCGACGCGAAATCGCAAAACGTCACGGGCATGACCGCCTCTGCGTCGATGCCGTCGGAGGGGTCCGTATCCGACGCGTCCGCACAGATGCCGATACCGACTTGTTCCTGATCGACAAGATAGGCCTGCGTAATCGGGACTTCGGTGGTCAGCACGTTGCTGACCAGGTTGATCGCGTTGGTGATCGATTCGGACATTTTCAGCTCTTTGCCGAGATTGTCCAAATCGGGTACGCCCACGACCGAAGGCGACGCATGCCACGACGAAGTCGGGTTTTCGACGTTGCCGATATTGTTGTTGGCGATCTCTTTCCACGTCGGCAAGAACCCGCTGTAATTGTCCGAGCCGGCCATACAGTGGCGCGGCAAACCGCCCGAAGCGGCATCGAGCGGATCGGTTCCGGCGGCGGCCTCCACGGCATCGGGCACGCCGTCGGCATCGCTGTCGCTTTGCGGATCCGTCGCATTCGCATCGGAAACGTCGGGTACGCCGTCGTTGTCGTCGTCGTCATCGAGAGCATCGACCGTGCCGTCCCCGTCGGTGTCGATATCGACGTCGATCACAACCGTCGCCGGCTGCGAAACCGCCCCATCGTTGTCGGCGACCGTGTAGCGAAGCGTGTCGGTCCCTGTGAAATGCTGCGACGGAACGTAGACGATCTGCCCAGACACCACTGTCGCCGTGCCGTGCTGCGGCGGCGTCAGAACGGCAAGCGTCGCGGCGTCGATGCTCCCGTCGGCATCGGTATCGTTGGCCAAAACGGCAAGCAGTGCACTGCCGTCCGCCGTCACGCCGATATGATCGTCGTGCGCAAGCGGCGCGGAATTGCCGCGTTCGGTCACCTGCTGCGACGTATCGCCGCCGCACCCGGCCAGCAACGCCAGCAACAGGGCCGAACCTGTTCGCAATGTTCGTTTCATTTCGCATCCTTTCGTCACTGCGCACGGTACGCAGTTCTTCGGCACAGTATGACGCGAAAGTGTAAGCAAAGGTAAAAAATCAGCGCAGGCAGTAGCCTTGCCCGTAAACGCTTTGCAACATGTCCGGAGGCAGTTTCTTGCGCAGGATGCTGACGAGTGTTTTGACGCTGTCCACCGAAACATCTCGCGCAAATCCGTCGTCCCATACTTCGGCGACGATCGTTTCGAAACTGACCGTCGTACGACGTCGGGAGATCAGCAGCGCCAGCAAACGCCGCTCTTTTTCTCCCAGCGAAACGAGCTTACCCCGATCGTACAGCCGCTGCCCTGCATGATCCCACCATATCGACGCATCCAGCCGCGTCAGCGTACCTTCGCACCGAAGCAACTCGTCGGCCAGCATGTCGAGCGCCTCGCGAAACGCGTCGGTATCGACCGGCTTGACGAGGTATTTGAGCAGCCGAAGTTCCGTCGCCCGCAGCAGCTTCTGCGTATCGGTAAACGCCGTCAGCATCAAAATGGGAATCTCGCGGTCTCGTTCGCGTACTTTCGACGCCAGCGTCAGCCCGTCGGTCCCCGGAAGATCGATATCGAGCAGCAGCGCATCGGGACGATGCGCCCGATAAGCCTGCATCGCACTTTGCGCATCGTCGGCCGTATGCACGGCGGCGAAAAAATGGCGCAGGTATTCGGCGATGTTTCTGCGAATGTCCGCGTCGTCTTCGACATACAGCAGCGAAAACGCTTTGAGCCGCTCACGCATCGCACACCTCTGCAGGCAGCGTCAGGACAAACCGTGCACCGTCATTCACGTTATGCACGTCGAGCCTTCCGCCCATATTCCGCTCCGCGATAATACGTGCGATGTACAGCCCGATTCCCGTTCCGCCGCTTCGTCGTTTGGTCGTGAAATAAGGCTCGAAAATCTGCTGCATATATTCCGTCTCCACCCCTCCGGCGTTGTCCTCGACCGCAAGTTTCACCCGGGCATCTTCCCGCCATAGCGAAATCACGATCGTCGGCTTCGCGATACCCCGTGCCGCAAGCACTTCCGAGGCATTCACCAACAGTGTCACAAGTACCTGAGCCAGTTCGCCGCGGTAACTTTCGAGGACGATCCCTTTTTGCAGCCGAGCATCGACCGCGATGTTTTTAAGCTGCCCCCGAAGCAGCTCGAGCACCTCATCGACGACTCCTTCGACATCAAAACGTGTTTTTTCCTTGTCGTCTTCGAGCAGTTTGCGAAAATCGTCGATCGTGCGCGACATATGTTCGGTCAATGCGAACACTTCCGAAATTCTTGCGTTCAGCCGCCTCGGCGGCGCGGCGGCTTCGACGTCGTGCTGCAGATTCACCAGCACGGCATTGGCATGCATCAGCGGCTGACGCCACTGATGCGCGATCGCGTCGATCATTTCACCCATGCAAGCCATACGGCTTTGGCGCAAAAGCATCTGCTCGTGTTCGATCCGCCGGTCGACTTCTTCGCGTACACGCGCTTCAAGCTGTTCGTTGAGCGCTTTCAGGTCCGCCGTTTTGCGCGCCACTTCCCGCTGCAGCGCACGTCCGTAACGCATCAAGCGGCGTTTTTCTCCCTCTTTGATGCGTTCGTAAATGTACATGACGAATGTCGTCGTCAAAAACGCAGCGAGAAGCGTAATGTATTCGGCGGGCGTGTAGGGATGGCCGCTGAGTACGAGATAAGCGATAAAGAGCATCACCCAGATAAACATGACGATACCGCCGAGGCGGTTGAGAAAGAAAAAAATAAGAATCGGCGCCGCCACGACCCAAAGGATATTCAGATGGTTTTGCGGTACGTAAAAGAAGATAATCGCCGAATAGAGGAAAAACGCCACCATGAAAGCGACGGAATAGTATCGGTAAAATGTCGGATCTTGGCGTAGCCGGAAAAACCCGAGGCCCAGAAGCAGCGACAACAGAAGCTGACTCGTCCCCACCACGACGTTGCCCTCGCTGAATCTCAGCCACGCGAACGGCAATACCCCTATCGCGAATGCGGCGGAAATGACTTTGATGGCAAAAATCTGCTGGCGGAGAATCCACGACTGATCCGCTGACGACGCACTTTCCATCGCTTTTCTCCCCGCCATGTAAAAATTTCGTTTTTATTATACAACAATACGGCCAGGTTGCCGCGACGGCGGCTTTTGTGATTACGATAGTAGGAAAAAAAGGTGTGCGATGCCCTTCATGCAATGACCAGCTCCCCAAAACCTAAACGATGCCACCTTATATCTCACCGTCAATACAAAAACCCAAACAACCAAAGCGGTATCTTGTTGCCACTGCCTACTTCTATATCGTCTGCTGCCACAAAAGAGTTGGATATGTCTGCTATCTGCTTAAAACTTTTATTTTTGCCACCTATCTCAAACAGATACTTTTCTTCTACTAAAAAATCTCCCTTTTTAGGGATATGCAGGCGATATTGTTGGGACAACTGATTGGCAAAGAACGTCTCTCTTCTTGTGCCGATTTCACTGTTTTCACAATAGGCATAAAGCAGATTGGTATTGTTGAAATATATCTTTGTGGGTTTGTTGATTTTTTTGAGTCCTGCGGATGCTTCGTCTACCAAAAGGAGCATCTGCCCATCCGATAGATAGCTGATGTAATCGTAGAGTTTCACCCTGCTTATCTCAGCAAGAGCGGCTATCTTTGTGTAATTTACCTCGAAAGGTTTACTCTCACAAATAACTTCTAAAAGTTTTTTGAGTTTATAGGTATATTTTTGCTCTATGAGTCCAAGAGAAGTTAAATCTAAATCGATAGTGAGATTAATTGTATTGAGTAAGTTTTGCAAATATGAACTTTGCTTTTGGGTATAGAATGGATAATAACCTGTTTTCAGATACGTTTTAAACTCTTTCAATATATCTATTTTTATCGTTTTTGCAATCTCTTCATGACTTTCAAGGAGAGATTCAAGCGTATAACTTTCCAACGCAATAGAAAACTTCACCTCTAAATACTCCCTAAACGAGAAACCATAAAGATTATAAAGTGTGACTCTTCTGCTAAGGTCGCTCTTTGCATTAAGGATGGATGTCGCACTGCTACCTGTAAAAATAACTTTTATGTCAAAAAGGTCATAAATGGTTTTGAGATAAGAAGAAAAATCTTTATATCGATGCACTTCATCCAAAAGCAGGTACTCTCCGCCATCTTCCACAAACGATTCGACGATCTCGATCAGATCCACACCACTTAAAAACGGATAGTCTAGAGAGATATAGAGCGCTTCTTTATTTGCTTTTTGCAAATCCTGCAGATATTGAAAGAGCATCGTCGTTTTTCCGACACCCCTTGCTCCAAAGACGGCTATCATTTTATCATCAAAATCTATCTCTTTAAACAGATAGCGCCTGTAAGTAATATCAAATGACTTTAAAAACCTGTCTTGATATCTTCTTATATTTTTAAGCATCTTAAACCCTTGTTGTAAATGATTATAACCGTTTACAACAATAGCATATTTTATATAAATGTTTATGAACGTTTACACTATGCAGCATCGAACCTCACGCGCGTCGTACACTTCCAAGCCGTCATTGACCGAAGAGACATCCGGGTTGTTACCGTACTTCACCAGTGTCTGCGCAACGACTTGAAGGACTGTATCTGAGTCGTGACAGCGAAATCTACGACAGCCCGCCGGACGATGTTCCATCGCATCTCTTTTGTCATACAAGGCTATTGGTTGCCGCATTGGCGGCTTTTGTGATACGATAGTAGGAAAAAAAGGTGTGCGATGCCCTTCATGCAGCGGCTTTACAGTTCCCTGATTCTCGGAACCCCGATGTACGACCCTGCCGCAGGCGAAATCATCGAGCACAAAAGCGACCGCTTCTACGACGCGATGCGTGCCGGCGATACCGCTGAAGTCGTGCAGATGATCGAAGCGGAAGGCTTCGACGTCGACCATCATGCCTTCGGTCACGAGCCGCCGCTGATCTTCGCCCTCAAACTGGGTCGAAAAAACATCGTGCAGACCCTGCTCGATTACGGCGCGAACCCCAACCTTGCCGACCGTGACGGCAACACGCCTTTGCATTTTGCCGCGGTGCTTTGCGATACCGAAACCGCCGTCTCGCTCCTTCGCTACGGGGCGTCGGCGTCGGCACAAAATACCGAAGGCGTCACCCCGCTCGAAATCGCCGCACGATGCGACGGCGAAACGCTTGCCGGTGCGATGCGCGAAACTCGGGCGCTGTACGAGCCGGATAGCGATCTTTTCGCCCTCGCCCGCCGCGGAGAGCTGCACGGCATCATCCGCAACGCCCCGAGTCCAAGCGACCTGCGCCGGCCCGACGAGCAGCGACGGACACTCCTGCACCATGCCGTGTTCGGTACCAATACGAAGCTGATCGTCTGGCTGCTCAACAAAGGGCTCGACATCGACGCGGCCGACCTGCACGGCATCACGCCGCTCATCATCGCCGCATCGCATGCCCGCTTTGAAAAAATCCTCGAACTGCTGATCGCACGCAGCGCGACGCTCGAACACCGCACCGACAATCAGGCGACCGCCCTGACGCTGGCACTGCGCAACGGCAATCCCGACGGGGCGAAAACGCTGATCGAAGCGGGCGCCAATATTTTCTGCGTCGAGGGCGCCCACACGCCGCTGACCCTCGTGCATCGCGGTATCGAGCGCTTTCCCGAACAAGCCCCGCGTTTTCGCGCAGTCCAAACCCTGCTGCTCGACAAAGGCGCGCACAACGACATCCCGACCAACCGTGCGGGATGGACGCCGCTGTTTCATGCCGCCAGCCGCGCCTCCGACCCCCTGAGCAAAGCGCATCTCGACCTGCTGCTGCGTTTGGGAAGCGATGTCGATTACCGCGACGCCAACGGACGCACACCGCTGATGGCCGCCGCGGGAGCGGGCAGGCTCTATGCCGTCGAAAAGCTGATCGCCAACTTCGCCAAAGCCGACGTCGTCGATGCCTTCGGATGGACGGCCCTGATGCTCTCGGTCTACTACGACCACTACGAGATTACGAAATTCCTGCTCGAAACCGGTGCCGATGCCGACCTGACGTCCCCGCAGGGGCTCAGTGCGCTAAGAATCGCCCGCAAACACAAGCGGCTTCGCGCCGCCGAGCTGCTGATGCAATTTGGAGCGAAAGAAGAAGAGGAGTGAAAATGCGGCGTCAGCCGCACGAAGGAATATTGCCCGAATCCGACCCGTAATGCATCAGGAAATCACGCAAATGCGGCGCGTATTTCTTGAATTTCTTGCTATGGACGAACTTGTTCGCCTTGGGGTCGTTCTTGTGCCACGCCTTGAAAAGCTTCGCATCGTCCTCGAACGCCGCCTTCCACTGCGCCTGCGTCTTCATCGCGGCGCCTTTGGTGCCGATTCCGTGGCACTTTTTACAGTTTTTCAAATAGGCTTTCTGGCCTTTTTTGATGTCGGCGTTCGCCGCCGTACTCATCAGCCCCAGGCAAAGCGCCGCCGCCATCCAAATCGAGTTACGCATCGTCGTTCCTTGTTCCGCGATGCCGTCGAACGACACCGCTTCGGTGATTGGGTAACAATGTTATCACAATTAAATAAAGTTGAGATAAAACAAGGTAGATAAGTAAAAATTATTTGAAGAGTTTTGTACGGCTTCGGCTTTCGACAAACCTAACGGCTGCTGCCGGATGAGGCCCCTCCGTCATTCCGGACTCGATCCGGAATCCACAAGCCGGTTATGCCGTGGCCCCTGA
>CAZYEW010000023.1:11486-21543 GCA_964646705.1 uncultured Sulfurimonas sp.
GGTCAGGATGACGGTCGGGATATTCCGGTAACGCCTTCTTCGCGTCACTCCTGCGTTTGTGCAAGTTCCCGCAGCATTTTGTTAAACGCAGGGCGGCGCAGTTTGCTGCGTGCTTTGTCCAGCAGGCGAAGGGCCTCGTCCGGTTCGCAGCCCGTCGCCTCGGCGCAGGCGGCAATCTCCGCACCGCTTTCGGCCATCACGAAGCAGCGAAGTTCGCGCCGGGTCAAATGGCGTTTGAGCAAGGCGAAAAGCTGCTTCTCTTCGCCCGTTTCAGGCCGTATGCCGCTGTATGCCGCAACGGCATCGGCCAAAGATGCACCCGGATTGTACTTTTCCCAAAGATTCACATCAGCCTTCCGAGTATCTCGCGCAGGTCTTTTTGCTCGATGATGATGTTCGCCTCTTTTTTGAGTACCGCTTTGGCACGAAACGCCACCCGCGTGCCGGCATGGGCGAACATGCTCAAATCGTTCGCCCCGTCGCCGACGACCATCGTCTCTTCGGGCGTGACGTTTAGAATGTTCTGCAGCCGCACCAGCATATCGCCCTTGGACCAGTTGAACATCATATCCCCGCCGACGAGCCCCGTAAGCTTGCCGTCTTTGGCATGCAGGGCGTTGGAAAAGTCGGCATCGAAGCCGAGGACGTCTTTGGCGTACGAGGTCGCCGTGCGAAATCCGCCGCTGAAACAGACCACCGTCAGCCCCTGTTTTTTGAGCTCGGCGATCGTCTCTTCGGCCCCGGGCATATACGGCAGCGACCGGCTGATCGCCTCGACCCGCTCCATCGGCAGGCCTTTGAGCAGGCTCACCCGCTCGATGAGGCTTTCGAAAAAGTCCAGTTCCCCGTTCATCGCCCGTTCGGTAATCGCCGCGACCGGTTCGCGCAGCCCCAGCTCCTCGGCGAAAAAGTCGATGGTCTCTCCGTCCATCAGCGTCGAATCGAAATCGAATACACACAACCGCATCGTTTTTAGGCTCCCCTTCGATATAATGGCGCCATTATATCGCAAAGCAGGAATCCCCGTGTTCGAGACCCTCAAACAAAAACTAGCGACCGGACGCTGCATTACGCTCGAAACCACCCCCGGTCATTCGGCCTCGTTTCAAAACGTGATCGACACCGTCGCCGAGCTCGGCCTCGACGCCCTCGTCGACGGCTTCAGCACCACCGACAATCCGCTGGCCAAGCTCAAGTACAACGCCCTCTTCGCCGCCATGCGGCTGCAAAACGCCTTCGGCAAGCCCGTGCTCGCGACAATGAGCATGCGCGACCGCAACCGCATCGCCCTGCAAAGCGATCTGCTTGCGGCCAACGAAGCCGACGTACGCGCCGTTCTTGCCCTCACCGGCGACCCGGCGAAAATCTCCGACCAGCGCGACGCCAAAGGGGTGTTCGAAAGCGACAGCAGCCTCCTGCTCGACATCGTCGCGAAATTCAACGAAGGCACCGACCTCGAAGGCAAACCTTTCACCGTTTCGCCGCGCCCTATCGTTCCTTTCGCCGTGATCAACTCGTTTGCGCGCAACCCCAAAAGCCTGCAGAAAAAGATGCTCAAAAAGATCGAACACGGTGCCTTCGGCATCATTACCCAGCCGGTCTACGACCTCGACAACGCCAAAATGCTGCTCGATCTGATGCACGAGGCCAACGAAACGCTGGGCAGCGACAGCCGCCTGATACTGGGGCTGTTTCCCATCACCAAGGCCCGTACCGCCCGCTTTCTCGACGCCAACGTTCCGGGCATCCATGTGCCGCCGGCATGGATCGAAGCCCTCGAAAACGCCGCGAACGACGACGACGCCTACCGCATCGGCTTCGACCTGAGCAAACGGCTCTTCGACGACCTGCTGGCGCTTTCTCCGAAAATCCACCTCATGACCGCCAACCGTTTCGATATCGCCAAAGCGATCCTGGAATAACGTACCCGCTAACCTTTTTTCTTCCAGACGCTCATCTGCGCGACGGTGTGCTGGTATTTGCGTGCGGTTTCGCGAATGACGAACGGCACGTCGAGCGTCGAAACGAGCATAAAATGGGCAAGCAGATGCCGTTTCAGCCCCTCCAGCGTCTCGACGGGCCTGCCCGTTTCGTCGTAGTAGCCCCCGATCCAATGTGCTTTTTTCGTATACGTTTCGAGCCAGGTGTACGGTGACGTCAGCACCAGCACGCCGCCTTCGTTCAGCCGTTCGTGCACGGTGTCGAGAAAAAGTGCGGGTTCGTACAGGCGGTCGATCAGGTTCGTCGCCAAAATCAGGTCGTAGCCGCTGAACTGCGGCTTGAGATTGCAGGCATCGGCCTGCCAGAACTGCACGTGCGACAGATCGAAATCCAAATCGAACTCGTCGCGCGTATGCGTTTGCATCGTCGTGATTTCACCCTCTTCGACGCGCGCGTAGGAGATTTCGCCCCGGTCGCGCATCTGCACGCCGACCTGAATGAAACGGGCCGAAAAATCGGCACCTGTCACGTCGTCGAACACCCGCGCCAGTTCGAAACTCGCCCGCCCCGTCGCGCAGCCCAGATCGAGCGCGCGGCGCTGCGGCGTCGTTTTGGAAAAATCGATGGCGTATTCGGCGCAGGTACGGGCGAAATTGCGCACGCCGAAATATTCGGGACCGTACTGAAATTCACAGTACTGCGCCACGGCTTCGTCGGTTTCGTAGGTGTTCGATGCCGCCTGCTTCGCGATCGGTGCACCGCAGACGTAGCGGAATCCCGCATGCTGATAGAAATGGCGGCGAAACGCATAGCGGGAATGGCGGGTGATTTCGTTGCCCGTCGATGCCCAGGAGCCGCCTTTGATCAGGTTGTGCTTCGCATCGAACGTCGGGGTCGAAAAATCGTCGTACACGGGATGCGGTTCAAACCCATCGAACCCGTCGATCGGCGTCGCCGTCCACTGCCAGACGTTGCCGACGATATCGAAAAACGCGCCGTGTGCGAAACGGTTCACCGGCACCGACGAGGCGACGTGCGCGAAATTGAGATTCGCCCGTGCCGCATCGAAAATATCGTCTTTCACGACATCCGCAAGTTCCAGCATCCGGTACCACTCCGCCTCGGTCGGCAGGCGGTAGGTTCTGCCCGCTTTTTCGCTTTTGTAGCGGCAAAACGCCTCGGCTTCGAGGCAGTTGACCTCGACGGGCCAGTCGTACGGAAAATCGATCGTTTTTTCGAGCAGCCGGAAACGAAATGCACCTTGCCCGTCGGGAATCCAAAACGGCGGATGCTTCGCCTGGCTTCGGCGCAAAAACGCCTGCCCCTCTTCGTCCCAGTAGCGCAGCGTTTCGTATCCGCCCGCCTCGACGAATTCAAGATACTCGGCGTTGCTGACAAGGTATTGCCCCGCTTCGAAATCGGCAACGTCTTCGACCCGATGCCCGTATTCGTTGTCCCATCCGTACAGAAAATGATTGCGCGGCTTGCCCAGTTCGACCGTCGCGCCCGGCACGGGAACAAGCCGGTTGCGCGGGGCTTCGCCCGAATCTTCCGAATACGTAAAATGCCCGCTTTCTTTGACGTACTCCAGCGGCATCTGACGGTGCAGCACGCTTGAGGTTTCGATATGAATACGCTCGTGCTCGATCCCCATCAAAATAACCCACCACGGGCTTTCCTGCGTAATCGGCAATACCAGCGGCAGGGTTTCGATCAGCGATTCGACGAGGGCCTTCACCTTCGCCCGGTAGCGGCGTACCTCGAACACTTCGGGCCACGGATATGGCGTCTGCAAGTCGTCCCACTGCATTTCGTCGACGCCGACGGCAAAAAGCGATTCGAACGCGGGGTCGATACGTGCGTCGATCACTTTGGCCAGTATCAGCTTGTTGACGAAAAAAACCGCCGTATGGCCGAAATAGAAAATCATCGGATGGCGGGTCGGTTCGGACTGGCGGTAAAAGACGCTGTCATCGGCCAGCACGTCGAAGAGCGCTTCGAAACGCTGCCAGGAGTCGCGGAAATAGTGCAGAATCTCACGGCGTTTTTCGTCGGGGTCGGTTCCGTCGAGTCGGACGGTAAGCGGCGAAGCAGACGGCATGGAGCTTCCTTGGTTTTTGAAAACTATTTTAGCCTAAAAGGGATGAAAGCTTCGCGCGGACGGTATCGTAGAAAGGTTCGAAAGGCGGCAGATTCAACGCTGCTTCACGCTTTTTTTCCGCCCACATCGGCTCGGGAAAACGGCTGTCTTCGCGAAAACGCGCCATAATGTGCCAGTGCACCTGCGGCACGATGTTGCCGAACGAGGCGATGTTGATTTTTTCAGGGCGGTAATAAGCGAGCATTTCGCGTTCGATCATATCGAGCGCCGTCCAGACGGCCGCTTTTTCTTCGGGCGTACATGCACTGAATTCGCGTACCGTTCGGCGTACGAAGACTTTCAGCCAGGGGATTTCGCTCGCTTCGACTTCGAGGGCGATCAGCGGCGCGTCAGCGGTGCCCAAAACGGTCTTCTCTGCGGCGTTTTTTATGCCGGCGCGTCACGGGGCCGACGCGGCGGTCGGGGTGGTGGCGCCGGTCGGGAAGGGAGCTTTCGTGTTCGAGTGCGTTTTGCTTGCGGCGTCCCGGGTTGACGCGCCGGTCGGGGACTTTTCGGCGGTCTTCTCCCGATCGGCGGTTGCGCCAGCTGTTCGTGCGAATCGTGAACGCGAATCCCAGTACGACCAGCGCCAAAACGCCAACGATCGCGAACACGTAGTGCATCATGCCTCTTCGACCGGTCCTGCAAAAGGTACGAGCGCGCTGCCCCAGGTCAGTCCGCCGCCGAAGGCGTCGAGCAGCATCATATCGCCTTTTTTCAGCTTGCCGCTTTCATAGAGGTCGTTGATCGCCATCGGAATCGACGAACCGGAGGTGTTACCGTACTTGTGAACCGTCAGTACGACCTGCTCGTCGCGCAGTTTCAGGGCATCTCCCACGGCTTTGATGATGCGGTAGTTCGCCTGATGGGGTACGAAATGGTCGATATCGTCGGCGTGCATATCGTTTTCTTCGAGAATATCTTTGACGTCCTGCGTCAGCGTCCGCACGGCGACTTTGAAGGTTTCGTTGCCTTTCATCTGCATGAAGCACGCCCCGGCCTCTTTCTCTGCGGCGTCGTGCGCCGAACCGGTCCCGCCGTTGGGCGTCATCAGCAGATCGGCATAGGTGCCGTCGGCGGAGGTGTGAACGTCGACGATCGCTTCGGCTTTGTCCTGCGTCGCACCGATGACCGCCGCGCCGGCACCGTCGCCGAAAAGAATACACGTACCGCGGTCGGTATAATCGGTGATGGCGCTGAGTTTCTCCGCCCCCACGACCAGCACGTTTTTGCGCATGCCCGACTCGATGAACGCCTTGGCGATGCTGACGGCATAGACAAAGCCCGTGCACGCCGCCGAAATATCGAACGCCATGACCGGCGGCAGTCCAAGTTTCGAAGCGATAATCGTCGCGGTGGAAGGCATGTTGAAATAATCGGGCGAGATCGTCGCGCAGACGACCAGGTCGATCTGCTCTTTGGAAAGGCCCGAGCGCTCGATCGCGATTTCGGCCGCTTTGGTGCCCATGTCGCTGGTAAATTCGTCATCGGCCGCAATGCGCCGTTCTTTGATTCCCGTGCGCTTCGTAATCCACTCGTCGGAGGTATCGACCATCGTTTCGAGGTCTTTGTTGGTCAGTCTGCGCTCGGGCACGTACGCACCGATCGAGCGAAAAGCGGCATACATCTCAGTTTTCCTTTTGAGCCTGTTCGGCAAGGGCTTTTTCGATATGTTCGTTCACGCCGGTATCGATAAAGTCGAACGCCTGTTTGATGGCGTTCTTGATCGCTTTGGCGTTGCTTTTGCCGTGGCTGACGATCGCACACCCTTTGATGCCGATCAGCGGCGCGCCCCCCACCTCGGCGTAATCGAGCTCTTTTTTGAGCAGTTTGAAGACTTTGCGCATCAGCAGCGCCCCCGTAATGGCGACGGGCGATTTTCGGATGTAGTCTTTGATCAGGTGGGTGATCGTGCTGGCGACGCCCTCGCTCGATTTGAGCACCAGGTTGCCGACGAAGCCGTCGCAGACGACGACATCGACCGATCCGTCGAAAATGTTGCGCCCCTCGACGTTGCCGACGAAACCTTTGAGAAGTTTGAGCCTGCCGAACGCCCCTTTGGTCACTTCGTTGCCCTTGCTGTCTTCCTCGCCGTTGGCCAGCAGGCCGACCGAGGGAATGTTGATCCCCCAGATATCGTGGGCGTAGCAGCTGCCCATCACGCCAAACTGCACCAGGTGTTCGGACTTGCAGTCCACGTTCGCACCCACGTCGAGCAGTACGGTGCGTTTTTGCTTTTTGTTGGGCATCAGGGTTACGAGTGCGGGACGAAGCACGCCTTTGAGCCTCCCCAGACGCAGCGTCGCGAGCGACATCGTCGCGCCGCTGTGGCCGGCCGACACCACGCCGTGCGCCTCACCCTTTTTGACCAGATCGACGGCCTTGTAGATGCTGCTCTCTTTGCGCTTGAGCGCATCGGTCGCCGCGTCGCCCATGTCGATGACGTCGGTGGCCTCGACAATGGAAATCTTGTCTTTGAATCCTGCGGGAATCAAAGGCAAAATCTCTTCGGTTCTGCCGACGAGAATCGGCTGAAAACGGTAGGTTTTCAGCGCTTCAATCGTACCTTTGACAATCGGCTCGGGACCAAAGTCCCCGCCCATGGCATCGATCGCGATTGTGACTTTCAATTATTTGTACTCGCCGGTCGTGGGATTGACGTGGTGCGGCATCTTGTAGGTTCCGTCTTCGGTTTTGACCGGACGGGCCAGCTTGATTTTGTAGTGGGTACGGCGCTTGGCGGCGCGGGTATGCGATACGCGTCTCTTGGGTACTGCCATGTGATATCCTTTCTGTTAGTGGTTGCAACTGTCGCAGCAATGATAGTCGCTTTCGATCAGCGCGATTTCCGAATCGAAAACCGCGTCAAGATCGATCGGGTCTTCGTGCACTTCGACAACGTCGTAGGCGTCGTCCTGACCGCGAAAGACCCCTTCGCTGAGCAAAAATGCGACCTTTTCGTCCAGCATTATAGCGAATGACGCCCCGCACCGGTAGCAGTCCACTTCGAGCGGCCCTTTCATGCAGGCTTCAAGCAGCAGCAGCCCCGGGCGGTGCGCTTTGATCGTCCCCTCGATTTCGACACGTTCGTGCATCAGCCGAAACGCCTGTCCCTCGCGGGAGATACGACGAAAGGGGATTTTCATGTTTTTTTGACGCTTACGAGATCTCTCTCTCGGCGAAGAAGAAACGAATTTCGTTCTGCGCGTTTTCGAGCGAGTCGCTGCCGTGAACGGCATTGGCATCGATGTTTTCGGCGAAATCCGCACGAATCGTGCCCGCTTCGGCTTCCTGGGGGTTCGTCGCACCCATCAGCTCGCGGTTCTTCGCGACGGCGTTTTCGCCTTCGAGGACACTGACCACTACCGGACCGCTGACCATGAACTCAACCAGATCGTTGAAGAAAGGGCGTTCCTTGTGAACGGCGTAGAATGCCTGGGCATCCTTGCGCGAAAGCTGCAGTTTTTTCATCGCGGCAATGCGCAGGCCGTTGCTTTCGAAACGGTCGATGATCTTGCCGATTACGCCTTTGGCGACGGCGTCGGGTTTGATAATGGAGAGAGTCTGTTCCATCGGTACTCCTAAGATAGTCAAAAATAGGGTGGAATTATAGCGAAATTTTTATGAAGAAAGTTTAAAAAGAGAAAGAAATTACCCAGCGAACGATTTCATCGATCGGTGCGGAAACAAACGTCGGGGCGAGAGCGCCCCGCTCTCGTTACTCGACGACGGGTACGTGGTTCGTACGCATCTCTTCGGTAACATCGTCACGGTGTGCGGGGCTGTCGCCGATCGCATCCCATGTGATACATCCTTCGGTCGGGCATGCCGTGGCACATGCCGGCTCGTCGTGATAGCCGACGCACTCGACGCATTTGTCAGGGTAAACGTAATAGATCTCTTCTCCCGTCGGATTATCGTCTTCGTCCACGATCGCTTCGACCGGACACTCGTCGATACAAGCGCCGCAGTTGATACATGTATCATTGATTAGTACTGCCATTATCTAGCTCCTTCTGTTGATGTTCGGAAAGTTTAACGAAACAACTTTAATGATTCCTAAAAAGTTCCCGCCCCGCGCCAAAGCCGCGCTTGACGGTAACAGTGTGCCGTTTAGAGCCCTAAATAAGCGCGAATTTCCTCGGCGCGATCGGTGCGTTCCCATGTAAATTCGGGAAGTTCTCTCCCGAAATGCCCGTACGCCGCCGTTTTGCGATAAATGGGGCGCAGCAGGTCGAGGCTTTCGATGATGCCTTTGGGCGTGAGGTCGAACAGCTCGCGTACGCAGGCTTCGATTTTCGCTTCGTCGACGACGGCCGTGCCGTGGGTGTCGACCATGATCGAAATCGGTTCGACGACGCCGATGGCGTAGGCCACCTGCATCGTCGCGCGTTCGCACGCACCCGAGGCAACGAGATTTTTGGCGACGTAACGCGCGGCATAGGCGGCGCTGCGGTCGACCTTGGTGGGGTCTTTTCCGCTAAACGCTCCGCCGCCGTGCGGGCACGAGCCGCCGTAGGTGTCGACGATAATTTTGCGCCCGGTCAGTCCGGCGTCGCCCTGCGGCCCGCCCACGACGAACGAACCTGTCGGATTGATATGATACACGATGTTTTCGCTGATGAGTTCGGCGGGCACGACCTGTTCGATCACTTCGCGAATCACGTCTTCGCGGATCCTGCTCTGGGGAATATTTTCGTGATGCTGCGTCGAGACGACGACGGTTTCGACGCTGACCGGTTTGCCGTCGCGGTAACGTACGCTCACCTGTGCCTTGCCGTCGGGCCGCAGATAAGGGATAATGCCCTCTTTGCGTACATAGGCCAGGCGTTCGGTGATGCGGTGCGACAGATGGATCGGTAGCGGCATCAGGACGTCGGTTTCACGGCAGGCGTAGCCGAACATCAGCCCCTGATCGCCCGCACCGATCTCGCCGCCTTCGCGACTGACGCCCTGGTCGATTTCGGGCGATTGTTCGCCGATGGCGTTGAGCACGGCGGCCGAACGGTGATCGAAACCGTAGGTAGCGTCGGTGTAGCCGATCTCTTTGACGACATTGCGCACGATGTCCTGCATCGGGGTGTACGCATGGGTCTTGAGTTCGCCTGCAATCACGCAAAAACCGTTGGATACGAGGGTTTCACAGGCAACGTGGGCGGTAAGGTCTTTTGAAATGATGTCGTCGAGGATCGCGTCGCTGATTTGGTCGGCCATTTTGTCGGGGTGGCCTTCGGTGACGGACTCGGAAGTAAAAATATACTCTTTAGACACATCTTTCCTTTACATGAGAATGCGAAAGATAGCAAAAAGCTAAAAATCGCCGAAGTATAGCTAAAGGGATTTTAAAATTCGGGGCGAGTTCGCAAACGATAATGATTTTTAAACACCGCTTTCGATAAAATGACACATCTTAAAAAAACTGGAGTACACAACCATGCTCGTAACACAAAAAGCACCCGATTTCACCGCAACGGCCGTTCTCGGCGACAACCAGATCGTCGAAGATTTCAACCTCTACGAAAACTTCGGCGAAAAGGGAACGGTTCTGTTCTTCTACCCGCTGGACTTCACCTTCGTCTGCCCGTCGGAGATCATCGCCTTCGATCACCGTCTCAAAGAGTTCCACGACCGCGGCGTCAACGTCATCGGCGTATCGGTCGATTCGCAGTTCAGCCACTTCGCATGGAAAAACACGCCGGTCGAAGAAGGCGGTATCGGCCAGGTCCGCTACCCGCTCGTAGCCGATCTTACCAAAGAGATCTCCAAAGCCTACGACGTGCTGCTCGATGCGGGCGTCGCACTGCGCGGCTCGTTCCTGATCGACACCGACGGCACCGTCCGCCACGCGGTCATCAACGACCTGCCGCTGGGCCGCAACATCGACGAGATGCTGCGCATGGTCGACGCGATGCTTTTCACCAACGAACACGGTGAAGTCTGCCCCGCAGGCTGGCACGAAGGCGAAGAAGGTATGAA
>CAZYEW010000024.1:0-3395 GCA_964646705.1 uncultured Sulfurimonas sp.
GCCGAAACCGCGCGGTGCTTTCATGAATCGTCCCGTTTTTTGGCGTGATTATAGCACGGATGCGATGTGTTCGACGAGCCTGAGCATTTGTGCGGCATAGCCGAACTCGTTGTCCTGCCAGCCGACGAGGCGAAGATGATTTCCGGCGATGCTGCGCAGTTCCTCGGTCTGCACGACGATGTTCGCCGGGCTGGCGACGACGTCGGAAGATGCCAGCGGCAGCGCGGCGGTGGAAAGGCGGCCTGCTTTTTCTGCATCGTGCAGCACCTTTTTTGCGGCAGCGGCATCGAGCGGGCGTTCGAGCGTGAGGGTGAAATCGTACAGCGTCCCCGCGTCGAGAGGCACACGGATGCTGTGTGCGTCGATACGGCCATCAAGCTCGGGCAGCAGGCGCTGCACCGTTGCCGCGGCACTGCTTGCAAGCGGCAGAATATTTGCCGTCGCAGAACGCAGGCGCCGGTATTCGGCGGTTTTTCCCGGACCGTCGAGCAGCCGCTGTTCGGCGGTGTAGCTGTGCACCATCGATACGGCGGCGCAGGCGACACCGGCCGCCTGGTGGAACACTTGCAAGAGGGGTGCGATGGCGACGGCGCTGCAGCTGGCGGCCGAAACGATACGTTCGCCGCCGTAGCGGTCGGCATTGATGCCGGCGACGAACATGGGCATCGCATCGTTCGGCGGTGCGGAAACCACGACGGTTCGGGCGCCGGCATCGAGAAAGGCTTCGTTGGCCGAAACACTCAGGTGCATTCCCGTGCACTGCAGCAGCACATCGACGCCGAGCGAAGCGAAATCGATCGTTTCGGCACGGGGTTCGGAAAACACCCGGCAGCTTGTTGCGCCGACATGCAGCAGGCCGTCTTGCAGCGACACGGGCAGGCGAAGCGGGCCGTAGACCGAGTCGTAGCGCAGGAGGTAGGCGTATTGTTCGGGATCGAACACGTCGTTGATACCGACGACGTCGAAGGTTTCGCTTTGCGTCAGCATGTGCCGCATGCAGGCCCGGCCGATGCGCCCGAAGCCGTTGATAAACACCCGAATCTTTTTCATGCGAAAAGTTTAGCGCAAAATTGCTGGGTGCCTCTTACGCAAAAAGGGTGTCGATAACGTGCGCGAACGCGGCGTCGTAAGGTGCTTCGATGTTCAAAAGACGGCCGTTTGCCGGGTGTTCAAAAGTAAGGGAAACGCACGAAAGCAGCAGACGGTGTGCGTCGAAACGTTCGCGAAAAAGCACGTTGTGCTCGGTACGGCCGTATTTGGTATCGCCGACGATGGGGTGAAAAATATGCTTCATGTGCCGCCGAAGCTGATGTTTTCGCCCCGTTGCCGGATGCAGCGCGGCAAGCGAATAGCGTGCCGTGGCGTAGCGTCCTACGGCGACGGGAATTTCGGCCGTTGCGAGGCGTTCGTAGCGGGTCAGGGCATCTTGGGCGGGCTTGTCCGAGCGGGCATCGGTCATTTTGTCGTGCAGGGGTTTGAGCGGGTAGTCGATCAAGCCGGTTTCGTCGATGTAGCCGCGCACGACGGCGTGATAGGTTTTTTCGACCCGGTGTGCGGCGAAAGTCTCCGACAGTGCCGCGGCTGCGGTTTTGTTCAGCGCGAAGAGCAGTACGCCCGACGTAGGTTTGTCGAGCCGGTGGACGGGGTAGACGTAGCAGCCGAGCATGTCGCGCACGAGCTGCAGGGCGAAACGGGTTTCGTCTTTGTCGATCCACGAACGGTGCACGAGCAGGCCCGAGGGTTTGTCGACGGCGACGATATCGTCGTCACGGTAGAGAATATCGAGTGTCACGCCGGTTTTTTGGCCGCGACGGCCTGTTTGCGCATACGGTATTTTTCGAACGTTTCGTTCCAGAATTCGCGGTATTCGAGAATTTCCCAGTCCCGAAAAACGGTTTGCAGTTCTTTTTCGGCAAGCAGAAAATCGGGATTGGAATCTGTTTTTTCGTTGTCGGGATGGGCCATGTAGGTTTCGATTATAAAAATGCCGCCGGAGACGAGCGCGGTTTTGGCGCGTTCGATCAGCGCGCGGTCGAGGTAGTTGGTCATCACCGCCAGCCCGTACACGCCGTCTTCGGGAGTGAAGGTGTCGAGATCGGCTTCGAGGATATTCGCGGAGCGCTCTTGCGTCTGCTGACTCAGCGTTTCGAGCGCGACGGCCGAGATATCGACGGCATCGACCGCAAAGCCGTTTTCGGTCAAAAAGAGCGTATGGCGTCCGCTCCCGCAGGCAAGGTCGAGGGCGTGTTTTACGGGTGCCTTGGCGTAATGCGCGGCGACGATTTCGGCGGGAGGCCTGGGCAAAAGCAGCTCGGGCATCGACGCGTATTTCGTATCCCATTTTTTACGATCTTTTTCCGCCACCGCTTAGCCTTTGCGTTCGAGGTAGATGCCGTAGGCGATCATGAACACGATCACCCCGGCCCAGACGAGAAAGCCGGGAAGGGCAGAGAGATTCAGGTGCGCCTGGGTGTCGGGCGGAAGGTTGGTAGGCCCCATTTTAAAGACTCCTTGCGGGCTTTTTCGCCATTGTAGCACATCCCGTCAGTGAATGCGCGAGAGTACGGCGTCGAGCGCCCGGGTGCCGAGCAGCCGTTTGAGTGTCGCGAGGATCCATGTGGCTTCGGTCACGTAGTACCTGGGCCGCGGCCGCGGGCTTTCGAGGGCGAGCAGCACTTTCGCGATCACCGCGTCGGCGTTTTTCGTCCACCGGTCTTTTTGGGCCTTTTGCGCATTTCTGGCGAGGACTTCTTGTTCGTAGGCCTCTTTGAAACGGCTGCGGTCCGCGTCGATGTTTTCATAAAATTTGGCGATGGCGTTGTCGCGGAATTTCGAGCGGATCGGGCCGGTATTGAGGGTGATGACGAAAATATCGGAATCGGCGAGTTCGAGCCGAAGGGTATCGCACAGCCCTTCGATCGCGTATTTGCTGGCGTTGTACGCGCCGCGAAAACGCAGTGAAATCAGCCCCAGCACCGAGCCGTGCTGGATAATGCGCCCGAAGCCTTGCGCACGCATGATCGGCAGCACCTTGCGGGTCAGTTCGTGCAGGCCGAAGACATTGGTTTCGAACTGTGCGCGCAGGGCATCGGCGGGGACGTCTTCGAGCGCGCCGGGCTGTCCGTAGCCGGCGTTGTTGAACAGGGCGTAGAGCGTGCCGCCGGTGCGTTCGGTCACTTGGGCGAGAACCCGATCGACGGCACGGGCATCGGTGACGTCGAGTGCGAAGGCTTCGAACCCTTCGTCTTGAAGCCGTGTGACGTCTTCGGACTTGCGTGCCGTCGCGAAGACCCGATAGCCGCGTTTTTTCAGGGCATGTGCCGTTTCGTAACCGATGCCGCTGGAACAGCCGGTAATCAGAACGCTTTTTTCCATGGGCGTTATTCTATCGTGTT
>CAZYEW010000024.1:3495-21057 GCA_964646705.1 uncultured Sulfurimonas sp.
TTTCGAATTCGACTGCGAACGGTTTTGATCGTGGGTGTCGAACAGGGCGTTGAGGGTTCGCAGCAGCTGCAGCGGGTCGACCTGGATGCCGTAGAGCATCGCCGCGAAATGCAGGTGCGGCCCGGTGACGCGGCCGGTCGCCCCGCTGAGCCCTACGATGTCGCCGCGGCGGACGAAATCACCCGGTGCGACGTCGATGCGGCTGAGGTGGTAATAGCAGGTATAAAGCCCCCGGCCGTGATCGACGACGACCGAATTGCCGGCGTAGTAGCGGTTTTTGGCGATGACGACGACGCCGTCGTTGACCGCGGCGATCGGGGTACCGGGAGCTGCTTTGAAGTCGGTGCCCGAATGAAAACTTTTCAGCGATCCGTTGTAGATGCGGGCGGTGCCGAAAGGGCTGGTGATCGGCGAGTGCAGCGGGACGAGAAAGGGCTTGTTCCAGTACCTTGCGGGCGTCACGGTGCGGTAGATGCGCATCGCTTCGGCATATTCGCGCCGGGTGCGGGCTTTTTGGGCGGGATTCGGTTTGACTTTGGAGGGCGCGACGGAAATCGTTTCGTGCGGATAGCTGCCCTCGAGAATATGCAAATCCAGACGTTTTTCGCCGCCGGGCCAGAAGACGGTGAGATTGGCATCGTGCGCAGGGGTGCGATAAGGCACGGGAATCAGGGCGAAAGAACGCCCGGTATCGGCGGGATGGGCGAGAATGGGGTACGTTTTGCCGTCGAAACGTACGTTGGCATGCGGCGGAACCTTCGCGAAGACGACCGACGCGGTCTGGCCGCGCACGGCTTCGATGCCCCAGAGGTTTCCGATCAGTACAAGGACGAAGAAAAGCGTTTTCACGGGGCGTAGATCTCCATGGGCATGCCGACTGAAATCGGCGGGTGCAAGATGACCTCGCCCCCGGCTTTGTCGTAGGGGACATACAGCAGCCTGGCCGATACTTTTTTGTGCCGCTTGGCTTTTTCTTCAAGGTGCACGCGGATGCCCGTGGGGCTGACGGGGTCGTACTGTGCGGGAATCGTGACGTCGGCGACGAGTGCGGCGGCATCGATATCGTCCATGCCGACTTCGGCACGAAGCCTCGCAAGCAGCCGGGTGTAGCAGCTTCGCTCGTCCGTATCGCCGCACGCAAAGCGTTCGACGCTGCCGTCGGTTTTGAGCGCCCGTGCGAAGGGGGCGAACGTCGCTTCGGTACGCAGGATGTCCGCGGCTTCATAGATGCAGCGGTGGGTGAAATCGAACAGTGTGTCGTCGTTCATTCAATCTTCTTTCGTTACAATGCGCTTTCTCATGAAACGCAAACTTCAAGACAAAGCGCGGCGAATCGCCCAAAACCCCGTGATAAGACAGAGTGTCCGGCAGATGAAACCGCACAAATCGGTGTGGGGCCTGTTCGGCATCGTCGTATTCTTTTTCGTGCCCGAGATCATTGCATTCGCCTGGGGTGCGGACATTACCGCCTGGGCGACCCACCGCCTCGCTTTCGCCGGCTCGGATGCCGACTCGCTTTTCTACCGTACACTCGTTTATCTTTTCGAAGACGGCGGAAGCTGGCTTAATATCGGCATCGGCATCGCGTTTTTGGTCTGGTGGTTTTACTGATCGGGCGTTTCTCCCAAAAACGGATCTTCGGCGATGTCGCGCAGGGGCAGGTCGTTGGCGTCGTCGAGATCGTTGGGTTTGACTTCGGTCCAGCCTTCGATACTTGAAGGCACGTTGACCGCATCGCTTTCGAGGTTGTCCCATTCGACGTAACCGGTATTAAACGCGGCGACATCCTGCGCAGCCTCTTCGGCGGTGGCGTATTCACCCAGTTTTTCGTCTTCGAGCCAGAGCTCGTAGACCTTGTGGTGATGATTGGTAGGGTGGGCGTTGGTGATTTCGAACGTTCCCAGATCGGTGTTGAAAATATATGTATGCATATCGGCTCCCATAATCGTTATCCTTGCAGTTTCAAGTTTCGAAACATCATAAAGCATTGAGGCTTATTCAATTCTAAAAAGAAGACCGACATTTGAAATACATTCATAGTAATAATAAATATAATTTTATAAAATATCTATATTGGGAAGAATTTTCCCGAATTTATGAAAATCTTCGCGTAACTTTTCGGTGAATGCGGAGTTTCAGAATTTTAATACTATACTCGGGGCGTAACTTTCGGGATAATTCCATTTCGATGGAAAGATTCGGAAAACACGAAAATTTCTCTTGTCAAGGAGTCGTATAAATGAAAAAAGTGTTAGCGGCAATCATGGCGGCAGGCGTTGTCATGCTGATGACCGGCTGTACGAAAATGAGTCAGTTCAACAAGCTCGACGACGGTGCCATCCCGGCTTATGAAAACATGTTCTTCGAAGTGCTCGAGGACGGTGACCCGGCCAAAGCGATGATGAACGAGTGGAAAGTCGCAGACGACGTTTCCAACGACGATGTGGGCGAATCGATCCACGCACTGGCCGAAGAGTACAATATGCGCATCACCGGCGACGTCAAAATGTTCACCAAAGATGACGCCAAGCCCGATGAAGTCAAGCACGCACGCATCTTCTCGCTGTGCAGCCTGCATATCGCGAAGATTTTCCTCAACCATTCGCGCTACTTCGGCGGTTTCATGCCGTGTCGCATCATGCTCGTCGAATACGGTAACGGCGACCGTTACCTCATTACGATGGACCTGACGCTGGCGATCCACGGCGGATACCCGCTGGATCCGCAAATGCTCGAACTCGCCACGAAAGTTCAAAAGGCGATGACCGAAATTCCCGAGCGCGCCGCCAAGGGCGATTTCTAAATCTCCCTTTCGCGAAGGCTTCGGCCTTCGCACCCTTTCACTCTATTAAGTCTACTTCGCTAAAATCTCTTTTCATATTTCCTTGCATTTGAAGGCACGCCATGCCAAAAACCATCACCGTCATCGATACGTTCGGTTTCTTCTTCCGCAGTTACTACGCTTTGCCTCCGCTGACGAACAAAGAAGGCTTCCCGACCGGGCTGCTGACCGGTTTCGTCAATTTTATCGACCGGCTGCATCAGGACCACGCGAGCGACTACATCGTCTTCGCGCTCGATTCCAAGGGCCCGACGTTTCGCACGAAGATCGACCCCGCCTACAAAGCGCAGCGTCCCGAACCGCCCGAAGAGCTCAAAGCGCAGTTGCCGATCGCCATTGAGTGGATCAAGAAAATGGGCTTCAAGACCCTCGCGCGCGAAGGCTACGAAGCCGACGATATGATCGCTTCGATCACCAAAAAAGCGGTCGAGGCGGGAATGGTCGTGCGCATCGTCTCGCACGACAAAGATCTGTATCAGCTGATCGACGACGACAAAGTCGTGCTCGTCGATGCGATCAAGCGTCAAGAAATCAACGAAAAGGCCTGCGTCGAGAAATACGGCATCCGGCCCGAGCAGTTCACCGATTTTCAGGCATTGCTGGGCGACAGTGCCGACAACGTGCCGGGCGTGAAGGGCATCGGCAAAGTGACCGCGGCGAAACTGCTGCAGCAGTACGGTACGCTGGAAAATATCTATGCGCATCTCGACGAAATCAAACCGCCCGGCGTGCAGAAGAAACTGCGCGAAGGCAAAGAAGACGCGTTTCGTTCGAAGCAGCTGGTGACTCTGCGCGACGACCTTTTCGACACCATCGACTGGGATGCGTTCGAAATGCACGGCGACAACCCGTTTCTCGCCATCGTCGACGAGCTTCGCCGCTACGAGATGAACGGAACGCTGCGCAAACTCAAGGCCAAAAAACTGATCGACGAAACCGCTTCGACGGCCCAAGCAGGGCACGAAGAGATAGAAACGGCCTGTGTATCGCCTGCCGCTTTTGAAGCGGTTCTGCTCGACGACGACAAAACGCTGGCCGAAGCCGTGGCGGCGATCGGGCCCGATACGCTCGTGGCGTTCGATACCGAGACGACGGGGCTGGATTATCTTAAAGATTCGCTGGTCGGGTTCAGTTTCTGTATCGACGACGACAAGGCGTATTACGTTCCCGTCGCGCACAGCTACCTCGGCGTCCCCGAACAGGTGTCGAAAGCGGCCGCGGCTTCGGCGATCACGAAGATCTTTACGGCCAAAGTGATCGGGCACAATCTCAAGTTCGATCTGCATTTCGTGCTGCGTTTCGTTAACGATTTTACGCCGTCGCTTTTCGCCGATACGATGATTCTGGCCTGGCTGGCCGACCCCGAAAGCGCTCTGTCGCTCGACAAGCTTGCCAAAACGCATCTGAACCACACGATGATTTCGTTCAAAGAAACGGTCAAAAAAGGCGAGGATTTCTCGGGGGTCGCGCTGGCCGATGCCTGCAGCTACGCGGCCGAAGACGCCTGGGCGACCTACCGGCTTTACGGCAAGCTTGTCACTTTGCTCGCCCTGCAAAGTGCGCGGCTCGAAGCCGAAGCGAAAGAGGTGGAATTTCCGTTTTCCCTGACGCTGCTGCGTATGGAAGAGGCCGGTATCAAGGTCGATACCGGGGTGCTCGAAACCTTTTTGGACGAAGCAAAAACGCGCCTGGCCGAGCTGACCCGCGCCATTTACGATGCAAGCGGCAGCGAATTCAACATCAACTCCACCAAACAGCTGGGAGAGGTGCTGTTCGAGCGGCTGAAACTGCCCGTCGTCAAGAAGACCAAAACCGGCTATTCGACCGACGAAAAGGTGCTCAATGCCCTCAAAGACGCACATCCCGTCATCGAGATGCTTTTGGAATACAGGGAGCTGCACAAACTGCTTTCGACCTACCTCGACCCTTTGCTCCAGCTCGCACGCCGTTACGACGACCGGCGCATTCATACATCGTTCGTGCAGACCGGAACGGCGACGGGACGCCTGAGTTCGAAAAACCCCAATTTGCAGAACATTCCGACCCGCACGCCGCTGGGAGCACGCATCAGAGAAGCCTTCGTCGCACCTGAGGGCAAAAAACTCATCGGCATCGACTATTCGCAGATCGAACTGCGGCTTTTGGCGCATTTCAGCGAGGACCCGGTGCTCGTCGATGCTTTCATGCACGACAAAGACATTCACCTGCAGACGGCGATCGCCCTTTTCGGCGAAGAAGAGGCGCCCAAAAAACGTGCCGTCGCCAAGACGGTGAACTTCGGCCTGCTGTACGGCATGGGGCAGAAAAAACTGGCCGACACCCTGGGCATTTCGACCAAAGAAGCGCGGGCGATCATCACGCGCTATTTCGAGACCTTTCCGACGGTCAAAAACTATTTCGCCGAAGTCGTCGAGCGTTCGAAGGCGGACGGTTACGTCGAAACACTGCTGGGCAGGCGGCGCTACTTCGATTTCGACCGGGCGACGCCGATGATGAAGGCGGCTTACGAGCGCGAATCGGTCAACACCGTGTTTCAGGGCAGTGCGGCCGACCTGATCAAGCTGGCGATGCTGCGTATCGAAGCGCTCATCACGGCCGAAAACCTGCCGGCGACGATGCTGCTTCAGATTCACGACGAACTGATTTTCGAAGCCGATGCCGCAGCGGCCGATGCGATCGGGACACGGCTTCGCGAAACGATGCAAGACGTCTATACGCTGCGTATTCCGCTCAAAGCCTCGCTGAATATCGGGCGGCACTGGGGAGAGCTGAAGTGATGCTGAATAAGAAAGCGTTATTTTCTAAGCCCGGAAGAAGACAAGCCTCCGTTTACGCAAACGAATTAAAATTAGCCCTGTAACAGGGTGATACAATCTCTTGAAACATAAAGGAACAAAGTGAAACGAATTCTGTCTTTCATCGGTTCGATGCGGACGATGGCGGTGCTGATGCTCGTGTTCGCCGTCGCGATCGGATATGCGACGTTTATCGAAAACGACTTCGGTACACCGACGGCCAAAGCCATGGTCTATAACGCCCGCTGGTTCGAAGTGCTGCTGGCTCTGCTGGCGGTGAATCTGACGTACAATATCGTACGTTTCAAAATGTGGCGCAAAGGGAAGGGACTGGTATTCCTTTTCCACCTTTCGTTTCTGGTCATTCTGCTCGGGGCGGCGATCACGCGCTACGTCGGCTACGAAGGCATGATGCACATTCGCGAAGGCGAAACCGAAAACCGCATCACGACCTCGGCGACCTATCTTAAAGTCGTCTACGACGATCACGGCAAAGTCGGCGAGTTCAAGCACAAACTGCTGCTTTCCAAGCTCGGCGGCAACGATTTCGACTACCGGTTCGACGCCGGCGGCAAAACGATTCACGTCAAACTGCTGCAGTACATTCCCGATGCGGTACGCACGATCGAAAGTGCGCCCGACGGCAAGCCGATCGTCAATATGATGATTACCGGAAGCGGCGGGCCCGAACGGGTCCAGCTTGCACTTGGCGAACAGTACGAAAACGACAAGCTCATCGTCGATTTCGATTCGAACAAGCCCGTGCACGAAGGCAAAGCCGTGGTACGGCTTTTCATGAAGGGCGACACGCTCAAAATGGCGCACGGTTTCGCGCTCCAGTACCTGCGCATGGCCGATCGCAGCAGCGGCGAGGTTCCCGCTTCGCTCGACGACAACGCGTCGGTGCGGGTCTTGTATACGACCGAAAACGGCGCCAATTTCGTGATTCGTTCATTTTTTGCCAAAGGCAAGGCGACGATCGTCAGCCGTCCCAAGAAAAGCGGCGGTCCGATGATGCGCGGCGGCGCTCAAGACGCGATGCGCCTGCAGGTAAGCGACGGCAGCGAAAGCAAGGAGATCGTCGTGATGGGCTCACCCGGCGCGGTGGGCGTTCCCGTTCCGGTAACGCTGGGCGGCATGGCGATGTCGGTGAGCTACGGTGCGGATATCGTGACGCTGCCGTTTTCGCTCAAACTCGTCGATTTCGAGCTGGCGCGCTATCCGGGCTCGCAGTCGCCGATGTCGTATGCCAGCGATGTCGTGCTGATCGACAAGGCCGCCGGCATCGAACGGCCGTTTCGTATCTATATGAACCACGTTCTCGACTACAAGGGCTACCGTTTCTTCCAGTCCTCGTACGATCGTGACGAGAAAGGAACCGTTTTGTCCGTCAACCACGACCCCGGTACGCTGCCTACCTATATCGGCTATCTGATGCTCGCCATCGGGATTTTCGGCTCGATGTTCGTCAAAGGCGGGCGCTTCAAGCAGCTCAACGACATCGCCCGGCTCGCCGCCCGCGAAAAAGAGAAGCTCGCCGCGTTCGCGGCGGCTTTGCTGGCGATCGCAACGCTGGCGCAGCCGGCGGCCGCGGCGGAGGTCAACCCGCTGATCAAAACCGTCACGTCGTTCGACAAAGCGCACGCGGAACGTTTCGGACGGCTGATCACCCAGGACAACAACGGGCGGATGAAACCCGTCGATACGCTGAGTACCGAGATTTTGCATAAAATCAACCGCAGCGACGGTATTTTGGGACTGACGCCCAACCAGATCGTTCTGGGCATGATGCTCGCCCCCGAAGCGTGGCGCGACATCAAGATGATCCGTACGAGCCACAAAGCGATCAACAAGATCATCGGCATCCCCGAAGACGAAAAGACCGCGGCGTTCAGCCAGTTTTTCAAGCATCCCGAAGAGATGGCGGGCTACAAGCTCAACGAGTACGTCGAAGAGGCCATCCGCAAGCCTGCGGGCAAACGCAACAAATTCGACAAAGCCGTGCTCAAGGTCGACGAACGCGTGAACGTGGCCTATATGGTCTATACTGGCGCGCTGCTCAAAATCTGGCCGATTCCCAACGATCCTGCGAATAAGTGGCTGGCGACGATCGATGCGCTCAAGACGCTGCCGCCCGCGCAGGGCAACGTGGTGCGGATGCTGGCGGTCGGCTATTTCGGTGCGGTGGACGAGGCGCTCAAAAGCGGCGACTGGACCAAAGCCGACAAGGCCCTCGATCACATCGCGATGTTCCAGCGCAAGGTCGGTGCGGCGGTCTATCCCGACCAGCGCAAAATCGAACTCGAAATCTGGTACAACCACGCCAAGATTTTCGAACGGCTGTGGCCGCTGTATTTTCTGGTGGGCTTCGTTTTGCTGATTTTCGCGTTCATTCATATCGTACGGCCGAAATTCAGGCTCGGGCTGGCGGCGAAGACGGCCTACGGTCTGCTGGTGCTCTTTTTCATCGCGCACACCGTCGGCCTTGCCATCCGCTGGTACATTTCGGGCCACGCGCCGTGGAGCAACGGCTACGAATCGATGATCTATATCGGCTGGGCCTCGGTGCTCGCAGGCTTTATTTTCAGCCGCAATTCGCCCATCACGCTGGCGGCGACGTCGATTCTCGCCGGGCTGATTCTGTTCGTGGCGCACCTGAACTGGATGGATCCGCAGGTGACGAACCTCGTACCCGTCTTGCAGTCGTACTGGCTCAGTATCCACGTTTCGATGATTACGGCCAGCTACGGTTTCCTCGGACTGGGCGCGCTGCTTGGTTTCATTACGCTGATTTTGTTTATCTTCAACAAAGGCAAAAATGCCCAGGTGATTTCGCTGTCGATCAAAGAGCTCAACGCCATCAACGAAATGAGCCTGATGGTCGGGCTGGCGATGCTGACGGTGGGCAACTTCCTCGGCGGCGTCTGGGCGAACGAAAGCTGGGGCCGCTACTGGGGCTGGGACCCCAAAGAGACCTGGGCACTGGTGACGATTCTGGTCTATGCGGTCGTCGTGCATTTGCGCTTCATCAAAAAAATCTACACGCCGTATCTGTACAGCGTCATCTCGCTGCTGGCGTTCACGTCGGTGCTGATGACCTATTTCGGCGTCAACTACTACCTGGCGGGGATGCACTCGTACGCCAAGGGCGACCCGGTACCGATTCCCGATTTCGTGCCCGTCACCTACGCGATCGTTTTCGTCGTGATCGCGCTTGCGGCGCGCAACCGAAAACTCGTCGCGCTTTGCAAGCCAAGCCCCAAATAACCGCGTCCGACCGCCATACGGTGCGTCTGGACGATTCCGAACTTTCTTACCGGCTGCAGCGCCGACGCGGCCTTAAAGCCGTGCATCTTTCCGTCGATGCAGAGGGTGTGCTCGTCAAAGCGGCCCACTGGGTTCCGCGCCGGCAGATCGACATGTTTCTTCGTCAAAAAAAGCGATGGATCACACGCCGCCTCGAACAGCTGCAGCGACGGCAGGCCGAACGTGAATCCGGAGGCATCCTCTACCTTGGCCGGCGACATGCCATGCACCGTGAGCCGTGCAAAACATGCAGACGCGCGGCGATAAGCGAGCGTGACGGTCAGTTCGTTTTGCAGCTTCCCGAAGGCAGTGCTCCCGAAGCCGTTTGGGAGGCGACCGTCGGTTTTTACCGGCGGCAGGCCCCAGAAATTCTGTTGCCCGTCGTGCATCGCTGGGCTGAACGGATGGGCGTTTCACCCGCAGCCGTGACCTTTCGCCGTGCCCGCACCCGCTGGGGGTCGTGTTCGTCAAACGACCGGATTTCGCTCAACCTCTATCTGGTGATGCTTCCGCCGGAGCTGGCCGAATATGTTGTCGTTCATGAATTGGCGCATATCGTCCACAAAAACCATTCGCCGGCTTTTTGGGAACGGGTCGCGCGCCATCTGCCCGACTGCAAGCAGCGGCGCAAAGCGCTGCGCGCGTATGAAATCTATCTGGATTAGCGCCCGTAATAGGAGATGATCGAGGCTTTTTGAAGGGTATGGGCGTTGATCATGAAGCCCGCCACCGGTGCGTTGGTATCGCTTTTAAGTCCCAACGAAGGGACGTCGAGCGCATAGACGGTGAACACGTAGCGGTGCGGTTTGTCGCCTTTGGGCGGGCAGGGGCCTCCGAAGGCGGCGGTGCCGTAGTCGTTTTCGATTTCGACGGCGCCTGCGGGCATTTTTTTGCCCGAAACTCCGCTTCGAAGGCGGGTGACGTTCGCGGGGATGTCGGTGACGATCCAGTGCCACCAGCCGCTTCCCGTCGGCGCGTCGGGATCGTATACCGTGATGGCGAAACTTTTGGTCCCCGCCGGTGCGTCGCGCCAGTCGAGTTCGGGAGAGATGTTGCGTCCGTTGCAGCCAAAGCCGCTGAACTCCTCGGTTTTGGTAAGCTGCCCGCCGAGATCGAGGCTTGAAAGGGTGAAATTCCCGCCCCACGCGACCGCGGCGGCACCGAGCAGCGAAATCAGTAATTTATGCATCGTTCGGCTCCTTGATTCAGTATAATGTTGCATAATACCGAAAATATTGGATGAAAGGAAAGCGATGATCGAAAAATTTCTGGAGGCGATGCAGTTTCGCCATGCTTGCAAACTGTTTGACGAAACGCGAAAAATCGACGAGAACCTGATGCGCGGCATTCTCGAAGCGGGGCGGCTTTCGCCGTCGTCGTTCGGCATGGAAGGGTGGAAGTTTCTGGTGATCGAATCGGACGACCTCAAAGCGAAGCTGCGGCCGCTTTGCTGGAATCAGCCGCAGATCACGACATGTTCGCACCTGGTGGTCGTACTCGCGGCGATCGAAAACCTGCGCCCGGCATCGGGCGTGCCGCAGCAGCGCTTCGCGCGCCGTCCGCTGCCGCCCGAAAAGATTAAGGCCTACGTCGACTTGTATGCCGGCTTTCTTGCCGAGACGTTTTCAAGCGATGAAAAAACGTTTTGCTGGAGTGCGCGGCAGACGTACATCGCGCTGGCGAACATGATGACCGCCGCGGCGTTCGCCGAGGTCGATTCGTGCCCGATCGAGGGGTTCGAAAAAGAAAAAGTCGAAGCGCTGCTGGAGCTCGATACGTCGCAATGGCAGGTTGCGGTGCTGTGCGCCTTCGGCTACCGTGCCGCGGAGCCGCCTGCGAAAGTACGGCTTGCGTTCGACGACGTCGTGGAGTTTCGCAAGGCCTGAACGTGTAGTTGACAAGATATTGTCATGTTCGATAAAATGCCTCAAAGGAGTGTGCCCGATGCAAGCGATCGTCTATTCCAATGCCAGAAACAATCTTAGAACCCTGATCGACAAAGTATGCGATGATTTCGACGAGTATCTGATCAGTACCAAAGACAACAAAACGGCGGTGCTGCTTTCATACGACGAATACGCTTCGATGAAAGAAACGCTCTATCTGCTGTCGTCCAAAACGAACAGAGAACGGCTCGACGAAGCCGTTAAGCAGATAGAACAGGCGAATTTCACGACCCGAGAGATCGATGGATGATCGTGGGATTCGCCGACAGGGCATGGGAGGATTATCAGTATTGGATACGACACGACAAGAAAGTCCTCAAAAGAATCAATCTGCTGCTTGCCGATATCAAGCGCAATCCCGACGACGCCGAGGGGCTTGGCAAACCCGAACGGCTCAAAGAAAACTACAGCGGCTACATGTCGCGCCGGATTACCGCGGAACATCGTTTGGTCTACAAGATTGTGGGTGATTTGATCGTCGTGGCACAGTGTCGGTTTCATTACGACTGAATGCTTCGCTTTCCTTCAAGCCCTTTGCAGTATAATCGCGCGAAACTAACCGCCGTATCGGCGCAAACAAAGAGAAGAGCATGGCAGAAATAATCGAACTTGTAGTGCTGGGGGCTGCCGTCGGGACGCTTTCGGGGTTTTTCGGCATCGGCGGCGGGACGATTCTCGTACCTGCGTTGCTGATGATCGGTTTCGATATGAAAAGCGCGGTCGGTATCTCGGTGATGCAGATGGTATTCAGTTCGATTTACGGCAGCTACCTCAACCTCAAAAAAGGCACGCTCGACGTCAAGATGGTCCTGATGATCGGACTGGGCGGCTTTACGGGTGCGCTTTCGAGCAACCTGATCGTCTCGACGCTCTCGGCCGTGACGCTCGAATGGATCTTCCTCGGCTTCGTGCTGTTCGCGATGGCGCGTATGTTCATGCATACGCCCGACCATACCGTCGCACCGAAAAAAGCCCATCCGGTGCTGCTGTTTTTCATCGGGGCGGTACTTGGAGCGTTTTCCATTTCTATCGGTGTCGGCGGATCGCTGCTGCTCGTGCCCATTTTGGCGGGATTTTTGCATTTTCCGCTCAAAAACGCCATTTCCGCAGGCCTCTTTTTCGTCGTTTTCTCGTCGGTGTCGGGCTTTATCAGCCTTTCGCTGGGCGGGCATATCGACTACTTTCACGGCGTGCTTATCGGTATCGCCTCGATGGCCGGGGTGTTCGGCGGGATCGCGCTCAAGCACGTCGTACCGGTCAAACACCACAAGCGCTATCTGATCGGCTTCTATTCGATGATTGCCGCGTATTTCTTCTATCGCCTGGCGGTGCAGCATGGATAAGATCCGTATCACCGGCGCGCGCGAAAACAATCTCAAAGATATTTCGCTCGACATTCCGAAAAACCGTCTCGTCGTCTGTACGGGTCTGAGCGGGTCGGGCAAATCGACGCTGGCGTTCGATACGCTCTACGCCGAAGGGCAGCGCCGCTATATCGAAAGCCTCTCCAGCTACGCGCGGCAGTTTCTCGACCGCATCGGCAAACCCGACGTCGACAAAATCGACGGCCTGACGCCGGCCATTGCGATCGACCAGAAAACGACGTCGAAAAATCCGCGTTCGACTGTGGGGACGATCACCGAAATCTACGATTACCTGCGGCTGCTTTTCGCGCGTATCGGCGTGCAGCACTGCCATCTGTGCGGCAAAAAGATTTCGCAGATGTCGGCGTCGGACATTATCGAGCAGGTGCAAAAACTGCCCGACGGCGCCAAAGTGATCATCATGGCGCCGCTGATCCGCGAAAAGAAAGGCACGTTCGCCGATCTGATCGAAAACCTTCGCCACAAAGGCTACGTCCGGGCGATGATCGACGGGGTGATGGTGCGTCTGGACGAAGAGATCGAGCTGTCCAAAACGAAAAAACATACGATCAAAGTCGTCATCGACCGCGTCGTGATCAAAGACGACAACCGCGACCGCATCGCGCAGGACGTCGAACGGGCGCTCAAAGAGAGCTACGGCGAAGTCGAGCTCGAAGTGCTCAATTACGAGGAGATGGAGCTCGAAGCGCAGCTGATCCATTACAGCGAACACAACGCCTGTTTCGACTGCAAAGTCAGCTTCGAGCCGCTCGAACCGTTGAGCTTTTCGTTCAACTCCCCCAAAGGCGCATGCCCCGAATGCGACGGGCTCGGCATTCGCTATGCCCTCGATCACGACAAAATCATCGACCCCGACCTGCCGATCGAAAAAGGGGCGGTACGCATCGTCTACGGTTTCAACAAAGGTTACTACTTTACCTTTCTGAAAGCGTTTTGCAAGCAGGCGGGCATCGACATCACCGTACCGTTCGGCGAGCTTCCCGAACATCAGAAAAAGGCGATTTTGCACGGCAGCGTGGACGAAGTGACGTTCAAATGGAAAAACCATCCGGTCACGCGGATCTGGCCGGGCATCGTGCGCATTGCCTACGATATGTTCAAAGACGAAAAAGACCTGCACGACTACATGAGCGAAAAGACCTGCGACGTCTGCGGCGGCCACCGTCTGCGGCGCGAAAGTCTGGCCGTGGACGTCGCCGGGCAGAAGATCAGCGAAGTGACTTCCAAAGCGATCGAAGCGACCTACCGCTGGTTCGCCGACGAAGCGACGTTCGCGTTTTTGAACGAACAAGACGCCATGGTCGCGCAGCCTATCCTCAACGAAATCCGGGAACGTCTCTTTTTTCTCTACGACGTCGGGCTGGGCTACCTTACGCTCGACCGCGACGCGCGTTCGATCAGCGGGGGCGAGGCACAGCGCATTCGTATCGCCAGCCAGATCGGCAGCGGGCTGACGGGGGTGATGTACGTGCTCGACGAACCCAGTATCGGGCTGCACGAACGCGATACGCTCAAACTGATCCGTACCCTGCGCAGCCTGCAGGAGAAGGGCAACAGCGTGATCGTCGTCGAACACGACAAAGAGACCATCGAGCACGCCGATTTCATTATCGATATCGGTCCGGGTGCGGGCAAGTTCGGCGGTGAGGTCGTTTTTTCGGGCACGCTCAAACAGCTGCTGCGTTCCAAAACGCTGACGGCGGACTACCTGACGGGGCGCAAAAAAATCGAATATTTCTATCGCCGGCCCCAAGAAGAGTGGATCGAAATCAGGCACGTGAACATCAACAATATCGAGAACCTTTCGGTCCGTCTGCCCCTGCGCAATTTCGTCTGCGTCACGGGCGTCAGCGGCAGCGGCAAGAGTTCGCTGATTTTGCAGACGCTGCTGCCCACGGCCCGCGAACTGCTCAACCATGCCCGCAAAGTCAACAAAGTCGCCGGCGTCGAAATCGACGGGCTGGAGATGCTCGACAAGGTGATCTACCTCGACCAAAGCCCCATCGGGCGTACGCCGCGCTCGAATCCGGCGACGTACACGGGCGTGATGGACGAGATCCGCAGCCTTTTCGCCAAGACCAAAGCGGCACAGATTCGCGGCTATACCGCGTCGCGTTTCAGTTTCAACGTCAAAGGCGGGCGCTGCGAAAAATGCCAGGGCGAGGGCGAAATCAAGATCGAAATGCATTTTCTGCCCGACATCATGGTCAAATGCGACGCCTGCGGCGGCACGCGCTACAATCCGCAGACGCTCGAAGTGCTCTACCGCGGCAAAAGCATCGCCGACGTGCTGGCGATGAGCGTCGAAGAGGCGTTGAAGTTTTTCGACCCGATTCCCAAGATCAAAGCGAAGCTCAAAACGCTCTACGACGTGGGTCTGGGCTACATCACGCTGGGGCAGAACGCCGTCACGCTCAGCGGCGGCGAGGCGCAGCGCATCAAGCTTTCGAAAGAACTCAGCCGCAAAGACACGGGCCGTACCCTCTACATTCTCGACGAGCCGACGACGGGCCTGCATTTCGCCGACGTGGATCGGCTGACCAAGGTGCTGCACCACCTTGTGGAACTGGGCAATTCGGTGCTGGTGATCGAGCACAACCTTGAAATGGTCAAAAATGCCGACTACATCGTCGATATGGGCCCCGAAGGCGGCGCCAAAGGCGGGAAGGTCATCGCCGCAGGCGACCCTGAGACCGTGGCGAAACAGGCCGACGAGACGGGCAGCTATACGGGAGAGTATCTGAAACAAGAGCTCTTCGGCGACGAAGGATAGGTATGCCGCTCAAAGACGGGAAGCTCGCACTGGCCTTCAGCGGCGGCGGGGTGCGTGCGGCGGCGCATCTGGGGTTCGTCGAAGTTTTGAACGAGGCGGGTATCGAGATCGGTGCGTTTTCCGGAAGCAGCGCAGGGGCGGTCGCGGCGGCCCTGCTGGCCGACGGTCATGCGCCGCGTGATATTTTGGCGATGTTTTCAAGCCTGGGGAAACGCCATTTTATGCACCGCGGCGGCCAAGGCGGGATGTTTTCGCTCAATGCGCTCGAACGGCTGCTCGAAGCGAACCTTCGTCACGTACGCATCGAAGCCTTGCCGATGCCGTGCGTGATAGCCGCCACCGATCTGCATGCGGGAAAGATTCGCTATTTCGACGAAGGCCCCGTCACGACGCTTGCCGCGGCTTCGTGCGCGCTCGTGCCGTTTTTTGCACCCCTGCGATACGGCGATATGCACCTGGCCGACGGCGGTTTTATGGACAACCTTCCTGCCGCACCGCTGCATGCGCGCGGCTTTTCGGTTACAGGCGTCGATGTCAACGTGATTTTCGAGCGCCGAACGAAGGGCATTATCGACACGACGTACCGGTCGCTCTCGCTGATGATGGTCGCCAACGTCGAAGCCTCGAAACGGTTTTGCGACGGTTACGTACCGGTAACGGGCTGCCGGGGTATCGGCCTTTTCGATCCGACGAAACTCGGCGAGGCCTTCGACGCCGGCAAAACGGCGGCTCGGGAATGGCTGACAAAGGTAGATTAAGCTTTTTTTACGTATAATGCCGGTCTTCAACAACGGAGAGATGGCAGAGCGGTTGAATGCGGCGGCTTCGAAAGCCGTTGTCCGGGTCTTCCTGGACCGGGGGTTCGAATCCCCCTCTCTCCGCCACCCGGAACTTTTACAGAACCTTCAAAACGATACGCCATTATCACGTGATACATCATTACACATATACCTAAAGTGGACGGGAAAATGCCGAAACCGTTTGGCTGAAAGGGAATGTACGCCGTAAATGATTCCTTTTTTCCGTCATTTCGAACTTGATCCGGAATCCACAAGCCGAATATGCCGTGGACCCTGAATCCATCATGGCACTTATTTACCCATATCGATGAAATATGTGTAATCTTTTAAAATATCTACTCATATAAAGAAAATGTGTGTACACTAGCATATAGAATAACGCAAATGAAAAAATATGAGAAGCTATATGAAATCCGAAGTCAAGCCCTATATCCCTCCAACACTACCTCTCGATAGGGATCTGGAGACCAAGCCCGTACTAAAAAAGAGTGTCGAAGCGCACAGGGCACTTGCGGAACTCAAGGGAACGGCACGCTCCATACCCAACCAGGCTATTCTTATCAACGCGTTGGCGCTGCAAGAAGCAAAGGACAGCTCCGAAATCGAGAATATCGTCACGACGCACGATGAGCTGTACCGATCTATGGTGAGCAAAAGCAATGTTTCCAACGCCGCCAAAGAGGTACAACGATATCGTGAAGCACTCTACAGAGGGTTTGAGCTCATCAAAGAACACGGACTCCTTCTAAAAAGGCATATCATAGAGATACAAGGCGTACTTGAAGAGAACGATGCAGGCTTTCGTACTCAGGTGGGAACGGCTCTGAGAAACGAACGCACGGGAGAGGTGGTCTATATGCCTCCGCAGGATCCTGAGACTATCCAGGAATTGATGGACAATCTGGAGCGATATATTAATGACAAGACACTCGAAGAGTGTGATCCGCTTGTGAAGATGGCGGTCATACATTACCAGTTCGAGTCCATCCACCCTTTTTACGACGGCAACGGCAGGACGGGCAGGATCATCAATATCCTCTATCTTATCCTCAACGACCTGCTCGACCTGCCTGTGCTCTATCTCAGCTCCTACATCATCCGTACCAAGTCCGATTATTACCGCCTGCTCAATGCAATAAGAACGCAAGATGCCTGGGAGGAGTGGATACTCTATATCCTCGAAGGCATCAGGCAGACATCGATTGAAAGCGTGGGGCTTATAGAAGGAATCACCAAGCTCATTCAGGAGACAAAGGAGGAGCTCCGCACCAAGCTGCCAAAGCTTTATTCCAAAGATTTGCTGGAACTGCTTTTCAGGCACCCTTACACGAAGATAGGGTTTCTGGTCGATGAACTGGGCATCTCCCGCAAGACGGCAGGACTGCACCTGAGGGCTATTGAAGATGTAGGCATACTTGAGAGCGTGAAGATGGGACGGGATGTTTATTTTGTGAATAAACGATTGTTTGGATTATTGCAAAGAGGGGCAGCGTAGATGAAGAAACAAGTCAAATGTAAAACCCGTGTAGCAGATCACGGTGAAGTGTTCACTGCCGAACGGGAAGTCAATGCGATGCTCGATCTGGTCAAGCACGAAACAGAGCGGATAGAGTCGCGTTTTTTGGAGCCTGCCTGCGGGACGGGAAATTTTCTGGTCGAGGTGCTGCGGCGCAAGCTGGAGGTGGTCAAGAACCGATACAAGCGAAGCCAGATGG
>CAZYEW010000025.1:0-20948 GCA_964646705.1 uncultured Sulfurimonas sp.
CGACACGCTACAGCCAATACGATATGTGGGACGACGGATCACCCTACGCACCCGGGCTTTACCTGAGCGACGGCAATATGAGCCGTGCACTGCATCGTGTCTTCGGCCGTGTCGAAACCGTCGATACGCTGACCCTTCAAAAAGGGCTGCACGGAACAAAAACCTTTTTCATCTACCGCGTCGCGAAGCCACTGAAACGGCAGCCTATTCCGTCAATTCCTTATTACCGCACCAGGTAACTACCTCCAACATTGAGAGAACGAGAAGAGGTGAGATGTGAGTAGAGAAATATGCAGGACTGGCCGTAGTCAATTCAAATATTTATCTGCTTGCAGATCGCCTCTTCTCGTCCTCCCCGAAGGGTGGAGTGCTTTCGCCCATACTCTGCGTTGGATTTTTTCGAATTCGCTACGGCGAGTCCTTCAAAAATCCGCCTTGATTATGAGCGAAATCACTGCATCAATGATGAAGGTAGTTACCTGGTGCGGTAATAATAACCGCCGCAACGTCGCCGAGGCAGCAGCTTCCCGACGGATTGAGCGTTACGCACGAACAGCCGGGGTCCTTCATCTTGGCCCGAATATCGTCCAGTGCGTCCGTTTTTCCCGTCCGTTCAAGCTGCTCTGCAATTTTCTCTTTGGTCCATCCGAAACAGTAGCATACCGTTGCCGGAGCGGCACCCTTTTTGCATCCGACCGTGACACTTACGTCTTTTTGTTCAAATACCTTATCGCCTCGAAAATAAACTACGTCGCATGCGGGGGTTTTGCAAAAATGAAAACCCGAAAAATCTCCTGTCTGCGTTTTCGCTTTTTCGGTCAGCAGATGCGCCGGCGTCTTTTCCGGTACGGTTTTCGCCGGCTTGCCGCAACGCGGACAAGGCACTTTGCCTTTGGGAGCATTCGTCAAGCATCCCGTCGGCGCTTCGTTCGATCGAGCCGGTACAAACTTCACTGCCTGAAA
This sequence comes from uncultured Sulfurimonas sp., assembly GCA_964646705.1. Classification (GTDB taxonomy): domain Bacteria; phylum Campylobacterota; class Campylobacteria; order Campylobacterales; family Sulfurimonadaceae; genus Thiomicrolovo. The sequence goes on from CAZYEW010000025.1 coordinate 964, forward strand.
CATAGCGGCCTCCTTGATACAAGTGTAACGTGAATCGCCGCTTCGACAGGCTAAAAAAACAGCTTAGCGATGAATATTCAAGCCGGGTTCAAATGTCGTCGGCTCGGCTCTTTGTGCGTTTTTTAAGCATGCCTTTCATGCTCAAATAGCTGTTGAGCGCTCCCAGGTAAGCCCGGGCACTGGCAAGCATCGTATCAATACTCAGCCCGTGGCCGATGACGGCAGGTTCGTTGTCGTCGAAAGCCACCTGCACCGTCACGCTGGCAAGCGCATCTTTTCCCTGGGAGACCGATTTGACCTTGTAGTCCATCAGCCGGCCGTGTCGGCCGGTGATACGGTCGATCGTCTTGAAAACGGCGTCGATCGTTCCGTCGCCGATAGCCGCATCGGTCATCTCCTCGCCCTCGGCATTGCAGACGGTAACCGCCGCACTCGGGATGCCGCCGCTGGAATCCATAAGCTGCAGCGCGACCAGTTCCCACTGTTTGTCGACATTGAGCATCTGGCTGGTGACCAGCGCCCTCAGATCGTCATCGTAAATGTCTTTCTTTTTATCGGCCAGCTCTTTGAACCGTGCGAACGCTTCGTTGAGTGCGTCATCGCTGAGACTGAAGCCCAGTTTTTCCAGTTTGTCCTTGAAGGCCGCGCGGCCCGAATGCTTGCCGAGCACCAGGGTATCGTGAATATCCAGCCCGATCTCTTCGGGAGAAAAAATCTCGTAGGTACGTTTGTGCTTGAGTACCCCGTCTTGATGGATACCGCTTTCGTGCGCAAACGCGTTTTTGCCCACAATCGCCTTGTTGGGCTGCGGCTCGATGCCGGTAATCGAAGCGATCAGCCGGCTGGTCGGATAGATCTCTTTGGTGTTGATGCCGGTCTCGACATTGCTGAACACATCGCTGCGTACGTTCAACGCCATGACGATTTCTTCGAGGGCAGCATTGCCTGCCCGTTCGCCCAGACCGTTGACGGTACACTCCACCTGCCGGGCTCCATGCTGAATCGCGGCCAGGGAATTGGCGACGGCCAGGCCCAGGTCGTTGTGGTTGTGCACCGAAATGATCGCCCGCTCGCCGATGTAGCGATGCAGCTCGCCGATGCGCTCCGCCAATTCCTGAGGCAGCAAGATGCCTACCGTATCGGGAATATTGACGGTACCGGCTCCCGCTTCGATCACGGCATCGATGATCTCTTTCATAAAAGCCATCTCGCTGCGCCCGGCGTCTTCGAGGCTGAATTCCACGTCGTCGACGAAAGTACGGGCATACTGCACCGCATCGACGGCCCGGCGAATCACCTCGTCGGGCTGCATCCGCAGTTTGTACTCCATATGAATCGGACTCGTGGCGATAAACGTATGAATACGTTTTTTCGGTGCCGCGGCAATCGCTTCGCCGGCGGCTTTGATGTCGCTCTCTACGGCTCTGGCCAGCGAACAGACGGTCGAGCGTTCAACCCGTCGGGCAATACGTTCGATGGCGTCGAAATCTCCCGGGCTCGCCGCAGCGAAACCCGCCTCGATCACATCGACGCCCAGTTTTTCGAGCTGGACGGCGATCTGGATTTTTTCTTCGGTGTTCATGGACGCGCCGGGGCTTTGCTCGCCGTCGCGCAGGGTGGTGTCGAAAATGACGATGTGTTCTTTGTTCATAGAAATGCCTTCAAAACTGTTACGGTGCAATGGGCCGATTTCGCTGCGATGTCACGGGGAATCGACATACTCAAAACTACGGGAAAAAGGAGAAGTTCAGAAGCGGCGAAGGAGGATGGAGCTCTGCTTGTCGAAGCGTTTGCCGGGATCGTTGATGGTGAAATTCATACCGTCCTCCTTCTCTATTAAATTTAGCTGACATTATACCCGATGCGCTGCAGCAAGTCAAGGAATCGATAAAAATTATCCTTTGTATGTTCCGTCAATAAATGACGGCATCGCTTTTGTTGTTCCACATCGAAAAAAGCTTTGCGTGCTTTTCATGTTCAATCTGTTTTAAAACGACATCACGGTTTTCGCCCGAGAGCATGGCATAGAATCGTGCGTCGTCGAAGCCGCCTTTTGCGGCGTCTTCCGACGTCGCCCCGTACCAAACCGTTGGAATCCGTGCCCAGAAAACCGCACCCAGGCACATCGGGCACGGCTCGCAGGTCGTGTAGAGCACGCAATCTTCAAGATGAAAGGTATTCAATTGCTTCGCCGCCTCGCGAATCGCCCCGATCTCGGCATGGGCTGTCGGATCCGAATCGACGAGCACTCGGTTGTGCGCTTTGGCGATGAGCTTGCCGTTTTTCACGATCACCGCACCGAACGGCCCGCCGTGATTTGCCTGCATGCCTTTCACCGCTTCGTCGTAAGCTATGTCCATCCAAACGTTCATGGTTTTCCTTTCGGTAACATCATACCAAAAGACAAAATAGATCCATGCATAAACCCTGTTAAGAAAATTTTCCGGTAATCCCCTTTTTACCAGCCTTTGGATAGAATAACGGCATTTTCACGAAGGATGCCGATGGAACACGCCAAAACCGCGCTCAAACTTGCCGTTACCGTCGCCATCTTCTATTTTTTGCTCAAATACGTCGACGTGGAACAGCTGCTGCATATTCTCGCCAAATCGCACGGCGGCTACATCCTGCTGGCCTTCGTCGCACAGATGGCCAGCACCTTTCTCGCCGCGTATCGCTGGCGGCTTATCATGAAAGCGCTGGGGTTTCGCGAACGGGTATCGTTTTACGTACAAAGCTATTTCAAAGGCACCTTTTTCAACCAGGTCCTTCCGGGCAGCATCGGGGGCGATGCCGTGCGTATCCTCGACCTCACAAAGAAAGACTACGACAAAAAAGATGCCTTTTACGGTGTCTTCGTCGATCGCGTCGTGGGACTCGTCGGACTGCTTGTGCTCAACCTCGTTGCCGACCTTGCCTTCTACGGCACCTTTCCGCAGTGGCTGTTCAACCTTGTGCTGCTGATCACCGCCGGCGGACTGGCGGGCTTTTACCTGATGCTCAATCTCGACAAGTTCACTTTTCTTTCGGGCATCAAAGGGCTGGACCTGCTGCATCGGCTGGGGCTGCGTATGGACGCACTCTACCATTCCCGGGCGCTGCTGCTGCGCCACATTGCCGTCTCGGTACTCGTCCATCTGCTGAGTGTTTTCGCCGTCTATTTTCTTGCACTCAGCGTCGATGTCTGGGAAAACCCCGGCGTCTTCCTCGTCGCCGTGCCGCCGGTCTTTTTGCTGACGATCGTACCGATCTCGCTGGCGGGCTGGGGCGTGCGCGAAGGCGCGATGGTCGGCATTTTGATGCTCGTAGGCATCGCCAAGGCGAAGATCCTCGCCGTGTCGATCCTCTACGGCATTTTGCTGATCCTCACCGCCCTGCCGGGTGCCTGGTTCTGGAACCGCGCCAAACGTAACTCCCTTGCAAAGGAAACCGCATGAACGTCGATACGATGCGTGCCATCGACCACTACGCCGGCGTGCCGCTGACCTTCGTCGGCACACTGCTGGACAAAACCCTCCGTCTCTTCCGGGGCGCGAAACGCCCCCGCCCCCGCAACGTCCTGCTTATCGAGCTTTCCGAAATGGGCAGTGCGATTCTCGTCGATCCGGCCATGCGCAAACTCAAAGCCAATATCGACGGCGAACTGCACTTCGTCATCTTTTCGAAAAACAAGGCTTCGCTGCAGCTTCTTGGCACCGTCAAAGACGAAAACATCTTCACCATCGACGAAAGCGGCATGGTGCCGTTGGCGCTTTCGACGCTGAAATTTTTCAGATGGTGCCGGCAGCGAAACATCGACTCGGTCATCGACCTCGAGCTGTTTTCGCGCTTCACGGCGCTGCTGAGCGGATTTTGCGGGGCAACAAACCGCGTGGGCTTTCATGCCTTTCACAACGAAGGGCTTTACCGCGGCGATTTTCTAACCCACAAAGTCGCCTACAATCCGCACCAGCACATCGCCAAAAACTTCGTCGCGATGGTCGATGCGCTGCTGAGCGATGCGCCGCAGGTCCCTTATACCAAGCGCATTATCGGCGACGACGAAATCCGTATCGCCAAAGCCCCGATCAGTGACGGCGACAAAGCCGCCGCACACGAAGCGGTACGTGCCCGCTATCCCGACTACGACCCGCAGCACCATCGACTCGTTCTGGTCAATTCCAACGCGTCCGATCTCCTGCCGCAGCGCCGCTGGGACCGTGCCGCCTACTGCGAAGTCGTCAAAAAAATCCTTGCCGCACGCGACGATGTGATCGTTTTGCTCACCGGCGCACCCTCGGAATACGACGGCGCACAGGCACTCGCCGACTGCGTGGACGACGCGCGCTGCGTCAATTTCGCCGGCGGCGTGAAATTTCTTCAGCTGCCGCACCTTTACGCGATCAGCGGCTTCATGCTCACCAACGATTCGGGGCCGGCACACTTCGCCTCGATCACCGACATGCACACCTTCGTCATCTTCGGTCCGGAGACCCCTGCGCTCTACGGCTCGCTGGGCCCCAGCACCCCGATCTTCGCCGGTATGGCGTGCAGCCCCTGCGTGAGCGCCGCCAACCACCGCAAAACACCCTGTACCGACAACCAATGCATTCAGGTCATCACGCCCGAATGGGTCTTCGGAACGATCAAACCGGCCCTCGACGCGCTGTAACGATGCCCGCGACTTCACGCCTGCACGATCACAAAGCTCTGTGGATTTTCGTCGCTGCGGCGACATGCCTGCGCCTGGCCGTGATCGGACATTTCGGGCTCGGCGTCGACGAAGCCCACTACGTGCTGTACGGGCTTTTTCCCGCCCTGAGCTATTTCGACCATCCGCCGCTCGTCGGCTGGACGGAACTGCTCTTCACCCGTCTTTTCGGCGTCGATGCCTTTGCCGCCCGCCTGCCCGCCGTCATCATCGGTGCGGCGGCATCGGTCATGATCTACTTTTGGCTGCTGCGCCTTTTCAACGATAAAAGGGCGGCTTTTTGGGGCATTGTCGCCCTGAACGCCTCGTTTCTGTTCAACGCCCTGTTCATGATGCTGATGCCCGATACGCTGCTGTATCTGTTTATCGTGCCGATTATGACGACCGCCTTGGCGATCGAGCGGCACGAAACACTGCGCCGCTGGCTGCTTCTGGGACTGCTTCTGGGGCTTGCGGGCCTTGCCAAATACACCGCCGTGCTTTTCGTCGTCGCCCTGGTGCTCTATTTCGCCCTCAAACGGCGATGGGATCTTTTTACGTCCGCGAAAATGCTGCCCGCCGTAGCGCTCGCGGCGCTTGTCGTTTCTCCGGTACTTGTCTGGAACGCACGTCACGACTGGATCAGTTTCGCCTTTCAAAGTGCCCACGTCGCCGGCTCGGGCGGCATCGACTGGACGGCTTTCTATCAGTCCCTGCTCGCACAGTTCGGCGCCTACAGCCCGTTGTTGTTTCCGCTGGCCTTCTACGGCCTGTGGCGCGCCCTCAAAGCGCGTGACAACGATGCCTTGCTGCTCGGCGGTATTTTCGGTGCGGTGATTATCGTCTTTTTCACCTACAACTCCCTGCATGCCCGCGCGCTGCCGCACTGGACCTCGCCGTTTTACCTGCTGTTCATTCCCGCGGGTACGGCGATGGCGCTGCGCCAAGGCCGCAAATGGCGCCGCTACGTCTTGACCGCCGTCGGCATCACGGGAGCACTCACCCTCGTGCTGTATGCCGAGCTGCGCTTCACCTTCCTGCCCTTTCCCGACTACCGCTCCGTCCACCGCGATCTGTACGGATGGAACACGATCATGCGCCGTGCCGCCGCGCACATCGAAGATCCCGGCAAAGAAGCCGCCGCCGTCACCAACTGGTCGCTGGCCTCGCGGGCGATCTACTACGCGCGGCCCTACGGCATCGACGTCTATCTTATCGACGACCGCTACGACCAGTTCGACCTGTGGCAGCACGGCTCGCCCGTCGGCAAAGACCTGCTCTTTGTCACGACGCACGACTTTCACGAAGATATCGCCGACTCGATGCGATGCCGCCGCGTCGAACCGGCCGAGCGCTTCGACCTGACGCTCAACGGGCGCAAGGTCAATACCGTCACGCTTACCTGGTGCCGCGGTTTCGAAGGAGAACGATGAAAACCGGCATGCGCATCGCGACCATTACGGCGGCGGGAGCGTTGGTCGTCTGGCTTCTCTACGGCACGATCGACCGCGCCGTGATTCGCTGGATGCACCGTTATCGTGAAACGCCGCTGCACGACGTCAGCGCCTTCATTTCGGAATTCGGCCTGATTCACTGGTGGCTGCTTGCGGCGCTTGGCCTTTGGCTCGCGGCGAAATACCGCCTGCACGATGCGCTGCTCGCCGCGAAAGCCCGCTTTGCCTTCATTGCCGTCGCCGCCAGCGGTATTGCGGTGATTCCGCTGAAATTTCTTTTCGGCAAAGCCCGTCCCGACAAACTGTTCGATGAAAACCTCTACGGCTTTCAGTGGTTCGTCTCCCCGTCGGCATACGGCCTTCACGGCTTCCCCTCGGGCCATACAACGACGGCCTTCACCGTCGCTACAGTGCTGGCACTTTTCTATCCGCGCTACGCCTTTCTGTGGTATGCGGGTGCCCTGCTCGTCGGCCTTTCACGTATCGGCGTGCTCTATCACTACCCCAGTGACGTCGTGGCTGGAGCGATGCTCGGAACGGTGCTTACGCTGGCACTTTCGACGACGGCGCTATTCCCGAAAAATAACGCTTGATGCCCGCTTCAAAGGCGACGGCTGCCGTGAACGACCCCGCAAGGTTCGCGCACAGATCGCTCATATTGTTGCGATAGGCTCCGACGCCGGTATGCTCAAGGGTCAAGAGTTTTTCATTGCATTCCTTTAATTCGGCCGTCCTGCATCAACAGGACTTCATCGGCGATGTCCACGACCAGAGGATCGTGTGTGGCGATCAGCATCGTTGTGCCGTTTTTTCCAACATATGTCTGCATTTTCTCCAAAATAAGTTTGGTTGTACGTGAATCGACATTTCCGGTCGGCTCATCGGCAAAAATCAGTTGCGGCGCATTGGCGAACGCCCGGGCAATGGCGGCACGCTGGCGCTCGCCCCCGGAAATGCGGTCGGGAAACGACGCACTTTTTCCTGCCAGCCCGACCGATGCGAGCAGCTCGGCGACACGGGCATTTTTTTCAGCTTCCGACAATGATGAAAATGCCATCGCCAGCAAAATGTTCTCGTACAGCGTCAATGACTCCAAAAGGTAATGAAACTGAAAAACAAACCCAATTGATTCGCGGCGAAAACGCGGAAGCGAACGGATATCATCAAACGTTTTTCCATTGAAACGAACCAATCCGCCGTCGAACGGTTCAAGGGTACCGAGGCAGTGCAGCAATGTCGTTTTTCCGCATCCCGACGGGCCTGCGAGCGCATAGATTTTGCCATGTTCAAGAGAAAATGAAATATCGTGCAGCACTTCCTCTTGACCGTAGCGTTTGCAAAGATGCTTCACTTCGAGTATCGTTTCATTCATAGCGCAATGCCTCCGATGCACTGCTGCGGAAAATGACGGCAAGCGGTGCGGCCAGGCCGACGACCCCGACGCCTGCGGCGACGACCAGTACTTCGACGAACGTTGCAAAATCCCATGCATCGCTTAAATAAAGTCCCAGTGACGTAATCTCGCGCAAGCCGACGGTCAAAGGATATGCCAAGACGTATCCTATTACTGCGGCACCGATCGAAATCGATAACGATTCAGCCAGAAATACGGATACAATCGCGCTTCGAGGCCATCCGATCGCCGTCAGGATTCCAATTTCACGCTGCCGCATCATCGTCGTGATCAGCAATGTATTGACAATGACCGCAACCGAAACGATCACCGAGAAGACCGAAAGAATCCGCAGCAGCCGTTCGATATCACGCACCGTCGTTACCGAACGGTTTATTTGTGACGTTTCGATTGCGTACAGTGCCGGAAACTTTTGATTGATTCGAGCGAGAATGCTACTCAGACGATTACGGTCTTTTAGCGTAACAAGCATCAAGCTAACCTCTTCGATATCGTTATTGAGATGCTGTGCCTGCCGGAGTCCCGTGACGACACTTCCCTCGAGCAGTGAGGAAAACGAGCTGAATGATCCGACGACCTTCCAATCCAAACCGCCGAGATTCACCGTCGAATCAAGCGATACCCGCAAGACATCCATCGCTTTGTTTCCGACAATCAGTTCATTTTTTCGACCGGAAAACATCCGACCGTGATGCAAAACAATGCCGAATTTCGTCATAAGCGGCAAAACATCTTCCGTTCCGATCACCAAGAAACGTTTTTGACGATACTGCATGCGATGCAGCAAGACCGATTGCACCTTTGCAATTCCGTCGAAGCCTGCTATTTTCCGAACTGAAGATGTGCGCATATGCGACGAAAACGGTGACGTAGCCATGCGCGACTGAACGATCAGATCATACTGGCTCAGCGCATGCGAAACCTCTCCGGACATCGTCACGATCAATACATTCAAAAAGGTATAAAACATCATCATAAGTGCGACGACCGTTGCGGTAAAAAGTGTCCGCAGCCGATTTCTCCGAATGTTGCGCAGAGCGTTGACAATGACAAGTCCGATCAGCGGCCTGGTTTTCAAGTTTTCGTCACCGCCCTTTCCGATATCAATAAAAAGTTGTTTTCGCTGCGATTTTGTCGTGCCCGCCGGGCAAGGAAATCTGAAATCGACGGCAGCGGGCCATATTCAGCCGAATGTCTTTCGCCTCGACGTTCTGCATAAACAGCCAGTGAACATTTACGCCTTCTTGCATAAATTCCGCAACAACAAATCCTCTCTCCGATAAATTGCAAAAACGCACATCGGAACAAAAAAGTGCCAATGCTTCTTCAAGTTTTTCGACTTTTTCATGCGTTGTCAGCTCCAGCTCGCTCTCGATCCCCGGTGACGTCACCGAAGGCACGCCGATCTCCCACCCCGCACGGCGGCCGTCGGATGTATCGAGTCGATTGAGCCAGGCATTGTGAGAATCCCCGGAAAACACCAGGGTCGATTCCGCACGCTGCGCAAGCAGTTTCAGCAACCTTGCACGCTGATGCGGATAACCGTCCCATGCATCGGTATTGACCGGCAGCACAGTCGTGACGCGAAGCCGTTCTTCATGTGTCAGTGACGCATCGTTTTTCAACATGCGCAGACGAATGGCCGCCAGTTCTTCACCGACGGTTTCAATCCGTGTACGCAGCCTGCGCTTTTCGTCTTTACCTGTCGCCGCATTGACATAGCGCCAAAACATCACCACCAATTCGGCAGGCAAAGCGATAGGAGCGACCAACACTTGCTGAGCAACGACGTTCCAGCGGGTTTTACTCCGCCGAAACGACCGTTCGAACCACTGCCACTGCCGCTCACTCATCATCGCAGCACGTCGATCGCTCGAAAGAATACCGAACAGCGCCGAAGCGTCAATATCACTGAAAGCTTTGTCCTCGATTTCTTTGGCCAAATCGATTCTCTGGCTGCGGCCTTCAAGGCGCGTATCAAGCAAATACAGCGTCACAAGATCGCCGAAACGAACCTGTCGGTAGATCTGTTTCTCGTCGTGCATCCGTACGGGCATCCATTCCGCATATGCCGTAACCGCAGCACGCTTGCGCCTTGCAAAGGTATCCTCATCCATCCCGTCGGCCTGTTCACTGCCGGTATCGTTGACCATTTCGTGATCATCCCAGATGCAAAGAAACGGAACACTGCGATGCAGTTTCTGAAGCATAGGGTCGCGCCGATACAAGGCATAGCGTTTTCGATAATCGTCGAGCGTCCGGCATTCCGAGGCCGTCCATGCCGGCAGCTCTCGTCCGATTTTTGCTGCATTTTTCGTGCCGTACGCCGCACTTCCGTCCGCATCTTTCATCCCGTACTCGTAAATGTAGTCGCCCAAATGTACGACAGCATCGATCTTATCGAGTTTTTCGGCATAGCCGTACGCGTTGAAATAACCGCTCGTATAATTGGCACACGAAAAAAAGGCCAAAAAAACTTTACGCTGCGAACTTTTCCCTGCCGTCCGCGTCTTTCCCGTAGGCGAGACAAAACCGTCCGTTATAAATCGGTAATAGTACTGCTGCGCACTTTCAAGGCCGACGACATCGATTTTTACGGTGAAGTCTTTCTGCGCGTCGGTTGCGAATGTTCCTGAACATACGCTTTGGCGAAACAACGGATCGCGGGCCACTTCATAGCGGCCGTACACTTTACGATCGGCTCTCATCAGCCCTTCAGGCTCGATGCGCGTCCAGATGATCACCCGGTCACTTTGCGGATCTCCGCTTGCGACTCCGTGCAAATAGGGCGTTAAACCGCCCGTGCATCCCGCTGTCCAAATAGCCGACCACGTTCCCACGCCCCCTATCAAAAAATTTCGGCGTGAAATATCTGCCATCGCTATTGAACGGTCGGATCGTTGCAGTCAAGTTCCGAGACGAGTGTCAGGTTTCCGTTGCCGTCGTCGGTATAGATTTTCACCGTCGTACCGCTGATTTTGACAATCCCCTTCGTCCCGTCCGTTGCTTCGATACGGATATCGCTTTGCAAGTTGCTCGGACTGGTTACACCCGCAATCGAAGAAAAGTCATCGATCAAGACACGATTGGATGAAATTTTGAACGTTCCGACATCACTGTCATCGTAAGTTCCTTTTAGATTCACCAATCCTATTTGGCCTCCTTGCGAACTTCCGTAGATGCCTGCGCTGACATTTCGAAGCTCCATCACTTTACCGTTATCTTTGTCTTTGAGCAATACGCTGGCGATATTGAGACTGTCGTTCTTTCCCAATGTCTTCGAATAGATCCGATTGTAGCCTTTGAGTTCGAATGCATAATGTTTTGCCACAGCCCGTCCGCCGTCTTCGACGATGGCATTCACCGCTCCTTTGGTCCCTTTCGTAACGTTCGACACTACCGGTCCGTATTCGCCCGGTTTGCCGTGATCGACCCGTTCGTAGACACCGTCGACGGTTACAGCTTTTCCCATGCTGCGGTTTTTGAAACCGCTCATCGTATAGGTATATGTCGTCGTTCCGTTGGCATGCTTGAGCAGCCGCGTCATTTCTCCGCTCATGGTTCCCTGATAGGTTGTACTGTATTCATATTCTCTGTGCTCGGCAGGAAAAATCGGTCCACTGCCTCCCGACGATTGCGATGCCGCAACCGAACTCGTACTCGCCGACGAAACACTGCCCGAAGATGATGCCGGAACGGATGACGTTGTTTCTGCACCTCCCGCCGATGGTACGACATATGTCGTTTTTTGGCAAAGCCCCGTATTTGCGATGCGCGAGACGACCTTGTCGATCGAGGTGCTGTCGACCGTCGATGCAGTTTCGCTCGACCCGCCTCCGCCGCCGCCTCCGCCGCAACCGACACTCAGCAATAACGCCGTCGAAACCGCAACACCGGCACCTGTTATTATTTTCTTTTTCATCGTTGATCCTTCCGGGCATCTGCACAAGCTGAAAATTAACTTATACCCTATATATAAATTATATAAAAAAGCATCTGTCGATAGACTTAAAGACTGTTCAAGACCGATAGATTTCGATAAAATAACGTTCAAAATACTTCAACGAACAGGTTTTGCATGTCTTCAGAGCCCCTCTCCGTCATCATTCTCGCCGCCGGCAAAGGCAGCCGGATGAAATCCGCCAAAGCCAAAGTCCTGCACGCTATCAGCGGCCGTCCGATGCTTTATCACGTCGTCAAAGCCGCCAAAGCGATAAGCGACGACGTCACCGTCGTGGTCGCCCACCAAAAAGAAGCCGTCATCGACACCGTCGCGGCGCTTTTCGACGACATCCAGTTCGCGGTACAGGATATCGACAGCTTTCCCGGCACCGGCGGAGCGCTGATGGGCATCCGGCCGCGCCACGGCAAAGTGCTGGTGCTCAACGGCGACATGCCGCTGGTCACCGCCGAAGCGCTCGAAGGCTTTTTGCACACCGATGCCGATATCATCTTGTCGATTTTCGACCTTGACGATCCTTCGGGCTACGGCCGCGTCGTCATTTCGGATGCCGGTGTCGAACGCATCGTCGAAGAAAAAGACGCCACCGACGAAGAGAAGAAAATCACCCACGTCAACGCCGGGGTCTACTGCTTTCGCCGCGAGATTCTCGAAGCCTTTCTGCCGCGGCTGAACAATCGCAACGCCCAGCAGGAGTACTACCTCACCGATATTATCGCCCTGGCACGCGAAGAGCACCGCTGCATCGTGCCGCTGCTGATCGACGAGGCCCATTTCAAAGGCGTCAACTCCAAAGCCGACCTCGAAGCGGCCGACGTGCTAATGCAGCGCCGTATCAAACGGCACTGGATGCTTTCGGGCGTGACGATGCAGCTGGCCGACACGATCTACATCGAAGAAGGCGTGACGTTCGAAGGCGAATGCACCGTCGAAAACGGGGTGCGCATCACCGGCGAAAGCCATATCGCCGCATCGCACATCAAAGCCCACAGCGTCGTCGAAGATTCGATCATGGAACGTTCCGACTGCGGACCGATGGCACACCTGCGCCCGGGCACGCACCTCGTCGATACGCATATCGGCAATTTCGTAGAAACGAAAAAGGCCCGCCTCACCGGCGTCAAAGCCGGGCATCTGAGCTACCTCGGCGACGCGGTCGTCGGCGAAGGCACCAATATCGGCGCGGGAACGATCACCTGCAACTACGACGGCAAACGCAAATACAAAACGAAAATCGGAAAAAACGTCTTCGTCGGTTCCGACACGCAAATCGTCGCCCCGTGCGAAATCGAAGACAACGTCATCATCGCGGCGGGCACGACGGTAAGCAGCAAAAAAGTCGCCTCGGGAAGCCTCGCCATCAGCCGCACACCGCTCAAAACCGTTGCAGGCTTTTTCCATAAATTTTTCGGCAAGGACAATGCATGACGATTCCCTCCGATCTGCTACGTGGCAAGCGTATTCTGCTTGGGGTCAGCGGTTCCATCGCCGCCTACAAGGCGCTCGAACTGGTGCGACTTTACGTCAAGGCCGGTGCTGCGGTCAAGGTCGTCATGAGCGAAGCGGCGAAAAAATTCGTCACACCGCTGTCGTTCGAGACGCTCAGCCGCAATGAAGTCCTGCATGCAGACAATGAATCGTGGGCATCGCGGCACAACCATATTCAAAGCGCCGAAGACGCCGACGTCATGGTGATCGCCCCGGCAACGGCCAATACCATCGCCAAACTCGCCAATGCCGTCGCCGACAATCTGCTGCTGCAGTGCGCCCTGGCTTTTCCCGGCCGCAAACTTGTCGCTCCCGCAGCCAATACCCAGATGCTCAAACACCCCATTACCCAGGCCAACCTCAAAATGCTCGGCGTCGCCCACTACGAGTTCGCCGGCACGCAGACCAAAGAGCTCGCCTGCCAGACGACCGGCGACGGTGCGATGGCCGAACCGCTCGATATTTTCTGGCACACGGCGCGACTGCTGCTGCAAAACGATTTCTGGAGCCACCGCCGCGTCGTCGTGACCGGCGGCGGCACGATCGAACGCATCGACGACGTGCGCTACCTTTCGAACTTCTCCAGCGGCAAAATGGCCTCGACACTCGCCACCGCACTGTACCTGCGCGGCGCGGACGTGAACCTCATCGCCACCCGTTTCGACGACGGCCTGCCTTCGGCCATGCACACGCTCGGCGTCGAAAGCGCCGAAGAGATGGGCGAATACCTGCGCGATTCGATCCGAATCGCGAAAAAAGGAATGATGAGCAAACCCTCGTTGATCACCGACGAGCCCCTGCACCTCATTCAAAAGACCCCCTACCTCTTCATGGCCGCCGCCGTCAGCGACTACCGTCCCGAACACACCCAGCACGGCAAACTCAAAAAAGCGGCCCTTGGCCAACGATGGGAACTGCCGCTCGTGCAAAATCCCGACCTGCTCGCCGAACTGGACAAAACCGGTATCAAAACCGTCGCGTTCAAAGCCGAACTCGACGCCGATACGGCCGAAGCCGAGGCGAAGAAACTGCTTGAAACCAAAGGGGCCGATGCCGTATGCCTCAACGTGCTTGCCAAAGAGAATACGTTCGGCGCAGAACGCAACGCCGTGACCTTCTTCGACAAAGAACGCAGCGTTTCGCTGCCGCTGCAAGCAAAGCTCGCCCTCGCGCTCGGCATTCTCGACGAGGCCGCCGCCCTATGAGCAATCTTCCCCGCCACGTCGCCATCATCATGGACGGCAACGGCCGCTGGGCACAGCAGCGGGGCCAGGCGCGCATGCGCGGGCACGAACGCGGGGCCGAAGTCGTACGCGACGTCATGACCTTCGCCGCCCGCCACGACGAAATCGAAGCGCTGACGCTCTACGCCTTCAGTACCGAAAACTGGAAACGTCCCAAAGCCGAAGTGGAATTTCTGATGAAGCTGCTGGAACGCTACCTGAAAAAAGAGCTCGATGTCTATTTGAAAAACAACGTCCGGTTTCACGCCATCGGCGATCTGTCGAAATTTTCAGATACGCTGCGCAGCCTGATCAAACATACCGAAAAAGCGACGCAGCACTGCACGGGGCTTCGGCACAATCTTGCGCTCAACTACGGTGCCAAAGACGAAATCGTGCGGGCGGCGAATATGCTTAAAAAACGCGGCGATGCCATCACCGTCGAAAGCCTCGAGGCCGCACTCGATGCTTCCGAAAGCGTCGATCTGCTGATCCGTACCGGCGGCGACCACCGGCTGTCGAACTTTTTGCTGTGGCAGTGCGCCTATGCCGAACTTTTCTTTACCCGTACGCTCTGGCCCGATTTTACGCCGCAGGAGCTGCAAACCATCATCCATCAATTCAAATCGGTCGAACGCCGATTCGGAGGTCTTTAATGTCACTGCCCGAACTGCTGCTCGTATTCGTTTTCGGCGCCATCGTCGGCTCGTTTCTCAACGTCGTCATCTACCGCATTCCGCGCGGCGAAAGCGTCGTGTTTCCCGCATCGCACTGCCCGCATTGCGACGCCAAACTCAAACCGTGGCACAACATTCCCGTCGTCTCCTGGCTGTTGCTTCGCGGCCGGTGCGCGTTCTGCGGCGCACCGATCAGCCCCCAGTATCCGATCATCGAACTGCTTTCGGGCCTCGTCTCCGCCGCGGTCTTCATGAAACTTGGGCTTACCCCGCAGGCCGCCGTTATCACGGCGGCGTTTTTGACCCTGCTGGCACTTTCGGTGATCGACCTCTATTACAAAATGATTCCCGACAGCCTCAATCTGCTCGCGATCGTGCTGGCCGTCGCCGGAGCCTATTCATGGCCGACGGCGGCCGAAAATTTCAAAAACGCTCTGCTTTTCGCCGGCGGCTTTTCCCTGCTGCGCTTTTATATCTCTTATTACCTCTACCTCAAAATCAAACATATGAGCCCCAACCTCAAACAGGCTCCCTGGGTGAAAAACTACAACACGATTCCGACCGTCGTCGAAGCGATGGGCGAAGGCGATATCATGGTCGGCGCGACGATGGGGGCGCTGCTCGGCGTCGAACTGGGGCTCGTCGCCGTTTTTCTCTCCGCACTGCTCGCACTGCCGGCGATGCTGCTGACGCGCAACCTCCCCGGCGGAGCCCAGCTGCCTTTCGTGCCTTTTCTTGCGCTGGCGGCCTGGATCGTCTACGTCTTCGACAGTCCGATCTACCACTATCTCAAAGCGTTCTGAATGTACAGACTCCGGCGTTATATCATCGGCACGTTTTCGATGCTGTTCTTTTCGATATTTCTGCCGCTGTTCGCCATCGCGTCGATCATTTTTCTGATCAAGCTCGCCAGTTATACGGCCGTGATTCAGCTGAGCCTGTGGGAGATGTTCAAGCTCTATCTCTTTATTCTGCCCGAGCTGCTGTTCTATACCCTGCCCGTCACCTTTTTCGTCGCCGCGGCACTGGCGCTGTTTCGGCTCTCGAGCGACAACGAAATGGTCGTCATCTTCGCACTCGGCATCAAACCGTCGTTTCTGCTGGGCACGCTGTTGCGCCCCGCGTTGCTGCTGAGCCTGCTGCTGGCGTTCGACTTTTTCGTTCTCTTTCCGCATACGACAGTCCTTTCGACCAATTTCGTGCGCTACAAACAAAGCGAAGCGAAATTCAACCTCGAAGCTTCCGAATTCGGCCACAATTTCGGCGACTGGCTGCTCTACATCGGCAAGGCCCGGCCCGACCGTACCTACGGCGACGTCGTGCTGTTTCACAAGGAAGCGGACAAAGAGATTCTCATCGAAGCCAAAGGCGCCGAGGTCATCAACGAAAAAGGGGTACTGCAGCTCAAGCTCTCCCAAGGACAAGGGTACAGCTATACCGATGCGAAACTGACCCAGATTCGTTTTGAAACGATGCGCATCAACAACGTGATGCAGACCGACCTGCGCCAATACAAAACACCGCTTGAGTTCTGGGTCGATCCCGACCGGCGCGAGAGCAAACGGCGCATGTTCATCACCGACACGATGCTTAGCCTTTTTCCAACGGTTTCGCTTTTTGCCGTGCTGGCGATGGGCATCGCCCACGTGCGCCACCAAAAAGGCTACATCTACCTCTGGCTTTTCGTCTCGATGCTCGTCTACTACGTTTCAACGATGTTGCTGCAGGATCTCATCGGTTTTTATACCATTCCCGTCGTGCTGACGCTGTGGCTTGCGACGACCTAC
The DNA here is from genome assembly GCA_964646705.1 of uncultured Sulfurimonas sp. GTDB lineage: Bacteria > Campylobacterota > Campylobacteria > Campylobacterales > Sulfurimonadaceae > Thiomicrolovo. The sequence continues at coordinate 17,637 of CAZYEW010000025.1, forward strand.
ACCGTCTACCGCCGAAAAATTCTCGCAAGGTTCTAAGTATGCCGCGCGTCAAACTTACCGTCGCCTACGACGGCAGCGGATTTGCGGGCCTTCAAAGCCAAAAGAGCACCGACAACACCGTTATCGGCACCTTCGTGCAGGCGCTGCGGCGTCTGAATATCGAGACGATTCCCGTCGCCTCGGGCCGCACCGATGCCGGGGTGCACGCAAGCGGCCAAGTCATGCATCTTGACGTTCCCGCCCACTGGACACCCGAAAAACTTCACCGTGCCCTCAATCATCAGCTCCCCCCTGCCGTGCGCATTCGCCGCATCGAAAAGGCTGCCGACGACTTTCATGCGCGCTTTGACGCTAAACGCCGTATCTATCGCTACGTTATCGCTCAGAGCGCCCCCAATCCGTTCGAGGCGAATCTGGTGCTCTTCAGCCGCCCCCTCGATCATAAACGGCTGCAGGCGGCAATGCAGCTGTTCGTCGGCACGCACGACTTCGATTTTTTCAAAAAAACCGGTTCCGACGTCACGCATTACGTCCGCACGATCTATCGTGCCTTCGTCTACCGCCGGGGAAAATATCTCGTGCTCTATTTCGAAGCCGACGGTTTCGTCCGCTCGCAGATCCGCATGATGGTCGATGCCCTGCTCAAAGTCGAAGCAGGCGACATGAGCCTGCGGCAGCTTAAAGAACAGATCGACGTGCAGCGGCGCCATACGACCGGACTCGCCCCGCCGCAAGGGCTTTACCTGGCGAAAGTACTCTATTAGTCGCCGTAGACTCCCTCGCTCATATCGAAATCGTATTCGGGCTCGATCGCTTTGATCTTTTTCACCGAATGCGGATCGACCTGCACCCCTTTGAAATCGTACTCGTCCGCCTGATAAAATTTCTGTTCCTTGGCGAATTTTTTCTCTTTTTCCATCTGCTTTTTGATCTGTGCTTCGGTCCGCGCCTTCGACCCGTCGTCGGCTGCCGATTTATTCGTGCCCGATGCGTTCGTTTTTTCCGCGGCCTGAAGAGCAGCCAGCAAGACCCCGATGAGCAGCAAAAATTTCATAAAAGCCCCTTGATATTTTTTACAATTATATAAATTATAACTTACCTCTCGCTTTCGCCGACAAAACTATTTTCTTTAGTCTATTTGACTAATACTTTATGATATAACTTGATAACATTAACTTTTTATGCTAAAATTTCGTCCAAAAAGAGAGAACAAGGAGTTTTTACCATGGCAAAACATCAATTTCAGACCGAAGTCAACCAGCTGCTGCAGCTGATGATCCACTCGCTGTATTCGAACAAAGAGATTTTTCTGCGCGAGCTGATCTCCAACGCTTCCGATGCGCTGGACAAACTCAATATGCTGCACCTGACCGACGAAAACTACAAAACGATCGATTTCGATCCGCGCATCGACCTGCGCATCGACAAAGAGGCCAAAACCCTGACCGTTTCGGACACCGGGATCGGCATGAACGACGAAGACCTCGTCGCCAACCTCGGCACCATCGCCAATTCGGGCACCAAGGCGTTCCTCGAAAGCCTCTCCGGCGATGCGAAAAAAGACTCTCAGCTGATCGGGCAGTTCGGGGTCGGCTTCTATTCGGCCTTCATGGTCGCCGACAGCATCGAAGTGCTGACCAAAAAAGCCGGCGAAGAGAAAGCCTGGCGCTGGGTCTCCGACGGCAGCGGCGAATACGAGATCGAACCGGCGGAAAAAGAGGGTCACGGAACACAGATCGTCCTGCACATCAAAGAAGACGAAAGCGAGTTCCTCGACGAATGGCGGATCGAAAGCATCGTCAAAAAATATTCCAACCATATCCCTTTTCCGATTTTTCTGGAAAAAGAGCATTTCATTCCGGCCAAAAAAGACGACGACGGCAACGAAATCGAGCCCGAGCGCACCGAGAAAAAAGTTGAACAGATCAACAAAGCCTCCGCGCTGTGGACCCTGCCCAAATCCGAAATCAGCGACGAAGAATACAAAGAGTTCTACACGACCATTGCGCACGACTCCTCCGAGCCGCTGGCATGGATGCACCACAAAGCCGAAGGCGCCATCGAGTACACGACGCTCTTCTATATTCCGTCGAAAGCGCCGATCGATCTCTATCGCGTCGATTACCAGCCCGGCATCAAGCTCTACATCAACCGCGTCTTCATCACCGACGACGACAAAGAGCTGATGCCGACATGGCTGCGCTTTTTGCGCGGCGTGATCGACTCGGCCGACCTGCCGCTCAACGTCAGCCGCGAAATTCTGCAAAGCAACCCGGTCATGACGAAGATCCGCAACGCTTCGGTCAAGAAGGTGCTTTCTGAGCTGGCGAAGATGAAGAAAAACGATGCCCAAAAATACGAAACCTTCTACAAAGAGTTCGGCAACGTCCTCAAAGAGGGTCTGTACAACGATTTCGCCAACCGCGAAAAGATCCTGGAGCTGCTCAAATTCCATACGCTCAACGGCGACGAACCGGTCGATCTGGAGACGTTCGTCAAAAACGTGGACGAAGAGAAAAAAGAGATCTATTACATCACGGGCAAGATGAGCCTGCAGATGCTCAAGAACTCGCCGCAGCTTGAAAAGTTCAAAGCCAAGGGCATCGATGTGCTGATTCTCAACGAAGAGATCGACACGATCGTCTTCCCGATGGTGAGTGAATACAAAGAATACAAATTCGTCAACGTCGCCGACGCCAAACTCGAAGAGAGCGAAGAGGAGAAAAAACAGGAAGAAGAACTGGCCAAAGCCTACGAAGGACTGCTCAAAGAGTTCAAAGACGCGTTGGGCGACAAGGTCAAAGCCGTCGAAGTCACCTCCGAACTCACCGAATCGCCGGTACGCCTCAAAATCGACAAAGACGATCCGGACTACATGATGGCGCAGATGATGCGTCAGATGGGTCAGAGTGCCGAAGTCCCGGCGGTCACGCCGATTTTGCAGATCAACCCCAAGCACGAAATTCTCGAAAAGCTCAAAGATTCGGCCGACCAGAACCTCATCGCCGATGCGGCGTTCGTGCTGCTCGATGAAGCCAAACTTTTCGAAGGCATGGAGCTCGACGACATGCCCGAATTCCTTCAGCGCCTCAACCGCGTCATGGCCAAGGCGCTCTGACACACTTTTTCGCGCAGGCGTTTTGAAAAACGCGCTATAATTTCGGCTTGATGAAACGGCTGCGCTCCCTTTTTCTTTTTCTGTTCATCGTGGCGCTGAGCGCCGATGCCCTGCATACACTGCAGGCGCACCACGACAGCAGCCACTGCAGCATCTGTACCCTGCAAAGCCATGCGGTCGGCAGCGACGTCGAG
>CAZYEW010000026.1:0-7674 GCA_964646705.1 uncultured Sulfurimonas sp.
CCGAGAAACGAAGGCGAATACGAAAAGATGATTCACCTCGTGACGCAGGTACACCACAAAGACATGAAGGGCGAGAATGAATTCGCGCTCAACACGATCTATCGTTTGCCGTACAACATTCACACGCGTTCGGTCAACTCGAAGCACCTGATGGAGATCAGCCAGAACCACAACCCGGTCTGGATCTACACCAAAGACGCCGAGCGTCTCGGTATCGAGCGCGGCGACGCCATCAAGGTGACGATCGTCGATACGCTGACGGGCCTTGAAAGCGGCTATTTCATCGCCATGGCGGTACCGACCGAGGCGACGCGCCCGGGTGTTCTGGCCTGTTCGCACCACGCCGGGCGCTGGAAGCTCAAGAACTCGGTCAAGATTCCGGGCTTCGAACACGAGCTCGGCGTCATGGGTCTGGGTGCGCCGCTGTACGAAATGACGACCGACGGCAAAGTCGGTACGCTGAAGCCGCGTGAAGGCATTCATCCGTACCACAACGTCTGGCAGTTCAAAGAGTACAACAAAGACCTCGACAACATCTGGTGGAACGGGCTTTCGGGTTCGTGGCAGAACGCCGTAGCTCCGTGTCACCCCGACCCGATCGCAGGGAACCACGGATGGCACCAGAAAGTCGTTATCACGAAGGCGTCGGCCGACGAAAAAATCGGCGACATCTATGTCAACTACGACAACAACTTCAAAATTTACCAGGGCTGGCGCGACAAGCTTACGCGTCCGCTTCAGCCCGGTGACAAGTGGCGTCGTCCGTATCACATCAAGCGCCCGGTCAAACCGAGCCAGAAAGCTTACAAAGTCGATATCAAAGACGTTTAATTCCACGGTAAAGCCTCTTTCAAGGGGGGCTTTACTATCCTACCGACACCATTTCCCACACAAGGCACGCACTGATGAACGACGCATTGACCCAACAACAGACCGCACGGATCAATCTTTATGCACTGACCTCACGACTGACGATGAACGAAGTCGACGAAGCATTGTTAAAATCAATCGAAGAAGACGAGAATATGCTTTCTTTCTTTCCGACCTACGCAACGTGGGAGAAACGAAAGAAGCTTTCGAGAAAGGATCTGATCGAACGTTATCTCAACGTTGATTTTACCAATCTTTTTTTGCTCCATCTCATTCCCTACGAATCGTTCTACCTGCGCGAAGACCAGATGATGGAAACGGGCGGCGAAAACCCGGTGCAGCAGCTTTTCAACGACTACGATTTTCGCGTCGAACTCGACAAGGCACGGGTATTGAGTGCCGATCATATCGGCGTGGAACTCGAATTTATGTTCAAGCTGGCCGAAGCGGAGATGAAAGCGCTCGAAGAGGGCGATACCGAAGCGGCTGCCGAGATCGCGAAGCTCGAATACGATTTTCTCAAAGAACATCTCGTCGAGTGGGCGCCGATGTATCTGATCAACGTGAAAAACGAAGCGGGAACGGCGTTCTATTTCGACCTGGCCGATGTGACACTCGAATTTATCCTCAGTGATTTCGAGTACCTCACCGAGCTGAAAAATCGCGGGTACGATTACCAGGCATGAGTCTGCTCACTTTCGATATTGCAAAATGCGTACACACCTCGAACAAGGCGGCGATCTGCGACGCCTGCGTCGAGGCGTGCCCGGTCGAGACGATTCGTCTGGACGAAGGACGCATTTCGTTCGTTCCGGCCGAGTGTGTCGGCTGCGGAGGCTGCGGTGCGGTCTGCCCGACGGCGGCCTATACGCTCGATGATTTCAATCCGATCAACTACGTCTTCCGCACCGTCAAAGAAGAACGTGACGTGCTAAGCTGCCGCGACGGCATTTTGCCCTGTATCGCGGCGCTCGCTACCGAGGAACTGATCGCGGCGGCACTGTTGTCGCAGCGTTCGCTGACGCTCGATACCGGCCCCTGTGCGGAGTGTCCGATCGCCGGCGTCAATCTTGCGATCATCGAAGAACGCGCCGAAGAGGCGGCCTTCGTGCTCGAAGCGATGGAACAGGAAGTGACGGTGCGTGCCGAGGCTGCCGGGGAGGAGCCGGACGTTCGCAGCGAAGAAATTTCGCGGCGGGAACTCCTTTCCAAAGACGGCGTCAAAACGGTCCTGGCGATGAAACAGCGTTTCGACAACCGCGTCGAAGCCGCGGACGACGCACGCAGGCATCACGAAGTGACGGCCGAGGCGGTCAAGGCGATCACGCAAAAAACGCTGCCCGATCGCCGCAGTTTGCTGATGATGGCGATGAAGCGGGCCAAGGTACCCGAAACATTTCATACGATCGCGGCCGAAGATATTTCGTTTACGTCGCAGAAAAAGCTCGACGAAGCCACGTGCACGGCGTGCCAGATGTGCTACCGTATCTGTCCGACGGGGGCGTTGAGCTCCGATGCGCGCAACGCCGTCATCAATTTCAATCCGCTTTCGTGCGTCAAGTGCCACAGTTGCCACGACGTCTGCGAACCCGATGCGCTGACGCTTTCGCCGGTCTTTTCGCTGGCGAATTTTTTCGACCCGAAAATCGAGACGCTGGTGCGTTTCACGATTCGGCGCTGCGACGAATGCGGCAACTTTTTTACCTATCACGGAGGTGAAACCATGTGCGAACGGTGCAAAACCGAAGAAGAAGAGGCGCGGGCCTTGTGGGGGATCAAATGAGTGAACAGCTTTCCCCAATCGACACGATGAACGCCGACGATCAGATCCGGCCGCAGACGAAACTTTTCGGGCTGATCGCCGAGCACGCGAGCCCCAACCGGCTGTTCGTGGCGGTCAACAAGCATATCCGCGCCGAAGGCTGCGACGCGATGATGATTCCGATGAACATTCGTCCCGACGATATCTATTTCACCCTGGCCAACATGAAAAAATCGCATGTCAACGGGGCCTATATCGCCAAAGAGTACCAAGAAGCCGCCGTCGAGCTGCTCGACGAAGCCGACGAATTCGTCGAGGTTTACGGACGCTGCGATTTCGTCGTACGCGAGGGGCAGAAACTCATCGGAACCTACCTGGAGAAAAACGGCACGGTCACCGGCGAAGCGCTCGCCGAAACGATTTTTCAAACGTATATCAAGCAAGGAGCACAAGCATGAATCCCAACGATCTTAACGAGTTCATCAACGAATTCGAAACGTTCAAACAGCAGGCCGGACAGCAGATCTGCGACGACGGAAGCTGCGTCGAAGACACGTACGAAGACTATCCCGACTACCTCAAAGCGATCTATGCGGAGGTGCTGCCGCCGGTCAAAAGCGGAATCTATTTTTCGCGCTGGGATCTCAAAACGATGGCGTCGCTGCTCGGCGAATCGTTCGCCATCGACGTGCGTGAGCGGATGTTTCAAAAATTCATGCAGTGGATCGCGACGCCTGACGACATGAAGCTGGTCATCGCCGTCTTCAGCGACCATATGGACATGAAATGCGATCTGTACCGCGAATATTCCGAAAAATACCCCTCGTCCAAACCGATGTTCGACGCCAAAATCGAAAAGGCCCAAAAGGCCAAGCAGTACCTCAACCGCGTCTACGACGAATTCTTCACCGAATAAAGTATCTCTTTTTTCAGCGCCGCGAACTTCTCGGGGCGTTTTTCGTACACCATGCGTTCAAGTTTTCGCACATGTTCCGACATTCCGTCCACGTCGCGGTAGCTGCGCAGCAGCACCTCAAGCAGCTGTTTCGCGTTTTTTGCCGAAGCGATATCGGCGTAGGGGGCGCGTTTTCGGCGGAAATAGCTTGAGAGGTCGGGCATGAATCTGCCTGCGCTAAAGCCGAATACGAAGACCAGCAGGTAAGAGAGTATCCGTACCGCCGTTTGGACGGATACCGTGCTTTCGGGTTTGGGTGCTTCGGTGTCGTCGAGGAGCTTTTGCGTGTCGAGCGGTGCGACCTCGACGGCGTACGAAGGTGTTTTGAGCGTATAGAACCGGCGGCGCGACGGCGAGAAGACGCGAAGCGAAAGTGCGGGCACGGTGAAATTCTCTTTGGCGCTCAGTGCGTAGGTATATTCGCGCACGATACGGTAGCCTTTGCCGGTCAGTTTGCGTTCGCGATCTTGAACGTCGGAAAAGACGGAGACACCGGGCAGGTCGTGCAGCAGTGCGATACGGTCGTCGTAACCGGTTCCGGCGAGGGTGTAGTGCAGGTTGACGGTATCGTAGCGGACGATCTTGCGGCGGTCGATGCGCGCATCGAGGGTGAAGTCTCCGACGAGATCGACGGGCTTGGGAAGCGGCTGTATCTCCAGTTTGAGCGGTGCGACGGGAATGTCCGTGCTGTCGAGTTCGATTCCTTTGCTGTCGTCGTGGTCTTCGACGTATGCCTGGGCGACGCCTTCGTCGGTGGCGGTTTTGACGCGAAAACGGACGGGAACTTCCAGCGTACCGGCTTTGAGCGGAAACAGAACGAATTTGAAGACGGCGAAGGAATGGTGGCGTCCTTTGTCTTTGAGCGATTTGGTCAGCAGGTGAATGTCGTAGGCGTCGCTCTTTTTTGGGCGGACGAAAAAGAACATGACCCGTGTGCGGTCGGTCTGTTCGGCGGTGAAGGTCAGCACGACGGGCTCTTTGACGTAGGCACGGGGCTTGTCGGCGACGAATTCGAAGCGTGCCGGCGCATCGGCGGCATGGATACACAGCGACAGCAGCAGAAGAAGTGTTAGCCGAAGGAGCCCGTTACCAGGGTTTGCTTTCATGCGAATAACCTTTGTTGATAAGTTCGTACGCCCGGTAGCCCAGCCGGTGCTGCGGTGTTTCGGGCGCGTTTTTGTCGGCGACGGGAATGCGCTTGGTGCGATGTTCGCTGCCTCCTCCGCCGTGTGCGGCGGTTTCCGCCGGCCGTTTCGAGTCGCCTTTGCCGTCGGAAGCGGCTTTCTTTTTGCGTTTGTTGTCGTTTTTTCGCTGGACGCCGGCACTGGCGCGGTCGTTTCCGTGTTTGCGTGCCGTGACGGCCGGCGGTTGATGCTGCCGTGCACGCGCTTCGACGACGCGCAGATTGTGCAGGGCATCGGGATCGTCGGTGAGTGAAAGCGCATGCAGGTACCAGCGGCGAGCTTCGTCGAAACGGTGCATCCTGGCCGCCGCGTTGCCCATATTGTAAAAAACCGCTTCTTTGAGCACGGGATCGGCGGTTTTGATTTGACGGTAGTACTCGATGGCTTTGGCATAGTTGCCGGCCATGTACCAGGCGGTCGCGGCATTGTAGAAACTTTTCGGAGAGGGCGTCATTTTTTCGTAGGCGCGCGCCGCCTCTTCGTAACGCTTTTCATGCAGCGCCGTCTGTGCGCGGTGCAGTTGCCAGCCGTCGAAGACGCCGGCCCTGGCGGCGTGCGGCGTCAGCATGGCGACGAGGACGAACGGGTAGAGGCGGTGCAGCCGCGTCGCAGCGGCGAAAAAGAGCAGCATCGCCAGCAGCAGAGGCACGAAGAAAAGCTCGTGCAGACTTTGGACGCGAAACGTATGGATTTTGACGGCATCGGCGTCGAGGTCGTCCGAGAGCGCGTCGATGTCCTCGGGCGTGCGGATTTCGTAATAGCGGCCGCCGCTCTCGCGTGCGAGGGGCTCGAGCATCGGATTGATGCGCGAAACGACGAGGGCGTCGCGCCTGTCTTTGAGCAGGCGTCCGTCTTTTTTGAGTGCGGCACCGTGGCGGGTACCCGTGGCCGCGAAATAGGGTCGGATCCGGCTGCGTTTGAGCAGCGTGGCGAGTCCGGCGGTATCGCTCTCGTCGCCGCCGTCGCTGAAAACGATCAAGGTCTTTTCACGCATGGGAAGTTTCGCCACCGCTTTGAAAAGGCTGCGAAGGTCGGTGCTTTTGCTCAGAATGTATTGGGGATTGAGCGCATCGAGGGCCTGAAGGCTGATGGCGGTGTCGGTCGTCGGCGGCGAGATGAGCAGGGCGTTGGCGGTGAAGGCAAACAGGGTGAAACGGTCGTGCGGATGACGGCGAAGCAGCCGTGCGATCGCCGCTTTGGCGACGGCGTAGCGCGTGGGAGAGAGATCGTCGGCCTGCATCGAAAACGATGCGTCGACGGCGACGATGTAGTCGTGCGTTTCGTGCTGCTTGGTCTGGGCGGTATCGACGACGGCGGGACGGGCAAGGGCGAGCAGCATCAGCAGGGCCGCCGCGTAGAGCAGGCGCGTCGAACGCGAAGGATTCGCAGGGCGGTAGCGCAGATAGAAAAACGCCAGCGGGACGAGCGCCAGCAGCATCCAGGCGTTTACAAAGACCATTCACGCTCCTTTCGGCGGGCAAGAAGGTAAAGCAGAAGCAGCAGCGCTATGCCAAGCGGTGCCGGAAAAAACAGCTTCTTGTTCAAATAGCTTTCGGAGCGGATCGGGCTGGGTTCGAGGGCGTCGAGGTTTTTGTAAACGGCATCGAGATCCGCCTCGTTGAGGGCGGCGAACGTTTTTCCGCCCGTTTCGTCGGCGATTTTTTTCAGCAGCGGGGCGTCGAAATCGCGTGTCGTGCCGATGCCGACGGTATAGATGCGTACTCCTTCTCGTTTGGCACGCTCTACCGCCGATTTGATCGAGACGCGTCCGCGGTTTTGACGGCCGTCGGTGACGAGGACGATGACTTTTTGCTTCGCCTGCCCGTGCGCAAGCAGCCTGAGGGCTTCGTCGAGCCCGTCACCGATGGCGGTATTCTCGCCGGCGATACCGACGGAAAGGTAATCGAGCAAAAACCCGACGGCCTGCATGTCGTAGGTCAGGGGTACCGCAGCGAAGGCGAAAGTTCCGAAGACCACGACACCGACGTTGTCGTCGCGGCGTTTTTCGACGAAACGGCCGATAAGCGTGCGCAGAACGTCGAAGCGGGAGGCGTCGGAGTGTTCGGCGGAAAAACCGCTTTGGCCCATGGAACCGCTGGTGTCGAGGACGAAAACGAGATCTCGGCCTTTGCGGGTGTCGGCCAGTTTCGCGTCGAATCCGATCGGTGAGGCGAGGGAAATGACCATCAGCGTGAAAATCAGCACATGCAGCAGTTTTTCTTTGTCGATCCAGGTCGTCACCCGCGTGAAGAAACGCAGATGCGGAAAGACGATTTCACGCACGGGCACCGGACATTTGTAGAAACAGATCGCAAGGGGAAGCAATGCAAATGCCAAAGGGTATTCGAATTCGAAGCCGTTCAAGAAGTCCGCCGATATTTTTTGTATAATTATACCCAATCACAAAAGGAGGCAAGACGATGCGAAAACTGCTGATATCACTGGTCGCGGCCGCGGGGCTTTTCGCGGCGGCGGACGACGGCGCCTACAACCGCGGAGAGCTGCTTTTCTTTTCCAAAGGCTGTTCGAGCTGTCACGGCCCGGATGCCGAGGGCAGCAGCACCTACCCGCGGCTGGCGAACCGTCCGCGGGGGGTGCTGCTTGCAAAGCTTCGGGCGTTCAAAGCAGGCAGGGCCGATACGGTGTCGCAGCAGATGATGGCGCAGTTTATCCAGGGCCTCGATGCGCAGGAGATTGAAGACCTCGCAACGTTTCTTTCGGAACATAAAGCTTCGAAAACGCAGGAAGTCGACGACGATATTCTCGGCGGGTTCGGCTCGTAGCCGTTTCGTTTAATCTTTTGTATATTATAATCGTTTCAAAGCAGCAGGAGAGGGTGTAATGGAAGAAGAAAAATCCGTCGTCGAAGCCGTATCGGAAAGTTCGCAGGATGAAACCGGCGA
>CAZYEW010000026.1:7774-19279 GCA_964646705.1 uncultured Sulfurimonas sp.
CGGCGCTACGAGGCGGTGCTTGCCGAGAACAATGCCGGGCTGCGCCGTGCGTTTATCGTGGAAGGCACCGAAGATTTTTCGAAAATGCATGATAAAAGCCGACGCCTGGCGCAGCGGACCGAAGAACTGGTCAAGGAGCTTGATGCGCTGCTGACGACACCGCTGGCCGAGGCCGGAATGTTGACGCTTGAGAGCATGCACGCATTGACGCGGGCGCAGAAAATTATGGAAGAATACCTTGCTTCGATTTACGGCGAGTAAGCTCAAGTTATCATATTTTTTGATACAATGAAGGCAAGAGGCGAACGAAAGGGGTGAGACGATGTTTGGATTGTTTTCCAAGAAAGAGAGTGATTTGACGCATCATTCCAAAGATGTGAAGCGATGGCGGAAAGAACATGAGGCCCTGAAAAAGCAGGCGGGAAAAATTGCCGAAGACTACGCGGCGGGAAAGATCGAGAAAGCGCGCGAAGACCTTAAAAAGCTCGAAACGCTCGCATTGCAGCATCTGATGAGCGAAGACGTGCGTTTTTACGAAATGAAAAAGGCGGTTGAAGCCGAACATAAAGATACCCCCGAAAACCATGCCGTGCTTGCCGCGATGAAAGAGTTCGAGGACTCTTTTCGTTCCGTCAAACCGGTGCTGATCGAGTTCTTCGCCCATTACAAAAAACCCGACGTGCCGCTGGACAAGCATTTTAAGGCAGATTTTGGAAACATTGTCGATGCCGTCGTCAACCGCATCGATTTCGAAGAAAAGACGCTCTATTCGATGATGGACAAATAGGCATCTTCAGCGTGCCTTGAAACCCTCTTTGCTCTTGCAGTAATCTTTCAAAAAACATTCCGTTTCGCATTTTGGATTTTTCGCGGTGCAGATGTAGCGCCCGAAAAGCACCAGCCCCTGATGCAGGGCATGCAGATCGGTTTTGAACAGTTTGACGAGCGTTTCTTCCGTCTTCAGTGCGGTTTCGTCGCTGCTGAGCCCCAGCCGGTGTGCCACGCGAAAGACGTGCGTATCGACGGCCATCAGATTCGCGCCCGTGTATTCGATCATCACGACGTGAGCGGTTTTCTGCCCCACGCCCGGCAGCGTCACAAGCTCTTTTTCGTCCATCGGGATCTCCCCGCCGTAGTGCGCGACGACGCGCTGCGCCATCTTGACGAGATTGTTGGCCTTGTTGTTGAAAAACGAGCAGGTTTTAATCAGTGCCTTGACCGCCTCGACGTCGGCTGCGGCCAGCGCGGCAGGGTCGGGGTACTTTTCGAACAGTGCCGGCGTGATCAGATTGACCCGCTTGTCGGTGCACTGCGCCGAGAGTGCTACGGCGACGACCAGTTCGTAGGCATTGCGGTAATGCAGCTCGGTAACGGCATCCGCGTAACGCTCCAACAGTGCCGACTTGATGGCTTCGACTTCTTGTTTTGTGGCTTTTTTGACTTTTTTCATGCCGAAATTGTAGCGTTTTCATGCAAAAACGCTCAAGCATAAGAATAATGGATGTTAAAGGTCTCTTTTTGTATACTGTGCATAAAAGCGAAGAAGGGGAGAGGACGGCATGGGATTTGCGCAGTGGGCGGCATCGCTGTTCGGACGGAAACGGCATTTTGTCCGCAACGATTCGGTGTGGGGTGAGTGTATCAGCAAATCGCTGTTCTATGGCTATCTCGACGCGCAGCGGGCTATTGTCATGTTTTTCAGTTCCAAAGGAGGCTGGGTCGGTGCGAACATGGCCTTTTACGAAACGTTCGGTTTCGAAGACATCGAGGTGTTTCGCCGCCGCTACCGCCGTATCGGCGACTTTTTCGCCGATGACGATTACGAGATCTTCGCCGACGACGACGAAATGTGGCTGCGCCAGCTCGAACGTGACAAAACGGAGCCGCCGCAGGTTCATGTGGCGGTAAAAGGCGGCGAGCACCGGACCTTTTCGCTGCGTGCCAAACGCTTTCGAAGCGGGGACGACGGGCTTTATTTTCTGGAAATGACGGACGTGACCGACGAACTCGCCGCCAAACGCGCGCGCGAAGAGGCCGAAAAAGCGAAGAAAAAGTTTCTGGGCAACATTTCGCACGAGTTTCGAACCCCGATGAACGGAATTATGGGCTTTTTGGAGCTGCTTAAACATTCGCATCCAAGTTCGACGCAAATGGAATACATTCAGATGATCGACCGCTCGTCGCGGCAGATGCTCACGACCATCGAATCGCTGCTCGATCTGGCGCAGATGCAAAGCGGCCGCCTTGCGCTCAGTGTCAACGAATTTCGCCCGGTCGAAGAATTCGAAACGATTTTCGAGCATTATTATTATGAAGCTGCGCAGCGCGGCGTGACGCTGACGATGTTCATCGATCCCAAGCTTCCGACCTATATCGAGGCCGATCAGCGCAAACTTCGCCAGGTCGTCAATCAGCTGCTCGACAACGCCGTCAAATTCAGTGAAGAAGGCGGAAAAGTCCATGCCGAAGTACGCGTGCTCGGCCGCCGCGACGACGACCGGTACGAAATCGGCTTCAAGGTCAAAGACCACGGCCCGGGCATCGATGCGTCGCGGCTCGAGAAAATCACCGACGCTTTCGAAACGGGCGAGCATTCGGACAATCGTCTTGGGGTCGGGCTGACATTGACGAGCGGACTGCTCGAAATGATGGGCTCTTCGCTGAAAATTCAGTCCGAGAAAGGCAGGGGTTCGAAGTTCTCTTTCGTCATCGAGACGACGGGGACGACCGTGACAAGCTTCGACCCGGTGCGTGGGCACCGTGCGACGATCGCGCTTTTCGACGATGCGCTTGCAGCCGAAGCGAATCTGCTCGGGCGTTATCTCGAGGCGTTCGGTGTCGAAGTGACCAAGCTGCATTACAGCCAGCCCGTCGACTGCGAAGATGCCGAAGTGCTCTATATCGTCGCTTCGCAGGAAAATTCGGGCTGGCTGATGCAGCTCGGTGCATCGTCGCATACCTGCCGGATCGTTTTGCTCGCTGAAGAAGACAAAGCGATTCTCGAAAGGGCGACCCAGCTTGTCGACTATACTTTGAAAAAACCGCTGATGCCCTCGCGTGTGGCACGGCATCTGGCGCAGATCTTCCGTCTTCCCCCCAAAGAGAAGGCGCCGTCAAAACGCCTCCGCACCAAGGTCAAGGCACTGGTGGTCGAAGACAACATCATCAACCAGCGGCTCATCAAAATGCTGCTGCAAGAGTACAACCTTTCGGTTACGACCGCCGACAACGGCCAGGATGCGGTCGAACTGTGCCGCAGGTATCCTTACGACATTATTTTTATGGATATCGATATGCCGGTCAAAGACGGTATTCTCGCGACCAAAGAGATCCATACGCTTGCGCTGTACAAGCAGCATCCCGCTTCTATCGTCGCACTGACCGCGCTGGCGATGCAGGGAGACCGCGAACGCATTCTCGGCGAGGGGCTCGACGATTACATTGCCAAGCCCCTTGGACGCGGCAAACTTGAAACCATTTTGGAAAAACATCTCAACATGACGGTACAACCCTGATGCAAACACTCGTTCCTTTAACTAAAAAATACCAGCACCATGCCGAGCTTTTCGAAGCGTTCGCCCACCTGCTCGCCGATCCGCTTTTCATCGTGGACAAAGATGAAAAGATCGTCGGCTGCAACGACGTCGCTTTGGAAGCGAGCGGAGCCGATTCGCTCGAGACCCTCGAGAAAAAGGGCGACAAAAAAGTTTCGTCGTTTTTCGTCAAAGAAAAAGGCATGTTCGTTCCCGACAAAAAGAACTGGATGGCTCCTCTTGGCGAGGGCAGTCCCCTCGTGTTGTTCGAACGCGGCGACGGACGCCGGCACAGCTATCGGCTGCGGGTACAGCCCGTCGTCCTTGACGGCGAAACGTTCTACCTGATATTGCTGCAAGACATGGAAATGATACAGCGTGCAAAAAAGGCACAGCATTATTTCGAATCGTTCAAAAAGCAGTTCCTGACCAATATTTCGCACGAGTTCCGTACGCCGATGAACTCGATTATCGGCTTTGCCGGCCTGCTGGAGCAGACACGCGTGGACGCCTTGCAAAAAGAGTACATCGGGCACATCCAAAACAGTGCGACGACGATGCTCGAAAATGTCGAGAATCTGCTCGATCTGATGCAGGTCGAAAGCGGCGCACAAAAGATCGTGCGTGAACCGTTCAAGGTTTACGAAGCGTTCGAGGCTTTCGCGCGTTCGTTCTGTCCGATCGCCGAAGAGAAAAAGATCAGTCTCTTTTTCATGATAGATCCGCATCTGCCCGAATCGATGATCGGCGACGTCGACAAGATTAAAAAGATTTTGCGCAATCTGATTTCCAATGCGCTCAAGTTCACTTCCCCTGGAGGGCAGGTGCTTGTAGAAATCAAGGTACGTGAACTCGGCCGCAAAACGGTCGTGCGCTACTCGGTGACCGATACGGGCGAGGGGATTGCCAAAGAGAAGCTGCAGACGCTTTTGCGACCGTTTGCTTCGTCGCGTGAAAACCGTATTCGCGGCAAAGAAGGCTTCGGTGTCGGCTTGACATTGGCGTTCAAGCTGCTTAAACTGCTCGGCAGTGAGCTGAGTGTGGTCAGCGAGGTCGGCAAAGGCAGCCGCTTCTCGTTCACTTTGCGTCATCCGACGGTCGCACCGGCACCGTTCAAGCTGATGAAGGGCAGCAAGATGGCGATCTGGTGCGAAGATACCCACGATATCGTTCAGCAGAAGATTTTGCGCAAGTACCTCAAGCTCTTCGGGGTGGAGGTCATCGAGGTGTCTGCACTGACGGACGGTTCGCTGCGGGGGAGGGATGCGCTGTTTATGATCAGCCGTCATCTGAGTCGCCCAAAAATCGAGTCGATCAAAGAACACTATCCGAGTCTGCAGATTGTACCGGTAATCAAAGCGGAGCAGGAAAACGAATTTCTCGAGGCCGTGACGCTGCTCGATGCGATCATTACCTATCCGGTTCTGCCGACGCATCTCTACGAAGCGCTTAGCGTGATCTGGAAACAGGTGCCCAAAGGATTGCTCAAACCCGAAGAGAAAGAGCAAGAAAAAACGGATGTGCAGGTACGCAAGATTTTGGTGGCCGAAGACAATCCGATCAATCAGAAGCTGATCCGTACTATTTTGGAACAGCAGGGCTACCTGGTCACGACGGCGAACAACGGGCAAATCGCCGTGGATCTTTACGAGGAAAACCAGTACGACGCGGTATTGATGGATATCGATATGCCGGTGATGGACGGCATCAGCGCGACTCGGGTCATCAAAGAGATCGACCAAAGGGACAGCCGTCCTTTCACGCCGATTATCGCGTTAACGGCACGGGCACTTGCGGGTGACCGCGAAAAAATTCTCAGTGCCGGGCTCGATGCGCACCTTTCCAAGCCCGTCGACCGCGAGTTCTTGCTGCTGACGCTCGAGCAGTACCTTAAAATGAAAGACGAACGCAACCGCAAACGCCAGCCCGTTTGATATTGATTTAACGTTCGTCGTTACAATTGCCAGGAATCGAAACCAAAGGATTGAAATGAAATTGATCGCAAAAACAGTGCTGGCCGCTGCATTGGTCAGTGTCGCCGCATCTGCCGGAGTACTCGCTACCGTAAACGGGCACAATATTACAAGTGAAGAAGTTAACAGTGTACTGATGGAAGGCACCCAGGGACGCTTCATGACCCTGCCCAAAGACAAGCAGGACGAACTGCGCAAGCGCGTCATCGACGGCCTGGTTATGCAAGAACTTGTTTACGAGGCCGCTAAGCGTGACGGTGTTCTGAAATCGCCCGAGTACAAAAAACAGTTCGACGCTATCGTCAAGCGCATCGAAAAGCAGCTTGCCGCCAAAGTCTGGCAGGAGAAGATGCTTGACGGTATCAAAGTCAGCGACAAAGAAATCAAAGACTATTACAAATCGCACGGTGACGAGTTCGAGCAGAAAGAACGTGTCCACGCACGCCATATTCTCGTGAAAACCGAAGCGGAAGCGAAGAAAATCATCAACGAGCTCAAAGGCTTGCACGGCGACAAGCTCAAGCAAAAATTCATCGAAGAGGCCAAAGCGAAGTCGACGGGTCCCAGCGGTCCCAAGGGCGGCGACCTTGGCTTTTTTCAGCAAGGCCAGATGGTTCCCGAGTTCAACGACGCCGTCTTCAATATGAAAGTCGGCACGATTACGACCAAACCGGTCAAGACGCAGTTCGGTTACCATATCATCTATCTCGAAGAGAAACAGCCCAGCAAAAAAGCGTCGCTCGACGAAGCCAAGCCGTTTATCGAACAGCGCCTGAAGCAGGAGAAGTTCCAAAAAGAGATGGAAGCGAAAATGAAATCGCTTAAAAACTCCGCGAAGATCAGCTACAACAATAACAACTGATTTGTTTCTTCTCCCGTCGTCCGTCGAGCCTTTTGCGGTCGAGGGACGGCACTTTTTCGTCAAACGCGACGATCTGATCCACCCCGATTTCAGCGGCAACAAATACCGAAAACTCCAAGCTTTTCTGCATACTGAAAACGATGCGATCGATACGGTCGTTTCGTACGGCGGCGTCCAGTCCAACGCCATGCTTTCCATCGCGGCGATGTGCCGGCTCAAAGGCTGGAGCTTTCGCTATATCGCCAAGACCGTTCCTTCGCATCTAAAAGCCACGCCTGCCGGAAACTACAAACGGGCGCTTGAACTCGGTATGCAACTCGATGAGGTTGCGCCGTCTGCGTATGATGATGCGGTCGCATCCGCACGCGACGATGCAGGCAGCACAAGGACGCTTTTCATTCCCCAAGGCGGTGCGGACAGCGCTGCCGAAACGGGAATCCGCCGGCTGGCACAGGAGATCGAAGCGTGGCGAAAAGCCCGGGATATCGGCACGTTATACGTCGCGACGCCGTCGGGCACGGGAACGACGGCCGCGTTTCTGGCGGCGTCACTGCCGCACTGCAACATATTGACGACGCCGGCGGTCGGCGATGCGGCGTATCTCAGGCGGCAGATTTCGGCACTGATGCCCGTTCCCGGCAATTTCACCGTTCTCGATACGAAAAAGCGTTACCGGTTCGGGACGCCTCATTCGGACTTGTATGCGCGTTATCTTGCACTCAAACAAGCAGGCATCGTCTTCGATCTGCTCTATGCGCCCGTGATGTGGACGGCGCTTTTGGAACACGATATAAAAGAGACGGTACTTTACGTGCACTCGGGCGGCGTTTTAGGAAACGAGACGATGCTGGCACGCTACGAACGGGCAGGGTGCGCAGCCCCGTGACAAATTGAGATCATGGCCAAAAAGTGTGTCATGCAAGTGGAGAAACAGGCTAAATTCTCCACAGAGCACCCAAAGATAGCAAAACAATCCGAAAAAAATTTAAAATCCACCTGACCAATAAGTGCGGGTTAGACTGTTCCTCTTTGTCAAGACCATGCAGATGCTGGCGTTTGTTCAGTTTCTTAATGCTCCGGCATTGATCGTTGTGCCACTTCACTGCTTGGCATCGAAAGGTTGTCGAGGTAAAGCGTACGTTTTATTTTTAAAAGATATAATTTAAAGTATGATACTTTAAAACATATTTATTTGGAGAAGCGTTTGAATTTTGTCAATCGAACCCGGGAACTGGAGACATTGAACCGCGAGTATGCTTCCAAAAATGCCGTATTCTCCGTGATTTACGGGCGTAGACGTATAGGAAAAACGACGTTGATCCGCGAGTATATCAAAGAAAAGCCGATGCTCTACTACTATGCCACAGAGATCAATCTGTCGATGCAGCTCAAAGCATTCGTCGAAGATATGCGCGAGACCCTGGATTTTGGGAACGTTTCTTTCGATAGTTTCGAAGACGCATTGGTCTATCTTTCCCGAAATACGGGAGAAAAAAAACTGGTCGTGGTTATCGACGAATACCAGAACCTTGCAAAACTGGACAAAGGATTTTCGTCCATGCTGCAAAAAGTCTGGGATCTTCATCTCAAACAAAGCAATATCCATCTTATTCTTTGCGGTTCGACTATCTCTATGATGCACTCTGAGATACTCAATTACTCTGCTCCGCTGTATGGAAGAAGCACCAGTATCATTCATTTAAGAGCATTGCGGTCTCGTCATATTCATGATTTTATTCCCAATCTTTCTTCTGAAGAGTTGATGCAGATATTTGCAGCTTTCGGAACTGTTCCGAAATATTTGGAAATGTATCAAAAGGAATTGTCATTCGAGGAGAATGTACGTACGCTTATTCTCAACAAAAACGCTTTTCTTTACAACGAAGGCTACTTTCTGCTCAAGCAGGAAATCAACGAGGTTTCTACCTACTTTTCCATCCTTGAAGCCATTAGCAAGGGAGCGACAAAACTTGGGAATATCGCAAGTGCTCTGGAGATGCAAAGCTCCCGACTGACGCGATATATGGAAAAGCTGATTGCCCTTGGGTTTATCGACAAAGAGGTTCCGATTACAGAGAAAAATCCGCTCAAAAGCAAACTCGGGCGCTACCGTTTTCGGGACAACTTTTTGAAATTCTGGTTTTATTACGTTTACAGGAACTACCGCTATCTTGAGATTGATCTGCTTGAATTCGTAGCAAAAGAGATCAAAGAGAGTTTTAATGACCACTTTGTATCTTTTGCGTATGAAGATTATGTCAAAGAGAGCGTTATGGAATCGCCTCTGCGTTATCTTGGTTTTGTTCCGCTCAAGATCGGCCGATGGTGGAGCAATAAAGAAGAGATCGATCTTGTCGCTTTCGATGACGAGCATATAGCTTTTATAGAATGTAAATGGCGCAATCAGCCCGCAGGACTGGATGTACTGAAATCGTTGCAGAAGAAAGCCGGCCTGCTGAATTCATCGTTAAAGCCGCAATATCTTGTTTTCAGCAAACGCGGCTGCACGGAGGCACTGAAAAATTCGGAGGCAACGTGCTACACGCTTTAAAAATTCGCTTACTCATTCTTTCGCTCTGCATGGGAATAAGAGAGTTTTAAAGGCAGCCCTGCCAAACCGAGCTGAATACGATCAGTTTCGGTTCAGTGCGTTGAGGTCGCTGAAAGCCTGCTCGACGCGTTTGAC
This sequence comes from uncultured Sulfurimonas sp., assembly GCA_964646705.1. Taxonomy (GTDB): domain Bacteria; phylum Campylobacterota; class Campylobacteria; order Campylobacterales; family Sulfurimonadaceae; genus Thiomicrolovo. Next base: position 16,829 of record CAZYEW010000026.1, read on the forward strand.
GAGGCTTTCCTGGCCGGCGCGGAGCCATTTGCGCGGGTCGTAATACTTTTTGTTGGGTTTGTCGTCGCCTTCGGGATTGCCGATTTGGCTTTGCAGGTAGTCGTGATATTTTTCGACGTAACGTTTGACGCCTTCCCAGGTCGCCCACTGGGTGTCGGTATCGATGTTCATCTTCACGACGCCGTAGCGTATGGCTTCTTCGATCTCTTCGGGTGCCGAACCCGAACCGCCGTGGAAAACGAAATCGACGGGCTTGGGGGCGGTGCCGAATTTTTCTTCGATATATTTTTGCGAGTTGTCGAGAATCTTCGGCGTCAATACGACGTTGCCGGGTTTGTAGACGCCGTGAACGTTGCCGAACGATGCGGCGATCGTGAAGCGGTCGCTTATTTTTTTGAGTTCCTCGTAGGCGTAGGCGACCTCTTCGGGTTGGGTGTAGAGCAGGGCGTTGTCGATGCCGGTATTGTCGACGCCGTCTTCTTCGCCGCCGGTGACGCCCAGCTCGATTTCGATCGTCATGCCGATTTTATCCATGCGTTCGAGGTATTGCGCGCAGGTGGCGATGTTTTGTTCGAGCGGTTCTTCGGAAAGGTCGAGCATATGCGAGCTGAACAGCGGTTTGCCGTGGCGCTCGAAGAACGCCTCGCCCGCTTCGAGCAGGCCGTCGATCCACGGCAGCAGCTTGCGCGCGGCGTGGTCGGTGTGCAAAATGACGGGCACGCCGTAGAGTTCGGCCATGCGGTGGGCATGCTCGGCACCGCTGATCGCGCCGGCAATGGCCGCTTTCTCCCCGTCGTTGCCGAGCCCTTTGCCGGCGTAGAACTGCGCGCCGCCGTTGGAGAATTGAATGATAACGGGAGAATTGACCTTCATTGCGGCTTCGAGTACGCCGTTGAGCGACTCGGTGTTGACGACGTTGACGGCCGGCAGGGCGAATTCGCCCGCTTTGGCGGCCGCATAGACTTTTTGGACGTCGTCGCCCCAGAGTACGCCGGGCTTGACCAGATCGAGAATTCCTTGCGCCATGTAACCTTCCTTGGAAAAGATGTCGCAATTATAGCAATTTTAGGTATCATATCCGCTAAAAAAGGAAGAAGATTTGAGGCAGTTTTTGTACGTGCTGCTCTGCCTGCCGCTGTGGCTTTACGCCGAGCATCCCGCCGCGTTTTCGAGCATGGGCGAACATCTTGAAAACGAACGTGACGCGCTCAAGGCGCTCGCAGGGGTATCCGGATTCGACAAAGCGGCGATCGACGGGTACGAAAACGACATTCAAATCTGCTTCGAAACGGGCTATGCCCTCGATGAAGCGGTACGCACGTCCAAGGCCGACGCCGGCGCTTTGCGTTCGCGCTATCTCGGCTGTCTGCGCTCGCTGCAAAAGCGCAGCGGGCGCTGGCAGCACCTTTATGCGCAGACGCTGCGCCGCGCGATCGATACGAACGACCGGCCCCGTTTCGTTCGGCTGGTTTCGCATCCGCTCGATTCGCTCGATCGTCCGTCGGTGAAAGCGAAGGCGCTTGGCTACTACGAACGCTTTCGCGACGAAGAGACGGTTGCCGTCATGGAGGCGATTCGCGAAGATATGCGCATCGAAGAGCGCAGCACCGCGTTTCTTTCGACCGAACGCAGCGCCTTTGAAAAAGACAACGAAGTGCTTGCCGCCGAGGCGGCGGCTGCCGACAAGCGGGCCGTTTCGGTCGTAACGAAGCGGCAGGGAGACCGTTTTTTGTTTTATGCGACCAACCGCAACCCCTATGCGGTGACGGTGACGCTGAATTTACCCAAGATTCGCAACTTCGAACCTTCGAAAAAACTTCCTTTGGTTTTTGAACTTTCTGCGAATACGACCGCGCTGGTTTTGACGGTGTCGGTGGTCGATCACCGAAAGAAAGCTGCGTTCGCTTCTCGCTACCGGTGGGTGATGGGACGCTATACCGCAGTACACAGCGATCCGGTGTACCGTTTGCCGTTCGCCGTGGGCAGTACGGCGCGGGTCAGCCAGGGGTTCAACGGCAACGTGACGCACAAAGGGCTGACCCGCTATGCCGTCGATTTTCAGTGCCCCGTCGGCACCAAGGTCTACGCGGCACGTTCGGGGCGGGTGATCGCAGCGGAATCGACGCACAACAAAGGCGGGTTCGACAAAAAATTCGGTTCCGAAGCCAATTACGTCATTATCGAGCACGACGACGGGACGATGGGAAAATACTACCACCTGAAACGCCGCGGCGTAGTCGTGCGGGTGGGTGAAAAGGTCTATCAGGGGCAGCTGATCGGCTATTCGGGAAATACCGGCTACAGCAGCGGGCCGCATCTGCATTTCAGTGTGAGCGCGGTCGATCCAGCGACGAAATATCTGCCGACGACCCTGCCGTTTCGAGTAAAAACGTCACGCGGAATCGTCGATACGATCAAAACCGGCGACGTCTACACCGTCGTCGAAGCGCG
>CAZYEW010000026.1:19379-20877 GCA_964646705.1 uncultured Sulfurimonas sp.
AAACCGGCGACGTCTACACCGTCGTCGAAGCGCGATAGAGAAGCCGCGCTTTAGAGGTTGCCGTTGCGGTCGATTTTGAGCAAGTAGACGTCTTTGCCGCGTTCGGTGCGCCCTTCGCTGTAGCCGACGACGGCGAAACCGTCATCGACCTCGACGACCGCATTCGCTGCGTCGTCGTCTTTGCCGCCGTAGGTTTTTTGCCACAGGGGATTGCCGTAACGGTCGATTTTGAAGACGTAGGCCTGTTTGTTCAGATGCGGCGTGCTTTTGGTCGAGCCGACGACGACGTAGCCGTCCGCGGTTTCGACGATATCGTTGCCTTCTTCGTCGTATTCGCCGCCGTAATGGCGCTGCCACTGCCGCTTGCCGTGTTTGTCGATTTTGACGATGAAAACGTCGTCGCCGTTGCGGCGGGCACTGTCGGTCGTGCCGACGACGATGTAGCCGCCGTCGCGGGTGGCGATGATGCGGTTGCCGATTTCGTTGTCGTCGTAGCCAAACGCGTTGTGCCATACCCGCTTGCCGCTTTCGTCGATTTTGACGACGTAGACGTCTTTGTCGCCGTGGCCCCAGGTATCGGTAAAACCGGCGAAGACGTAGCCGCCCTTGACGCGGACGATGCTGTTGGCGTTCTCGTCGTCTTCGCCGCCGTAGCGCATCTGCCATTTGGCGATGCCGTGAAGACTGATTGCGGTAAGGTAGCACTGGATTTCGGAGTTGAAAAACTTGATATGGTCTTCATAACCGGCGATCAGCACGTGCGAATCGTTGACGGGAACGAGCGCGTTGCCCGCGTAGCGGTCGTCCGGGTCGGCGTAGTAGCCGCTTTCCCACATCAGGGTTCCGTCGGTACGGATGCGCCCGGCGTAGAGGCTTTGGATCTTGTTGCCGAAACTGGCGGTGGTACCGCTGAACATGAAACCGCCTTTGACGGGAATGATGTCTTTGATGATGTCGTCGTAGCGCCCGCCGTAGGTCTGCGACCAGAGCTTGTTGCCGAAACGGTCGGTCTTGATGACGTAGCCGTCGTTTTGCCCGCGTCCGAAACTTTCGGTGTAACCGGCGATCAGAAAACCGTCGGGCAGGGTGACGATGCGGGTGCCGACGTCGTGGTAGCGGCCGCCGAAACGTTTTTCGAAGGTGGGCAGACGGTTGGGTTTTTCTTCGATGGCGTCGAGCGATTTTTTGTCGCTCCATCCCTCCAGCCGAATCCCGTTGCGCGCATAGGTCACTTTGCACCAGACGATGCCCCGTTTTGGCGTACGGCATTTTCCGATGTGAAGCCCGCGGTTTTCGGCCGGAACTTCGGCGACGATTTTCGACTGGGGGTCGTTGTCGGAAAACAGCTGCAAAAAGCGGCCGTCTTTGGTTTCGTGAATGCCGGCGCTGAGGGTGGCGGCACAGATGAGCGAAAGGCATAGCGCTTTGTTCATTGAAGACTCCTTGAATCACATTTGCTAATAGCCTACACCAATATGGATATAATTTTATTTAAATA
>CAZYEW010000027.1:0-20798 GCA_964646705.1 uncultured Sulfurimonas sp.
TTCCCTTTGCGGCAGAACTCGGCAAACCGGGGTATGCACCGGAAATGAAAGTCAACTTCGACGATGCGCAAAATTATACGGCTGAATCCAATCCTCAGGTGGCAGCGGTTTTTCCGTAAAAACAAATATTTGAAGGAGCAAAGAATATGAAAAAAACGATGGGCAGGGCAGTCTTTGCCGTTTTGGCGGCCATGGGTACGCTGTGGAGTGCGGAAGTCGATGTAAAACCGGCACCGTACGTCAAAAATGAAAAGCGGGTGAAGGCGTTTGACGAATATCTTCGGGAGGTCAAACATTTTCGTGCGAACAGCTGGAAAGATTTGGAAAAGAATCTGCGCGAGGACTATTTGCTTGCCAATCATTTTCTTAAAAAGGGAATGAACGATGATGAACGTGCACGGCTGACCAATATGGTCAACCGCTATCTCGCGCAGCGGGAAGTGCAGCGTATTCAGAAAAGTATCGGGATAAGCGACGATGTAACGCGTTCTTATTATTTGGATCATTTGCGCGATTACAAACTCAAGCCGATCGTCTCATTGAAAAATTTTCACTTCAAAACACTCGAAGAAGCCGATGCATTCTATCGTTTTGCAAAAGAAAACGGATACGCAAAAGCACTGCAAAAAGCAAAGACCATGGGAATAAAGCCCATCGACTATACCCATCCGCTCAATATGATGCAGCCGCTCTTTCGGCTTTCATTGAAAAACCGTCATGACAGCGGCTACTTTACGCCGCCGCAATATGTTCCTAAAGATTTCGTCGTGTTGTACGTTGCCGATATCAAGCAGCGCGACGGGTATATTCCCTACGGCAAAGTCAAGCGGGCGATCGCACGTGAACTCTGGCAGAAAACCTATCTGCGCAAGCGGATGGAAATCCTCTCTTCCTATGAAGAGGAAAAACAATGAAGCGGTCGTTTCTGCTTTCGCTGTTGTTGATAGCAGCACTGTGGAACGCCGGGTGCGAGAAAAAAACCAAAACATATGCTTATGCGGATGTCGACAAGAATTTGACGATAACAAAAGATGCCGAACGGAAGCTTCTTGACAGAGTTCTGGAATACAGAGATGCAAGAAGCCGACACGATTTCAAGCATACGTATGCCATGGAACTGCCGTATGACAGATTTCTCAAACCTTATGCGATGTACGAAGAAGAAGGCAACAGTCTGTACCGCGGATTTTATACGACGGTTTTGAAGATTAAACTGGACCCTTCCGACGAACGCATTGCATGGGTCGATCGTGTTTATCAATATAAACGCAAAGGCGAAAAACTCCAAATGCGTTCAAAATGGATTGAAGTCAACGGTATGTGGTACCATAAATACGATTTTTCCGTATTTCCGCAGACGCACCCCCTGCGATAGGCTTTCAGGCCTTTTCAATGCCCCTGTGCGCAGGCAGGGAACCCCAAAACTTGAATATTCGTAAAAAAAATGGTATACTTGCGGCGATACATCGAGCAATCGGGCCGAGCTCGAGCGATTAGGGACGATTGTATCGAATGTAAATCTTGTACAAGTAAGGAGCTTTAATGCGCTTTAAAAATGTAATGTTGTCAGGTGTTGCAGCACTGGCGATCATGACGACGTCGGCGAATGCCGCTGTAACACTTGAAAATGACGGTACCGGTGACTATCTTCTTTTCCCCGCTACTTATGCAAACGAAAACGGCTGGACGACTCAGCTCAAAGTTGTAAACACAAACAATACGCATGCGATTGTTGCCCGTGTCGTTATCCGCAACGGACACGACAGCTCGGAACTCTTCGACTTCCCGATCTACCTGACTCCGGGTGACGTATGGGAAGGTACGCTGATGGTCGGTCAGCAAAACGGCCATACGGATCGTATCGTCGTGAAAACGTCTGACGACTCGGCAATGCTGTGGTCGGGTTCTGCCGGACATATCGTACGTGCAAACGTTGAAGGTCCGCTGGAAATGACAGTCGGCAACGACGACCCGAAACTCGACGTACCGAATCAAACGACTCAGATTACCGACGGACGCCGCTCGACTTATGTCGAAGTGCTCGGACTGGCTGCGTACGATGCGCAAACAGTTGCGACTGCAAAGGGTATCACCTGGGCAGTCGGCAAACCGCTCGACAAAGTTGCGTTCTTCGAATATGTACGTAACGTTCAAGAAGGTACGCCGAAAGTTCAGCTGACGACTCCGGGCGTACTGAACGATCTGTACGATTCTCATCAAGCCATTGCCGACGTCGACAACGACTCGCTGCTCGGCAAGCAGGTTATCGTCAACGATGCTGCGAAGCTGAACATGGCACTCAATGCCGTTGCGCTGGGTGAACTCTCGACAGCTCCGAGAACAAGCCAGGTGATCGGTACGGCGACGAAAATGGCGCTGATGACCGACAAAGGTGCGGCTGTCGTAAGCGAAATCGAAAACGTTCTGGCTAAAGACGAAATCTACGTCATGAACGAAGGTGCCAACGGTGCTGCGAATCCGATGCGTATCCACTTTACGGATCCGACGAAGAAAATGCACGAAGAGAATGCTGACCTGAACACTTACTACCTGGGCAGCGGTTCGATCGTTGATCACTACTACACATACTTCCAGTTCGGTCACGATATGGAAGAAAACCTGACGATCTGTGCACCGGAAGGCGGCAACACCGACTACTCGAACGACGGTTTCAAAGCTGACGACTGTAACAGCAGCTGGGTATACTACGAAGTTCAGCAGATCAATACGTACAATGGCGACGTGAAATACATGTTCAACGACGGCGGTTTCCTGACGTTCCAACTCGAGCAGAACACTTCGGTTGTACCGACTTCGTTCAGCTCTTCGGTTCTCAGCGGTTCGCCGGTCAACTACCACATCCCGAACCAGTACAAAAAAGGCGTGGACAATCACGTAAATCCGTAAGCAGCATTTTGCCGCTTGCGCTCCCTTTCGGGAGTGCGCACCTCTCTCCATTTTTATTCCATTAATCTTCACTAATATCTTTATAAACCTTTTTTGCATCGATGGCAACTAAATCCGTTTGAATCCATTCGGAATGTGCATCTAATCGGAAGGTTCAAGAAGAAGTTTGGCAGGTTTGCCCAAATTGCTATATAATAAGATAATTAGAATCAGAGGTGAAACATGAAAAAAACTATCATGATATGGATGGCGCTCGCAGCGATAGTGTATGCCGTGCCGACCTACAAGTCGTTGACGACGATTGCCGACAAAGACGGTTACAGCGGTTTCCGAGAACAGGTCATGCATGTTCCGCGCGACAAACGGGGTATTAAATCCGATATTTCAATTTCTTATGCCGCTTTCGTGCCGCACGATGCAGGTCTGATCGGGCAGACATCCGAAGAAGCCTACAGGCTTAACCTGGAAGACATCAACTGGTGTACGAACGGCACGTTAAAAGTCAAAATATACGTGCCGCCGCACTTGAGCGAATTCAAAATCGCTATGCAGTATTTTCCGATCAACTACGGACTCGGGTTTGCAACCTATCGTCCGCTCGGAGTCATAGACGAAAAGCATGCGGAAACGAAGTCGCAGATGGGGGCAAGAAAATATTACGACGAATTCTGGCACAAGGGCACAACGGTTTCGTTTATTCTCAGCGAAACGATGGATATCAATTTCAACAGCTACACAAAAACGAAATACAATATCGATACGTCACGAGGCGGTTATTTGTACCTCTCGTTCACGCAGGCATCACGTGTTTTGTTGTCAGCTCGTGACTACGACAGCCGCTACAAAATCGGTTTTGTCATCGATATGACGTTCGAACATCCGTTTACCGAAGCGATGCGCAATGATGTCCTTGCCGATATTCCTGCCGGGCTTACGGAACCCGTCGAGCCGGTGCAGCACGTTGTCTCGCGCGAATGCCGGCAGGGGCTTGAGTACGACATCAAGACGGAATCCGGTGTGGCGGTATCCCCTGAACAGCGCTGTGCCGATACGGGCGGGGTGTTTGAAGGCAATGTCTGTTATTACCTTCCGAGAGACCAGGCAAAATACGACTGTGTCGTCACCGACGGCGATACATGGAACGGCGAACGCTGTGTACGACAGGAAGAACTCGACTGCAATGCGCAAAGCGGAAAAAAATGGTTTGTCGCAGGAAATATGTGTCTGAATACGCACGACAAGCTTTCGACGGATCCTGACAGTTCGGTCGTTCCTGAGACACTGAATCTCGAAGAAAATACGACGGCTTTCAAGATATACAACTACGAAGTCAATCGCGAGGGATGGACGACGCAGCTGCATGTATTTAACATGAATGCAACGGCTGCATCCGTTCAACACATCAAAGTGATCGGACAGAGCGGCGCGAGCCTCGGAAGTTTTGATTTTAGCGTTGCTGCCAATGATAGATGGGACGGACGACTGTTCTTCGACGGCAGCGTGCTTAAACTTGAAGGTGCTGCTGACAGTGCCGCAGGAAGCGCCGTCAAAACACCGATGTCCGGATCCGAAACGGAGGGCGCTTTGATCTTCACTCCAGAAGTCGGACGGAAAGCGGATACGGTGGTAGAGGTCGAATACGGTACGAACCTCAGCTGGCAGGGACAGGTTGATATCAGTGCAGAAGCTCAGGCATGTCAGGATCGCGGCGGCTTTTATTCCGCCGATACGGGTCAGTGTTACGGTGCAAGCGGCAGCGGTACATCAGGTGGAGGAAGCAGTACGTCCCATTCATCGTCTTCTTCCGCTGCATCGACATCTTCGGTAGATACACAGGCCGCACGTGATTGCCAGGCACAAGGAGGTTTTTATTCGGCGGATCTCGGTATCTGTATAGGCGGAACGGCGCACAGCACATCATCGAGCAGCAGTTCATCGTCGGTACAGCAGTCATCTTCGTCATCGAGCAGCAGTCCAGCGCAGACACTGAGCGGTGCCGAACGTGTCACGCAGTATCTGGCAGGCAAATCGTTTGATATCAGCGGATGGTTCATTTCGCATGATTTTGCCGAGGCCCCTGCAGCGTTTGACTGGGTGTTGGTGACAAAATCCGGGAATGTCTATCAGCTGCATGGAAAGCAGCCGACGCAGCAGAGTGTATTTGGATGGAAAAAGGTCTATATTGACGTAAGTGAAGCACAACGTCAATATGCAATGATCTATCTGGGAGACTGGGATCATGACGGCTCGGGGAAATTCGACTGGGCTATCGTCAATCTCGATACGCACACCATCAATAAGCTTGCCGGAGTAACGCCGAGCGGTACATTCTTGTACCTCAAGGACGTAGAACCGGGCGCGACGATCGATTTGGATGTAAAGATTGTGGACGGTAAAGTCTACTTTCTGACGAAACCGGGTCAAAGTATTCTTGATACGATCTCGGATGCGGCAGGTGCCGCAGTAGATTATCTTGGAGATATCTTTTAAAGACTGATGCGAGAGGGATTTCCTCTCAGGCGCATGTCAGCGGCTTCTTCGTGAACCGCCTCTGTGTTCGCCGCCTTCTCTGCGGCGGCGCTGATAGCCTCCGTTTCTGCGGCGGTTGCCGCTTTTTCTTCCCCCGTTTCTTTCCATCGCGCTCATGATTTTGTCCAGACGCTGTTTGGAGACCCCGATGTTCTGCGGGCCTTTGACGCTGGTGCGTTTCATCAGCAGCGAGAGCAGTTTGAGGGCGATCTGCGTCTGGTCGATGTCGTCGCTGAGCGCTTCGAGCGCGGCGACGGCTTCGTCGTAGATTTTCTGGTTTTCGATTTCGTCGACGAGCTTGCCCAGCTGTGCGGACTGTACCTGCGATTTGGTCGGGATGTACGACTGGGCCATCTTGGTCCCGACGATTTTGCGGATGCGCTGCAGCTCTTTGAATTCCAGCGGCGTCACGAGGGTGATGGCCACGCCTTTTTGACCGGCACGGCCCGTACGGCCGATGCGGTGGACGTAGCTTTCGGGATCGAACGGAATATGGTAGTTGATGACGTGGCTGATGTCGTTGATATGGATCCCGCGCGCGGCGACGTCGGTGGCGACGAGAATGTCGACGCTGCCTTCTTTGACGCTTTTGATGACGGCTTCACGCTGGCGCTGTTCCATATCTCCGTGCAGGCCTTTGGCGTTGTAGCCGATGGCCGAAAGGACGTTGCCCAGGCGGTCGACTTCGCGCTTGGTGCGGCAAAAGACGATGGCTTTGTCGAAATCCTCGGCGTCGAGCAGGCGGATGATGGCGTCGTCGCGTTCGTTCTCTTCGATGACGTAGTACTGCTGGGTGATGTCGGTGTTGGTCGTCTCTTCTTTGGTGATCGAAACGAAGGCCGGGTCGACGAGAATCCGCTCGGCCAGCGCCTTGATGGGTTTGGGCATGGTCGCCGAAAACAGCAGGGTCTGCCGGTCGCTGGGCAGGTAGTCGAAAATTTCGTTGATGTCGTCGAGAAAGCCCATGTCGAGCATTTCATCGGCTTCGTCGAGAATGACCGTCGACGGTGCGAAATCTTTGAGCATGCCCCGCGACAGAATATCTTTAAGCCGGCCCGGCGTGGCGATCACCACCTGCGCGCCGCGTTCGATCAGGCCGATCTGGCGCCCGTACGAGCTGCCGCCGTAGACGGTGACGGTACGTACGCCGAGCTTTTTGCCGTACTTGAACAGCTCGTCGCTGACCTGGTTGGCCAGTTCGCGCGTGGGGACGATAATGAGCGCTTCGACGCCGCGGTCGAGCTGCATGCTGTTGAGCACCGGCAGGCCGAACGCCGCGGTTTTGCCCGTACCCGTCTGGGCCTGGCCCACGACGTCGCGCCCTTGCATGATCAGCGGAATGGCCTGCTGCTGGACGGGACTGGGGACTTTGAATCCGGCGTAGCGGATGCTTTGCATGATTTCGGGTTTGAGGCCGAAGGCTTCGAAGGTGGGCTGATGGTCAGCGACGGGGGCTTGCGGTGTTTCGATGGTCGAAGTGTCGTTCATGGACTCTCTTGAAAACAGGACACATCATCGACGTCGAAAAAACGGCTGCAAGTGAAAATCGGAAGAAAATCGTACCGGGCAGAACGGAAAGACGGTCTATCGAGGTGTCCATTGAATTATTTAAGGGCATCATCAAAGGTGCTCTTTACGGTGCAATTATAGCGTAATATTTTCTTTTTTGGATAAAATGCTGGTTCTCATACAACGAGGAAATCTGAATGTTCAACAAAACAATTTTGGCGGTGGCGGCCGCGCTGCTGCTTCTGCTCGGCGGCTGCGCCAAGGAAGTCGACGAATACAACAAACCCGCGGCGTACTGGTACAAAAAAATGATCGCCGCGATCTCCGACGCCGATCTGGACAAGGCCGACAACTATTACAGCTCGCTGCAAAGCGAACATATCGGTTCGCCGCTGCTGCCCGAAGCGACGCTGATCATGGCGATCGCGCACCTGCAGTACGAGGAGTACCTGCTCGCGGAGCATTTTCTGACCGAATACATCAAACGCTACGCGACGCCGCAGGAGCGTGAATACGCCGAGTACATGAAGGTCAAGGCCAAGTACATGGCCCTGCCCAATCCGCGGCGCGACCAGGGGCTCATCGGCGAGGCGATCCGCGAAGGCGAAGCGTTCAAACGCAACTATCCGCACTCGATCTACTATCCCGTCGTTGATACGATGGTGACGCGCCTCTACCTGGCACAGGCGTCGCTCAACGAATCGATCGCCGAGCTGTACGAACGGCTCGACAAGCCCAAGGCATCGCAGTTCTACCGCAGCATTCGGCCCGAGCCGTGGATCGACTGGTCCAAGGTCGATCCGGCGCAGACACCGTGGTACCGCCGCATGTTCGAAGGCGACGGCCGCGGCAGCTGGTACGCGTTTTTGATTCCCGATACGCAAAGCGTCGTTTCGCGGCACCGTGACCTCAGTGCCGAAGGACTCGAGAACGACAAGAACGAACAAACGCGCGCCGTCAACGAAAACGACGGTGCGGTCAATCAGCCGATGCGCTGAGTGAAAAGGAGAGCCATGCAACTGGAAAACTACGCCAAATTCCCGACCGAACTGCCGGTCATTTTCGAAGACGATCTGTTTTTGTACCCCTTCATGATTTCGCCGCTGTTTCTCGGCGACGACGAAAACATCGTCGCGGCGGCGCATGCCATCGAGCACGATTCGCTCGTCATCGTCTGCCCGACGAAAGAGGGCGAAGAGGGCGAGCGCAAGGTCGAGGCCGCCTACGATGCGGGGGTGGTCGGTTCCATCATGCGCAAGGTTTCACTGCCCGACGGGCGGGTCAAAGTGCTTTTTCAGGGACTTGCCCGCGGGCGGGTCGTCGAATCGGCCGGCCATGCGCCAGAGCGCGCGATCGTCGACATTATCGAACCCGCGCCGATCAACGAAATCAAGATGGACGCCATTTTGGAGGTGGTACGCGAAAAAGTGCGTGCGCTTTCGCAGGTGAGCAATTACTTCACCCCCGATCTGCTGCGCACCATCGAAGAAACGCAAGAATACAACCGTATCGCCGATCTGATCTGCAGCACGATCAAACTGCCCAAGCAGCGGGCGTACGAAATGTTCGTCGAGGCCGATACCGAAAAACGCCTGCTGCTGCTGATCGATTTTCTGATCGAAGAGATCGAGGCGCACAAGCTGCAGCGCGAAATCCGCTCCAAGGTCAACCACAAAATGGAGCAGATCAACAAAGAATATTTCCTCAAAGAGCAGCTCAAGGAGATTCAGCAGGAACTCGGCGTCGACAACCAGCGCGAAGAGGAGATCGAAGAGTACCGCGAACGCCTCGAAGCCAAAAAGGAGTTCATGAGCGAAGACGCCTACAAAGAGATCTCCAAGCAGATCGACCGTTTCGCGCGGCTGCATCCCGACAGCGCCGACGCGGGACTGATTCAGGGCTATCTCGACTGGGTGCTCGAAATCCCCTTTGGGCAGCTCGCCAAAAAGCCGCTGCACATCACCGACGTCGAACGCCAGCTCGATGCGGACCACTTTTCGCTCGAAAAACCCAAAAAGAGGATCGCGGAATTCTTCGCGGTCAAAGAACTGCTCGAACTCAGAGGCAAATCGGCGCAAAAAGGCGCCAGCGCCATTTTGTGCTTCGCCGGCCCTCCGGGTGTGGGTAAAACTTCGCTGGCCAATTCCATCGCCGAAGCGCTCAAGCGCCCGCTGGTGCGTATCGCGCTGGGCGGACTCGAAGACGTCAACGAACTGCGCGGCCACCGGCGCACCTACATCGGGGCCATGCCCGGGCGCATCGTGCAGGGGCTGATCGACGCGAAGAAAATGAATCCCGTGATCGTCCTCGACGAAATCGACAAGGTCGGCATGTCGCACCGCGGCGACCCGACGGCGGTGCTGCTCGAAATTCTCGACCCCGAGCAAAACAGCCATTTTCGCGACTATTTCGTCAATTTCGACATCGACCTGTCGCAGGTGATTTTCATCGCGACCGCCAACGACGTCGGGCGCATTCCCGCACCGCTGCGCGACCGTATGGAGTTTATCGGGCTGAGCAGCTACACCCCGCAGGAGAAATACGAAATCGCCAAACGCTACCTGCTTCCGCAGGAGCTCAAGAAACACGGCCTCAAGCCGTCGGAACTCGGTATTTCCAAAAGCGCGCTCAAGGAGATTATCCACAGCTATACCCGCGAAGCCGGAGTGCGCAACCTGCGCCGGCGCATCGCCGACGTGGTCCGTAAGGCCGCGAAGATGATTCTTGAAGACCCGTCGGTTTCCAAAGTCTCGGTGACGCTCAAAAACATCAAACAGTTCATGGACAAAACCGTTTTCGAGATCGAAAAAACCGACAACGTCGACCGCGTCGGCGTCGTCAACGGGCTGGCATGGACGGCCGTGGGCGGAGACGTGCTCAAAATCGAAACGATCCGCATCAAGGGCAAAGGGCAGATCCAGCTGACCGGAAGCCTCGGCGACGTCATGAAAGAGTCCGCACGCATCGCGCTGAGCGTCGTCAAGACCCTGATCGACAACGGCAAGCTCAAGGTCGATCACGCCATCATTCCCAAGACGCTCAAAGAAAGAGAAGAAGACATCACCGTCGATGCCAGCGAGGTGTACAAACGCTTCGACCTGCACATCCACGTGCCCGACGGCGCCACGCCCAAAGACGGACCGAGTGCGGGGATCGCCATGAGTACGGCGATCGCTTCGATTCTTTGCAACAAAAAGGTGCGTGCGGGGATTTCGATGACGGGCGAGGTGTCGCTGACGGGCAACGTGCTGCCGATCGGGGGGCTGAAAGAAAAGCTCATCGCCGCGCACAAAGCCGGGATGCATACGGCCGTCATTCCCCGCAAGAACTACGACCGCGATCTCGAGGAGATTCCCGACGAAGTCAAAGACGCCGTGACGATCGTCCCGGTCGAGCGGATCGAGCAGGTGATGAAGCTCGCGCTTCTGCCCGAGTGAGCGGGCTCCTGACGCCGCGATGCATTTTCAGCTGAGTGCCGAAGCCGTTCCTTACGCCGCCGCCGCGGCTTTTTTTCTGGCGAGTGCGCTGGGGCTGCTTTGGGCCCTTTCGCTCGGACGGCGCGACAGGATACGCTGCGAAGAAGCGCGCCGCGCCTGCATTACGACGCTGCACGAAGCGCAGGAAGAGACCGAGACTTGGCGCGAACGTGCCCAGGCACTCGAACGCGACTACGCCGAGATCGAGCGCGACTACGCCGTGCTGCATACCCGTTTTGAAGATGCGACCGCTTCGCACGCCAAGCAGATGGAACTGCTCGAAGCGGCCAAGGCGTCGCTCGCGCTGCAGTTCGAAAACCTCGCCCATACGATTTTCGAGCAAAAAAGCCGTGCTTTCGATACGGCCAACCGTGAACAGATGACCCTGCTGCTGCGCCCGTTTCGCGAACAGATCGAGCGTTTCGCGCAGCAGATACAGCAGCGCTACGATACCGAAAGCAAGGAACGGCATCTGCTCAAAGACGAAATCGCACGCCTCAAACAGCTCAATGAACGTATTTCGGACGATGCCGTCGCCCTGACGAACGCGCTCAAAGGCGAGAACAAAACGCAGGGAATGTGGGGAGAGATGGTGCTTGCGCGCGTGCTCGAAATTTCGGGGCTGCGCCGCGGACGTGAATTCGAGCTTCAGCCGACGTACCGGGACAAGAAGGGCCGGATGCTGCGTCCCGACGCCGTCGTGATGCTGCCGCAGCGGCGTTCGGTCGTCGTCGACGCGAAAGTTTCGCTCGTGGCGTACGAGCGTTTCGTGCGCGCTGCGCACGATGCGGAACGGACGGCCGCGCTCAAAGAACATTTGCGCTCTGTACGCGCGCACGTCAAAGAACTTTCTTCCAAACGTTACGATACCATCGAGCAGCTGCATACCCTCGATTTCGTGCTGCTGTTCATGCCGGTCGAAGGGGCGTTTCAGGCGGCACTCGAGCACGACGACGGCCTGTTCAAACAGGCGTACGATGCGCATATCGTGATTGCCGGGCCTTCGACGCTGCTGGCGACGCTGCGCACGATCGAGCATCTGTGGCGCGGCGAGCACCGGCAGCGAAACGCCCAGCACATTGCGGCAGAGGCCGAGGCGCTGTACGACAAGTTCGTCGCGTTCGTCGAAGAGATGCAGCGCGTCGGCGAGGGGATAGAGCGTGCCAAAAGCAGCTGGGAGACGGCGATGCAGCGGCTTTCCTCGGGCAAGGGGAATCTGATCGGCCGCGCCGAAAAAATGCGCCGCTTCGGACTCGATCCGAAAAAACGGCTCGAAACGGGAGACGAGGCATGAAACGGCGAATACTCGAACGGCTGATCCCGTGGATGGTGGCGTTGCTGCCGCTGATCGCGCTGGGACTCGGCACGGCGGCGATGTACGGCTATTTCGTCAAGCGCATCGATACGTACGCGCTGCGCGAGAACCGGCAGACGTTCGAAGCGGTCGTCGCAAGAAGCCAAGCACGCACCGACGTGCGCACCCGCGATCTCGTGTCGCTGCTGCACTACGAAGAGAGCCGTCTAGAAAAACGGATGCGGCAGGAGCTTCGCAGCAAGGTTCAAGTCGCCCGCGAAACGGCGCGGAAGCTGTTCGGCGAATTTCACGGCAAGCTCAAGCGCCGCACGCTCGAGACGCTGCTGGTCGATGCGTTGTCGCAAATGACGTGGAACGACCGCCGGGACTATATCTGGATCACCGACGAAAAAGGCAACAGTCTGCTGAGCGGAAGCGCCAAGCTTGCGGGCAGGAACCTCTACGATTACAAAGATGCCGACGGCAAACCCGTGATTCGCCACGAGATCGCCTTGGCGAAGACGAAGGGCGAAGGGTTTTTGCGTTCGCATTTTTTCGACCGCAACGACACGCGGCTGATCTACGTGCGCCGTTTCGAACCGATGCACTGGGTGATCGGCAGTGCGCTTTCGTATGCCGCCGAACGTGCAGCGCTCAAGCGCCGTTTTACCGATATGATCGGCGAGATCGCCTGGGAGCCCGATGCTTTCGTGATGCTTTTCGACGCGAACGGAACACTGCTGGCACACAGCCGTGCGAACGAAAAGATCGCCAAAGCGTCCAAGGCGACGGCCGGGCTTGCCTCGGGAGCATGGCGGCGTGTCGGCGACCTTTTCGTTAAAAAGGTGCCGGTCGGTTTCGACGGATGGACGCTTGTCGGCGGGTTCGATTCAAGCGTCTTCGCACAGACTTATGCGCTTCGGAGCGAGGCGCTGGCGCACCTGGTTAAAGAGGAAAAAAAGAGCATCGCCGAAGCGGCGTCGGCCATCGCGGCGCTGGTTGCGCTGATCGCGCTGCTGCTTGCCAAAGCCGTTACGGCCGCTTTCGCACGCTACCGCGAGCAGGTCCGCATCCGCGAAAACGCCCTGCGCGAGCTCAATGCGACGCTCGAAGCCCGTGTCGAACAAGAAGTCGAAAAGCGGCGGCGGGGCGAGAAAATGCTGATTCAGCAGTCGAAAATGGCGGCGATGGGGGATATGATCTCGATGATCGCCCACCAGTGGCGCCAGCCCCTCAACCGGCTGTCGTACATGCTGATGAACGTCGAAGGCGCCTACGAACACGGAGAACTCGACGGAAAGTACCTGGCGACAAAGCTCGGCGAGGCGGAAAAAACGCTTGAATACATGTCGCATACCATCAACGACTTTCGCCATTTCTTCCGTCCCGACAAGCAACGCGAGACGGTTTCCGTGGCCACGGTCGCCGAACAGACGCTCGCGTTGATCGACAAGAGTTTCGAGGCGCACGGCATCGAAATCGTGCGCGATATGCAGTGTGAAGAAAGCCTGCCGCTGTATCGCAACGAGTTGATTCAGGTGCTTGTCAATATTTTGCAAAACGCCAAAGACGTCTTGATCGAGCGGGCGGTCGAGGAGCCGGCGATCGAGCTGAAGTGTTTCGAAACCGGGCAGTTCGTCGTGGTGCGCATCTGCGACAATGCCGGCGGCATCGACAAAGCGACGGCCGAGCATATCTTCGAGCCGTATTATTCGACGAAAGAAGCCCGCCACGGTACGGGGCTCGGGCTGTATATGGCACGCACCATCGTCGAAGAGCATTTCAACGGCGTCGTGACCTTTTTCAACGGTGAAAAAGGGGCATGTTTCGACGTCAAGATCGGGCGGGTGCAGGATGCTTAGGCGGTAACGAGGCGGTAGCCGACGCCCGAGACGTTCTCGATCGCACCTTCGGGAAGTTTCTTGCGCAGCGCACGTACCAGCGAGCGGATGGCGTCCTGGCTCATGCCTTCGTCGGCCCAGACGGCGGCTTCGATCTCTTCGTAGTGCACCACGCGGCTGCGATGGCGGGCGAGCAGGCCGAGAAAAAGGGCCTCTTTCTTGCTGAGTTTGAGTGCTTCGTCGTTGCAGACGACCCGGTTGGTGTAGGCATCGAACACGCAGTCGTCAGAAAGCGCAAGCGTAAATTTGCTTTTGTCTTCGATCTGCCGGACCGAGCGTTCGAGTGCATCGAGAAGCTTTTCTTTGGTGACGGGTTTGACGAGATACTTCACCAGCCGCAGTTCGACGGCCTGCATCAGGTAGTCGGTATCGGTGTAGGCCGTGGCGATGATGATCTGGACGTCGGTGTCGTGCGCGCGGATGTACGCGGCCATGTCAAGCCCGTTGAGGCGCGGCATTTTGATGTCGGCGATGATGATGTCGGGATGTTTTTCGCGCCAGACTTTGATCGCTTCTTTGCCGTTGCGGGCTTCATAGACTTCTTTGCAGATACGCGACAGGTATTCGACGGCGTTGGCCAGCACCTCTTCGTCGTCTTCGACATACAGAATCGTCAGGTTTTTTAGCGTTTCGTTTCCCATCGGGTACCCTCCGCGGCGGAATTTTGGCTATTATATCGCATGCAGCTTCTAACACAGTACATCACCGAAAACCGATGGGTACCGACGAACGAAAAAGATGCCTTGCGCATTGTCGCCGAGGAGGTCGGCGATGCCGATCCCAAAGGGGTGCTCGCCTACGTGCTCGAAGCGACGAAAGACGGCAGCGTCGTGACGGTCGGTACCTGCCGTTTCAAACAGGAGAAAAAAGGGCGATGAGGTTCCCGTGGTTCTGGATGGCGACGGCTTTGACGGTGTTTGCCGCGGTCTTGCTGCGGTTTCGCCTGCATCTTCCCTGGCTTTACGTCTGGCTGGTCGCCGTCAATGCCGTCACGTTCGTGCTTTTCGGTGCCGACAAACTGGCGTCGATTCTCAAATGGACGCGCGTACGCGAAGCGACGCTCTATTTTTTCGCATTGATCGGCGGTTCGCCGGCTGCGCTGGCGGCCCAGTCGTTTTTTCATCACAAGGTGTCGAAAAAAAGTTTCGTGCGGATGTACTGGGTGATCGTCTTTTTGCAGCTGGCGCTGCTGTATGTCGTGATGTATACGGACCTGCTCAAGGCGACAATTTTGTAACGACGCGGATACGTCACCCTGAACCTTCGCCCCGTCACCATGAATTTGATTCAGGGTCCACGGATGTCAGCCTACGGATGCGGCACTTTCACTTTCGAATTGAGCAGCCAGCCGATCAGCGCCATCGCCGCCATGACGCCGGCGGGCGGGACGAAGCCGTAGGCGGCACCCAGGTAGACCAGCCACAGCAAGATCGCGCCCAGCGGTGTGGGCACGCCGGTGAAAAATTTCGATACTTCTCCCTCTTCGGCGTCGATGTTGAACTGGATAAGCCGGCGCAGGCCGCTGATGACGTAGTAGACGCTGACTGCTGAAGCGACGGCGAAAAGCACACCGTGGGTCTGTGCGTAGACGGCCTGAAAAATCAGAAAAACCGGTACGAGTACGAACGAAAGAAAGTCGGCGAACGAGTCGAGCTGGATGCCGAATTCGTTCGAAAGCCCGTAGCGCCGGGCGATTTTTCCGTCGAAAATATCGAAAGCCCCGCCGACCCACGCGAGAATGACGGCGGTGAAAAAATTCGACTGCGAAATGAAATAGACCGCACCCAGCCCGCTGGCGATATTGACCATCGTAAAGAGATTGGCGAGGTTGAAATGGTTTTTCGATTGGAACAGAAACGACATAAGACTCCTTGTTCGCGTATTATAACAATGCACGGATGAAGAAAACAAGCTGCAAATGAGAACCGTTATTGATTTTCTTTTAAGCAAAGTCGGTGCATAATGGCGTCAACAAAAATGATATTCGTTATCAATAAATAAGAAGGAGTGATACGACTGTGAAAATCGACGCCCGTATTTTGCCTTTGATGTTGTGCGCCGGCATGGCGTTGAAGGCCGACGAAACAGTGCGGATTGCGCAAAACGATGCAAGTCAGCAGGAGGGGTGGTTCCACGCCAAAAAAGCGGGGCGCTACACCGCCGGCCGCAACGAGGCGGCCGAACTTGCCCGCTGGGCGGAGCAAAGCCGCATCGACCTGCGGCTGCGCACGCTGTGGCTCGACGAGCGGTTCGCTTCGGACAAAACGACGGCCACGGCCGCAGGCGGCATGTTCGGGTTCACGACACCCGACGTACACGGCCTGAGCGGCAAGATCGAAGCCTATACCTCGCAAAAATTCTGGGGGATCAATCCGTCGGACCCTGCGCAGCTCAATCCCGAACTCTACAGCGACGGCGACTCGTTTACCTACATTGCCGAAGCCGAGCTGCGTTACCGTGCGGGTGCGCTGAACGTGCGGGCTGGGCGGATGTATCTTGAGACGCCGTTCGCCGATCCCGACGATATCCGTATGGCACCGAACACTTTTGAAGGCATCAGCGCCGATTACGGCGTCGATGCCCGCTGGAAGGTACGGATGATGTACCTGACCCGCTGGGCGGGGTTCGACAGTTCGTCGGCACAAAAGGATTTCGTCCGCTTCGCCGACGATTCGGCCGGCATGTTTTCCGCGGCAGTGACATACGAATCCGACGATGCGGCGTCTTCCGTGTGGTACTACCATGCGGACCGCCTTTTCGATTTGGGCTACATGGAAGCGACGGGCAAACTCTACATTGGTGCGTCGTGGCATCTGGACTGGGGGCTGCAGGCGGCGCAGATGGGCGAGCTGGACGCTTCGGGCATCGAAGGCGCCGTCGTCGGGGCGATGGCGATGGCGCACTGGCGCAATCTGTATGCGGGCGGTGCGTACAATTACGCGATGGTGGCCGAGGGCAAGCACGTTACCGACGGCATGGGCGGGGGGCCTTATTTTACGTCGCTCGACGAAACGACGGTGGCCGGCGCTTCGGAGATGGCGCCGGGGCACGATATTTCCGTTTTCCGTCTCGGCGGCGGAGCGGATGTGGCGTGGTGGCTGCACGATACGGACAGCGAAGGCCTGCATGCCGAGGCGATGTACGGGGTGTTCGACAGCAAGGGCAGCGACGTCAGCGTCGACGAAACGGATGTGATGCTTTGGCTGGCACTGAGCGAACGTGTTCGGCTCGATGCCGTGTTCGCGCACTTTGAAGTACACGGCCATCCGCAAAGCGACAGCGAAGATTTCGATCGCTACTGGGTACGCGCCGAATACGGTTTTTAACTGATTTGTATTATCATTATAGAAATTTAAAACGATGAAACGGACAACGATGCACACATTGACGCAATGCGAACCCGGCTGCCGGGTGAAAGTCGTGAAACTGCACGCCAAAGGAGCGCTCAAGCAGCGGCTTGTGTCGTTCGGGGTGATGAAAGGGGCGACGATCGATATTTTGGGCTTCGCACCGGGCAAAAGTACGGTCGAAATCAAAGTCGGCAAGATGCGTCTGGCGCTGCGGCGCGAAGAGGCCGAGACGATCGAGGTGAGTGAAGATGCCTGAGACCGCTCCTGCCTGTCCCGTCACCGAAAAACATATCCGTGTCGCACTCGTCGGCCAGCCCAACGTGGGCAAGAGTATGCTGCTCAACGCCATCGGGCACGCCCGGCTGCACGTCGGCAATTTCAGCGGCGTAACGGTGGAGAAAACCGAAGTCTTCTTCGACTACGAGGGGTACCATTTCACCGTCGTCGATCTGCCGGGAACCTACGCGTTTACCGACTACTCCATCGAAGAGCGTGTGACGCACGATTTTTTGTGCAACGAAGACTACGACCTGATTCTTAACGTCGTCGATTCGACGAATCTGGAAAAGAACCTCCAGCTGACCGCCGAATTGATGACGATGAGCAAAAAGATGGTGCTTGCGCTCAACATGAGCGACGAAGCGCAAAAAGAAGGCATCGAAATCGATGCCGATTATCTGTCGCAGCTGCTCGGTTTTCCTGCCGTGCAGGTTTCCGCCGCAACGAAAACCGGTATCGATACCCTGCTTCGGGCCATGATCGAGACCTTCGAACGGCCGTACCAAGAGCCCAAGCTCGTTTTTTCCGAAGCGGTCGAGGAAGAGATCGAAATCATCGAGAACTACCTCGACGCACACCGGTTTCGTGCGGCGATTTCCAACCGAAACATTGCGGTCAATCTGCTGCAAAACGAGACGAAAACCTACCGCGTTTTGCACGACCTGCCGCTGTGGACGGAGCTTCAGCCGATTTTGATCGAAGCCGAGAAACACATCGAAACCCACCACGACACCGACGACATCAAGGAAGTCTTCGCCGAAGAGTACGCGGCGTTCGTGCGCGGGATTATCGCCGAAACCGTGCGTTACGGAAAAAAAGCCGCCGAAAAGAAGAGCCTGACCGAACGTATCGACGATGTGCTGATTCATCCGGTTTTCGGGATTCCGATCTTTTTGTTTCTGATGTGGGGACTGTTTCAGCTGACGTTTGAAGTCGGCAATATTCCGATGGAATGGATCGACGCTTTTTTCGGATGGCTGGGCGACGTCGTAGGGAACACGATCACCAACGACGAAGTCCGTTCGCTTGTCGTCGACGGCATTATTTCGGGCGTGGGCGCCGTGGTGCTCTTTACGCCGAACATTATCATTTTGTTCATCGGGATCGCCCTGCTCGAATCGACGGGATACATGTCGCGCGTGGCCTTTTTGCTCGACGGCATTTTTCATAAATTCGGCCTGCACGGCCAGTCGTTCATTCCGCTGGTCACAGGGTTCGGCTGTTCGATTCCCGCCTACATGTCCGCGCGTATTCTCAAAAACGACCGCGACCGGTTGCTGACGCTGTTTATCATCGGCTTCATGAGCTGCGGGGCACGGCTGCCGGTGTACGTCCTTTTCACCGGTGCGTTCTTTTCGCAGGCCGTCGCGGGCAACGTATTGTTCGGTATCTACATCAGCGGGGCGCTGCTGGGGCTGCTGGCGGCGAAAGTGCTCAAGATGACGGCATTTCGCGGGGTGGACGAGCCTTTCGTAATGGAGATGCCCAAATACCGCCTGCCGTCGCTGAAGCTGATCTGGCATACGGTCCTTTCCAAAACGCTGATGTACCTTAAAAAAGCGGGAACGTTCATCGCGGGCGCGTCGATGCTGGTGTGGTTTTTAAGCACCTATCCGCATTCGGACGCCATCGAAGCGTCGTATACGGCGAAAATCGAACATGCCGCAGATACCGCACAGCAGGAACGTCTGCAAACCCAGGCCGACGCGGCGCAGCTGGAACAGAGCTTTTTGGGGCGCATCGGCAAGGCGATCGAACCGGCGTTCACGCCGATCGGGCTGGACTGGAAACTGGCGGTCGCGCTGCAGGCGGGGCTGGCGGCCAAAGAGGTCGTCGTCTCTACCCTGGGGGTGCTCTATGCCGTCGGCGAAGGCGCGGCGGAAACCGACAAAAGCCTCGTCAATGCGATCCGCCGCCATATTCCGTTCGCCTCGGCGGTGTCGTTTATCGTCGTGATCATGATCTACCTGCCGTGCCTGGCGGCGTCGGTGGTCTTTACCCGCGAAGCGGGGGGCATCAAGTATTTCATCTATCTTTTCGTGTTCACGACGGTGACCGCGTATGTATTGGCATTCATCGCCTATCACGTCACACTGCTGCTGACCGGTGCGCCGGCGGTGCTGCCCACGTGAGCCGCCGTTACCGAAAGTTAAACTTCCTAGGATAGAATCGTCTTATGAAAAAGATTCTGATGATAGAAGACGATCTCGAACTGGCCGAGATCTTGAGCGAGTATCTGCAGCAGTTCGAATTCGAGGTCGAAGTCGAAGACGATCCGTTCAAGGCGCTGAGCATTCTCAAGCTCAAACCGTACGATTTGGTGATCCTCGATCTGACGCTGCCGGGAATGGACGGGCTGGAAGTCTGTGAAGCGATTCGCCGGCGTCAGGACATTCCGATCATTATTTCGTCGGCGCGTTCAGACGTGACCGACAAGGTCAATGCCCTCGAACTCGGTGCCGACGACTACCTGCCCAAGCCGTACGACCCGCGTGAACTCGAAGCCCGTATTACGTCGGTACTGCGGCGCTATCAGGCGAAGGCTCAAGCGAAAGAGGCGCAAAACACCAGCGACTTCAAACTCGACGAAGCGGCCATGCAGATTACCTACAAAGGCCGCCTGCTCGACCTCACCAATGCCGAATACGGTATTTTGGCCTATATGATCAAAAAAGAGGGGATGGTCGTATCGCGCGAAGACATTATCCACAACGTCGCGGCGATCAGCGAAGAGTCGTCGAACAAAAGCATCGACGTGATGATCGGCCGGATCCGCACCAAACTCGAAGATCACGACAAAAAACTGATCGAATCGGTACGCGGCATAGGATACAAGCTCGTCAAATGAGACGCAATGCCGTCTTGCTGACGATTTTATTGTCGTTCGCCGTGACGCTGGCGAGCGTCACCTACATTTTCTGGCAGTTCTACAAAGTCAACCGCCAGCAGTACATCGACAATATTTTCAACAAAACCACGGTCATCACGCAGATTTTTCGTGCGCATATGATGCAGTCCGTCCCCGAAGCGGTACTCGAAGCGAATCTGGCCGTTTACGGGCTTGACCGTATTCAGGGGGTCGTCGCGACGAACGAAGTGTTCGAAAAGGCGAAAACGCTTAAACGCGCAGGGTTTCACGAAGTCCTCAGTTCGATGCTTCTTACCCCCGCCGCGGCGGTGCGCAGCCGGCATGTCAGCGATTTGAAGATTACGATGCTTCAGTCCAAAGGCGCGATCTATTTTTTCGTCGAGACTTTGAGCAAAAAGTTTCTGTTACGCGACAGAAAACTCAAGCCTTACTTTCCGACGAGGCTGCTGAGTACCTATCTGACGATCGTCGCGGTGTTCGCGCTGGCGATTTTTCTGATTTTGCAGCGGGTCAGGCCGTTGCGGCGCCTGACGAAAAAGGTGATGGCGTACGCTGCGGGCGACCGTGACGTATCGTTTAAAATGAAGGGCGAGAACGAAATCGCGATTTTGGCCAACGAACTTGAAAATGCCCGCTTGAACATCAATGCGCTCATCGAATCGCGGACCCTGTTTTTGCGCAACG
>CAZYEW010000028.1:0-7406 GCA_964646705.1 uncultured Sulfurimonas sp.
GTCGATTACGTGATCGATCACTTCAAACAGGCGGTCGAACGTCTGCGTGCGATTTCGAGTTCGTACGCCAAAGTCAAACCCACGCCCGGCGGTGAAGCCGTCGAGTGCGCGGTACATTAAATTAAAGGAAAGAGCATATGGCAAAAGGAGATTTGCTCGGCGGATCGCTGTGGGACGAATATTCCGACAAGGTGACGACGCTGATGAATAATCCCCAGCATCAGGGGGAAATTACCGAAGAAGAGGCCGCCGCACACGGCAACAAACTGATCGTCGCCGATTTCGGTGCGGAAAGCTGCGGCGATGCCGTGCGGCTGTACTGGGAAGTCGACCCGAACACCGATACCATCGTCAACGCCAAGTTCAAAAGCTTCGGCTGCGGCACGGCGATCGCGAGCTCGGACATGATGACGCAGCTGTGTATCGGCAAAACGGTTCAAGACGCGGTGAAAATCACCAATATCGACGTTGAAAAGGCATTGCGCGACGATCCGGATACGCCGGCCGTGCCGCCGCAGAAAATGCACTGTTCGGTCATGGCGTACGACGTTATCAAAAAAGCGGCGGGGCTGTATCTGGGTGTCGATGCGGAAAGCTTCGAAGACGAGATCATCGTTTGCGAGTGTGCCCGCGTCAGCCTCGGGACGCTGCGTGAGGTGATTCGCCTCAACGACCTCAAAAGCGTCGAAGAGATCACCGATTACACCAAAGCGGGCGGCTTCTGCAAAAGCTGTATCAAGCCCGGCGGCCATGAAGAGCGTGAGTACTATCTCGTCGATATTCTGGCCGACGTCCGCCGCGAAATGGACGAAGAAAAGATGAAAGCCGCCGCCGAGGCGAGCGAAACGGGCGATTTCGAAACCATGACGCTGGTGCAGAAGATCAAAGCGATCGACGCGGTCATCGACGAAAACGTCCGCCAGTTTCTGATCATGGACGGCGGGAACATGGAAGTCATCGACGTCAAAGAGGGCGACGAATATATCGACGTCTATATTCGCTACCTCGGTGCCTGCAGCGGCTGTGCAAGTTCGAGTACCGGTACGCTCTACGCCATCGAAGCGACGCTCAAAGAGAAGCTTTCGCAAAAAATCCGCGTCCTTCCGATCTGACGCGAAGCCCGATGCGGGCGCCGCTTGACCTGCATCATTTCCCCGTTACGGTTTTTTCCCTACAATCGCGGCATGCATTTCGTTTTATACGTTCACATTCTTTCGGCGACCGCGTGGATCGGCGGGTCGCTCCTATTGTTCGCACTGGGGATTTTGCTGCGCGACAAACAGGCGCAAAAACAGACCTACGAGTACCTCGGCCCTATCTACGGCTATTTCGAGACGTTTTGGCTGGTTTCGCTGTGGGTGACGGGCACGACGCTCTATATCCATCACGGTTTCGGCGAGGTGTTCAAATACGCGGCCGATTCGGAACTTTCGAAGATGATGCACACCAAAGTCTATCTGGTCGGGCTGCTGACGCTGCTGACGGGGATTCATCTTTTCATCGCGTTTCGTACCCACCAGGGCAGCCGCACCCGGTTTCAAAACCTGCTGTCGCGCGGCAGCTCGATGGGGATTTTTCTGCTCAATCTGGTCATTTTGTGGTTCGCCATCGGCATTCGGAGCATGCTCTAAGGCGAATCAGGAGGCGTAGTAGCTTTTAACCCCTTCCATCGTTCTTCCCATATTGAGTAAAAGCATATCGGCACACACCAGTGCCGCCATCGCTTCGCAGACGACCGAGCCGCGGATGGCGACGCAGGGGTCGTGGCGCCCTTTGAGCGAGAAATCGACCTCTTCGTCGTCGACGGTGACGGTGTGCTGTTCTTGGAAAATCGACGGTGTCGGCTTGAAATAGACGTTAAGCCGTACAGTGTCGCCGTTGCCGATGCCGCCGAGAATTCCGCCGCTGTGATTGCTTTCGAAACCCTCGCGGCGGATGGGGTCGTTGTTTTCGCTGCCTTTGAGGCGGGCACTGTGCATGCCTTCGCCGATTTCGACGGCTTTGACGGCGTTGATGCCCATCATCGCATCGGCCAGTACGGCGTCGAGTTTGTAGTACAGCGGTTCGCCCAGGCCCGTCGGCAGGCCGTCGATACGCACCTGGACGACGCCGCCGACCGAATCGTGTGCGGCTTTGGCGTCGAGAACGGCCTGTTTCTGTGCCGTTTCGGCGTCGGGGTCGAGGGCGTAGATTTCACTGCGGGCGACATGGTCGAAATCGTACCGTTTCGCGGCGATGCCGGCGATTTCGGCGACGCCGCTTCGTACGCTGATGCCCAGTTGCGAAAGCATCCGTTTGGCCACGGCTCCCGCCGCGACGCGCGCAGCCGTTTCGCGTGCACTGGCACGGCCGCCGCCTCGGTAGTCGCGAATGCCGTATTTGTGCCAGTAGGTATAGTCCGCATGGCCGGGACGGAAAACGTCTTTGATGTTGGAATAGTCTTTGCTTTTCTGGTTGGTGTTGTAGATGACCATCGCAATCGGCGTCCCGGTGCTTTTGCCTTCGAACACGCCGCTGAGAATCTCGACGGCATCGGCCTCTTTGCGGGCGGTGGCATAGGCGTTTTGCCCCGGTTTTCGGCGGTCGAGTTCACGCTGGATAGAAGCTTCGTCGATCTCAAGCCCCGCGGGGACGCCATCAAGGACGCAGCCGATCGCTTTGCCGTGCGATTCGCCGAAGGTCGTCATCGAAAAGCGGATGCCGAAACGGTTCACGAGAGCTCCTTTTTGAGCTGGGTGATCGTCGCTTCGGCGGCTTCTTGCTGGGCGATCTTTTTGCTTTTGCCGGTGGCCTTGGCGTACTCTTTGCCGTCGATAAGGATGGCGACGGTGAACTCTTTTTTATGGTCGGGGCCGCTGCTGCCGACGAGCCGGTATTCGGGCGTAATGCCGAAATGCGCCTGGGTGAGTTCCTGCAGCGCCGTTTTATGATCTTTGAAAAGGGTTTCGAGCGAAATCTCCTTGTAGACCGATTCGATCAGTTTGACGACGATCGTCTTGACGGTGTCGAGGTCCGCGTCGAGGTAGATCGCGCCGATGACCGCCTCGAATGCGTTGGAAAGCAGCGACGGTTTGCTGCGGCCGCCGTTGTTCTCCTCGGCGTTGGAAAGATAGATCGCCTCGCCCAGTCGGATATGGTTGGCCAGTTTGGTGAACCCCTCTTCGTTGACGAGCGAGGCGCGCATCTGCGAGAGTTTGCCTTCGTCGAAATTCGAAAAACGGCTAAACAGGTATTCGCCGACGATGAGGTCGAGGACCGCGTCGCCGAGAAATTCGAGCCGTTCGTTGTTGTACGGGCGTTTGTAGCTTTTGTGCGTCAAGGCCTCTTCGAGAAGCTTTTTGTTTTTGAACGTGTAGCCCAGTGTTGTTTCAATGCGGTTGAGCGGATTCATGTGTTTCCTCTTTCATGCGTTCGGCGACGCTTTTGGCGAGCTTGTCGCACCGTTCGTTCTCGACGTGGCCGTCGTGGCCCCGTACCCAGGTGGCGTGGATGCGGTGCGGCGTGCTGACGTCGAGGTACTCGCGCCAAAGGTCGGGGTTTTTCACTTTTTTAAAGTCGCGTGCGATCCAGCTGCGCAGCCATTCGTTGATGCCTTTGACGACGTACGACGAGTCCGAGACGATTTCGACCTCGCAGGGCTCTTTGAGCGCTTTGAGCCCCTCGATGACGCCGCGCAGCTCCATGCGGTTGTTGGTCGTATGGGGTTCGCCGCCGCTGAGTTCGCGTTCGCTGCCGCCGTAACGGAGAATCGTGCCGTAACCGCCGGGCCCGGGGTTGCCCAGGGCGGAACCGTCGCTAAAAAGTGTCACTTTTTTCATATTGCTCTTTGCACAGCATCGTCTCGGTGACGACGGTGTCGATTTGCTGGCATTGCGGGCAGCGGTGGAAAGGAAAGGGGAAGACCTGCTTGCAGTCGGCACACAGGTATTCGAACTGCAAGTCGATACCGGTATGCCCGCATCGGCGAAGTTTGATCAAAACATCCAGTTCGAATTCGGGACTGTTCTGAGCAAGATTCACACTTCCTCTGGCGCTGTAAAGCTGCCGCAGATAGCCATTGGAAGCAATTATATCCAAATCGAGATGTGCCTCGGGTAAAAGCCAGAGGATGTCCGCGATTTTCGCGGCGTCGGTTTCGCGCAGCGTTGTCCATGCCAGTGCGGGGTCGTGGGCGAAGAGATACTCGAACACCAAATAGGCCAGCGTTCCTTTGCTGCGGTAGTGTTCGGCAAGACGGCGGCATTTGGCGGCAGGGTCGCTTTTGGGATCGTGCAGCAGCCGCTGAATTTCGAGGTAGTCCCGGTCGGCAGCGACGTCGTCGCCGAGTTCGTCGAGGGGTTCGAGTACGTCAAGGGCGCGGTCGTAGGCCTGAAGCCGCTCGTAGGTGAAAAGCAGCAGCTTGAGCGCCTGCGGCGTGCGCGGGAAGCGGCCGAGAATTTGCAGCAAAATGGTTTCGCACCGCTCTAAAAACCCCGCTTTGAAATAGGTTTGCGCCAGCAAAAAGAGCAAGTCGCGTTTGCGGCGGGGTTCGCTTTGGCGGTCGATAAGGCTGCGGTAGATATCGACGGCACGTTCGAAATCGCCGTTTTGCACGTAGCTTTCGGCGATGAGCAGCCACGATTTTTGCGACAGTGCATCGCTGTCGATCGCCGCTTTGAGCTGCGGCTGAGAGGGAGCGCGGCGGAGCGAGCGCAAAAAGCGTTCGAGGTAGCGGTGGTCTTCTTTGCTTCGCAGTCTTCCCCACCAGTAACTGACGAAGGCGATGATGAAAATCAGGGCGAAAAAGACGATGATGCCAAAGAGCGGATCGCGAAATTCGATAAACAGACCGTTCACTCCGCCTCCTGCGTTGGGATGCCAGATTATACCAAAGCGGCAGAAAAAGCGCCGAAGTGATAAAAATATGACGAAAAAACATGTTTTTGTATTGACTTTAATCGTCAAAGCCTGTAAAATGACGGTGAAACTACTTCAGTTCAAGAGGTTAATACGTCAATGGTATTCAGTTATTTGCGTTCAGACAGCCATTTCGGTGGTGTGTACGAACAGTTGAAAATGATCAGCGCCTACGCCAAAGCGCACGGCCTGACGATCGAAGACGAGATGGTCGATCAGCTTTCGCAGAACAACCGCCTCGGCGATCGGGACGAAGCGGTGCGTTTTATGCGCGATCCCGCCCATGCCGGCGGAACGCTGCTGATCTACGATTTGTGGGTGCTCAGCAGCAACATCGAAGACGTTGTCCAGATGCTCAGTTGCCTGCTGAAAAACGGCATCGAAATTCATCTGATCAAGCCCTCTATCGTCTTGAATGCGAAAAGTGATATCATTGTCGCACTCGGTCTTGTCGACCAGCTGCGCCAGACGATGCAGTCGGCGAAAAAGAAGATGATCGGCCGCCCCAAAGGCAGCCGTTCGTCTTCGAAATTCGACCCTTACCTCGACGAGATACTTGCCTATCTCAAAGAGGGACGCAGCGTCAGCGAAATGGCGCGGATTCTCGGGGTGAGCCGCAGTTCTCTCAAAGACTATATCGAGTCGAGGGAGCTGCGCGAGGTCGCCATGGGAAGCAGCCGTCTGGAGCAGGTGGACGATGCCGAAGCGAGTATCATCGAAACCATAGAATGTCCCGAAGTGGAAGGACAACACAACACCAACAAGGAGAAATCGTGAGTCAGGCAGCAGTACAAAGCGACAATGCCAAAACAAAAAAAAGCAAAAGTGACTACCTGAAGGGATGGGTTCCGTGGCGTATCAAGCGTTACTGGTTCTTCGCTGGAATGACGATCGTGGCGCTGGTGCTGCCGTGGATCAAGATCAACGGCAACCATTTCTTTCTTCTGAGTTTCGACAAGCTGAAACTGCATCTGGGATTCGTACAGTTCGATATGCAGGAGATGTACCTGATGCCGTTCATTCTGATGATTCTTTTCATCGGGATTTTCGGCATGACGGTGCTCGGCGGCCGGGTGTTCTGCGGCTGGGTCTGCCCACAGACGATTTTTCGCGTGATCTACCGCGACTTGATCGAGACGAAGCTGCTACATCTGCGCAAGCGTATCAAGAACAAGCAAAAAGAGCCCGATTACAGCAAGCCCGAGAACAAGGTCAAGCGCGTCATCGCCATTTTGCTCTGGACGCTGCTGGCGCTGCTGGCGACGGCGAACTTTCTGTGGTACTTCGTGCCGCCCGAAGATTTCTTCGCCTACCTTGCGCATCCGAGCGATCACCTGATTCTCGTCGGTGTCCTCGTCGGCGTGACGCTGTTTCTCGTGATCGACGTCGTCGTGTTCAAAGAGAACTGGTGTATTTACGTCTGCCCCTATTCGAGGATCCAGTCGGTACTGTACGACGAAGATACGGTCATGGCTATCTACGATCCGCATCGCGGGGGTGATATCTACGACGAGAACAAACACAAGCAGTTCACGAGCCAAAAAGAGCTCAAAGCGGCCGAACCGAATGCGGAGTGTACGGCCTGTGAAAGCTGCGTCACGGTTTGTCCGACGCACATCGATATCCGCAAGGGGCTGCAGCTGGAATGTATCAACTGCCTCGAGTGCGTCGATGCCTGTACCGTGGTCATGGGCAAACTCGGCAAGCCGTCGCTGGTGCAGTGGTCGAGTGAACGCGAAGTCCTTTTCCAAAAAGGAAAAACGCGCTATTTCCGTCCGAAAATCATCGGCTACGCGGTGGTGCTGGTGATTATCATGGTGCTGCTCGGCGTGATGGGAAGCAAGAAAGAGCATATGCTGCTCAACATCAACAAAGAGAGCCGGCTTTATTCGGTGCACAAGCAGCCCGACGGCAAGATTCGCGTCGAAAACGACTATATTTTCCTGCTGCAGAATACGCAGGAGAAAGATCACAAGTTCTATTTCGACGTGGTCGCACCCAAAGGCATGGAAGGCAAAATCAAGATTCTTACGCCCAAGGCACCGTTTACGGTTCACCCGGGTGTGAAGAAAAAGAAAATCGTGCGCCTGGTCACGACCGAGCCGTTGGCGAAAGACAAGCGTAAAGATACGATCATTCCGATCACGATCCACGCCTACGCCATCGACGCCAAAGACAAAATCGCCGTCGACCGGAAATCGACCTTCGTTTTCCCGCGCTACGACATCTACCTCAAGGCCGGCAAACAGTAAGCCGGACCGCTTCTTCGGCGCGGCCGGCGGCCGCGTTTTTTACTGCTTCTCTTCGTAACACGATCCGAAAAGTTTTTTGAACGCCCAGAGCGAGGGGCAAAAATCGGCAAACGCCCAGACGAGTACCATGATGATAATGAACGTCTGCAAAACGACACCGATCTGGGTTTGGCCTGCGGCGAAAAGAACCATGATGACCGTCAGTACGATCGCCATCAAAAAACGTTGAATGCGTTCGGCACACATGAAAGCCTCCTG
>CAZYEW010000028.1:7506-16846 GCA_964646705.1 uncultured Sulfurimonas sp.
GTACGATCGCCATCAAAAAACGTTGAATGCGTTCGGCACACATGAAAGCCTCCTGCTGATAAACTTGATAAACGATTGTACCATTTCGACGCTCAACCTTGCGCAGGTTTTCGCCCCGGCTTTTTCATAGCTCTTTAAAATTAAGATGTTACAATCGCGCCACTTCTGACCCTCGGGTCATCGTGGAAAAGGAAAGATATGCAAGAGTTCGTCTACCCCGAAATGATGGTGCACGTGCCGATGTGCACGCACGCCGAGCCGTTGAGCGTGCTCGTGCTCAGCGACGATGCCGCCGCGCTGCAAGCGGAACTCGCCCGTCACGGCGATGCCGTCGTCAGCGTCGCCGAAGCCTCCAAAGCGCTCGAAGCGCTGCGGGATGTCGCCGAAAACAGCGTGGACGTGCTGTTGTGCGAATGCGATGTCGATGCCGCGGCGGCGGGGCAGATATCGCGGGTGCTGGCCGAAGAGGGCATCGTGTGCATGCGCCATCCGTCGCTCGAAGACGTGCAGGCCAACACCGTGCTGCTGGGCGTGCTCGGCAACTACTTCAAAATCATCATGCCCTACCGCTTGTGGGACGAAACGACACTGCTGCTCGCTTCGAAAGGCAATCACCCCACCGCCGACATCAACTTGCAGCGTGCCGACCTGCTCGACGGTTTGCGCTATTACAACAGCGACATCCATCCCGCGGCGTTCGCGATGCCAAACTTTGTCAGAAAAACCTACCTCGGCCTCATTCGCAACTGATGGCGTTTGAACATGCGATCGCGTTGACGGGCGGTATCGCCACGGGCAAAAGCACCGTCGCTTCGCTGCTGGCGCTGCACGGCCTGCGCGTGATCGACGCCGACGCGATTTCGCACCGGCTGCTCGACGCGCATGCGGACTGGGTCGCCGAGACTTTCGGAAGCGCATTTGTCGAGCGCGGCAAAGTGCAGCGTGCGCAGCTTGGGAAAGTCGTTTTTTCCGATGCGGATGCCAAAGCGCGTCTCGAAGCGTTTTTGCATCCGAAAATCCGCGAAGCGATCGAGGCCGAGAGTGCGCGGCAGGACCGTTTCGCCTTTCCTTACCTGATCGATATTCCTCTGTATTTCGAAACGAATGCCTACCCGATCGCCGATGCGGTCGTCGTCTATACGCCGGCGGATATTCAGCTGGAGCGTTTCATCAGGCGCAACGGTTTTTCCGAGGCCGAAGCGAAGCGGCGCATCGCCTCGCAGCTGGATATCGAGGAGAAAAAACGCCGTGCGACCTGGGTGATCGACAACAGCAAAGACCTCAAACACCTGCAAGCCGAATGCGAACGCTTCGTCGAAGCGATCAAGCCGTAATTACTTTCCGATCGCCTTGTCGCGCCGTGCAAGGGCGATGAAGAAGTCGTAGTAGGTCGTCACCAAACCGGCGTCGGCGTCGATGTAGCCCTGACGCGCCTGCTGCAGCTCGATAAAGTCCGAAAGCCCGTGTTCGTAGCGTTTTTGCGCCTGAACGAACTTCTCTTTCGCCGCTTCGGCGAGGCTTTGCGAGAGTTTGACGCTGTCGCGGATTTTGAGCAGCACGGTGTGGGCGTCGGCGACTTCCTGGCGGATTTTGAGCTTGGCGTCGCTGTAGGCGGCTTTCGATTTCAGCGCGAGCGAACGCGCCTCTTGCGTGCGTGCGTCGGTTTTGAACCCTTCGAAGAGGTTCCAGTTGAGCGTGAGCATCGCGTCCCACTGTTGCTGCGGCGTATAGATCTGAAGTTTCTCGTTCAGGTCGCTTCGGGTGTAGTCGCCTTTGAGAAACAGCTGCGGGAAATAGCCCGAACGTGCGGCCGTGACGCGCGCGGCGGCGCTTTGCGCGGCCTGGGCGTAGGCCTGGAGCGTGTAGCGGTGGGCGTAGGCGTAGGTTTCGAGGCTTTCGAACGGCTGGTCGACGTCGGGCAGCGTTTCGTACAGGTGCGAGGCGTTGAAATCGGGCGCGTCGAGTTCGTAGTGCCCGCCGTAGGGGTCGATACCGACGGTCGCGGTGAGCCGGATGCGTGCGCGGCGATATTCGTAGGTGGCGTTTTGCAGGCCGAGGCGGGCTTTGATGAGGTTCACGCGCGCATCGCTGACGTCGATACGCGTGCGGATGCCGGCTTCGAAATAGCGCCGGGCCCGGTGGAGCTGCTGTTCGTTGAGTGCGACGTTTTTGCGGTTGACGTCGATCAGCGTACGCGCTTTGAGCACGTTGTAGAACGCTTTTTTGACATCGTAGATCTTGTCGCGAAGCCGCTGCAGCAGCCTGGCACGGGTGGCGTTGGCGTCGTAGTCGCTTGCGCGGATATTGCCGAGGGTGCGCCCGAAATCGTAAATGAGCTGATTGGCGCTGAGGGTACCGGTGAGCAGGTGGCTCGTTTCACGGGTGTCCTGGCCTGAAATCTCGCTGTGTATGCCCGTCATGCCGCCGCCGGCGGTGAGATCCACGCGGGGCAGGTAGTCGCCGCGTGCCGAGCGTGCACGCTGCACCGAAGCGTTGTAGTCGGCACGGCTGATGTTGAGATCGGGACTGTTGCGTACGGCGGCGGCGATAAAATCGTCGATACCGAGGTAGCGGACGTGGGCCGAGGCGACGAGGCCGAGGATCAGCGAAAACCAGATCAATCGTTTCACAGCGACTCCCTTCGGGCAACTTCTTCTTCGACATCGACGAATTTTTCGCGCAGGGTTTCGAGCAGGACGTAGAGCACGGGCACGAGCAGGGTGCTCACCAGCGTCGCGGCGAGCATACCGCCGAGCAGGCCGACACCGATCGAAATCTGCGTAAACGCCCCCGCGCCGGTCGCGAAGGCCAGCGGCAGGATGCCGAAGACGAACGAAAGAATCGTCATCATGATCGCGCGAAAACGCAGCCGGCCCGCTTCGATCGCGGCCTGGGCGATGCCGTGGCCTTTTTCACGCAGTTCTTTGGCGAATTCGACGATCAAAATCGCGTTTTTCGATGCCAGCGCAATCAGCAGTACAAGGCCGATCTGCGCATAGATGTTCAGCGGCAGGCCCGCCAGCCGCAGTGCGCCGACGGCCCCGATCATGACGATGGGCACCGAGAGCAGAATCATCAGCGGAAGGATCCAGCTTTCGTACTGCGCGGCGAGCACGAGAAAGACGACGATCGTAACGAAGAAAAAGACGTAGACCGTCGCGTTGCCGGCGAGTTTTTCCTGGTAGCTCATGCCCGACCAGCTGTAGCCGTAGGTTTTTGGCAGTACGCGCGCGGCGATTTCTTCCATCGCGGCCATCGCTTCGCCCGAACTGTGGCCGGCGGCGGCGCTGCCGTTGATCTGAATGCTGCGGTAGAGATTGTAGTGGGTGATGTTCTGCGGACCGGAGAATTCGCGAACGTGCACGACGGCGCTCAGCGGTACCATTTTGCCCGAAACGTTTCTGACGTAGAGCTTGTTGATGTCTTTGCGGTCGCTGCGAAAGCGTTTGTCGGCCTGCACGAAGACGCGGAAGACTTTGCCGAACTTGGTGAAATCGTTGACGTAGAACGCACCGAGGTAGGTCTGCATCACGCCGAAGAGATCGGCGATGTTCACGCCCAGCGCATTGGCTTTTTTGCGGTCGATGTCGAGGGCGTACATCGGATAGGCGGCGTTGTAGGTCGTATAGGCCTGGGCGATCCGCGGATCGGCGTTGGCTTCTTTGATGAGGGTGCTTGCGTAGCGGGTGAAGGTATCGAGATCCTGCGCGAGGTAGTCTTGCAGCCTGAAATCGAAGCCGCCGACGCTGCCGAGTCCGGGAATGCCGGGCAGGTTGAAAGCGACGACGGTGGCGTCGGAGATTGCGGCCGTTTTTTGAAAAATCTGTTTGATGATGCCGTCGACCGACTGGCTTTTGGCCGTGCGTTCTTCCCAGGGCTTGAGCGTGACGAACAAAACGCCGGCGCTGCCGTCGAGGGTCGAGGTGATGGCGTTGTAGCCGTCGATGGCGATGGTGTCGGAGACGCCGTTGACGGAACGGACGATGCCGTCGATCTGTTTGCGCACGTCGACGGTACGCTCGATGGAACTGCCGGGTTTGAGGTTGAACGCGACCATCAGCGCCCCTTTGTCTTCGGAAGGAACGAAGCCCGTCGGCGTGGTTTTGAACAGAAAATAGGCGGCACCGTAGCCGGCGAGAAAGAGCACGAGCACGGCCCAGCGCCATTTTACCAGGATGCGGACGGCAGCGGTGTAGGCGTTCGTCAGTGCCGTGAAAAAGCGTTCGAAAAGCACGAACCCGACAAAAGGTTTGGCATTTTCTTTGCGCCGTTTGATGATGATGGCCGCCAGGGCGGGCGAGAGGGTGAGCGCGTTGAGCGACGAGATGATGACCGCGAACGAAATGGTCAGGGCGAACTGCTGGTAGAGCGAGCCCGTGATGCCGGGCATCATCGACACGGGTACGAAGACGGCGACGAGGACGAGCGTCGTCGAAATGATGGGGCCGATGAGCTCGATCATCGATTTTTTGACGACCTGCGGCATGGGCAGGTCGGGTTCGCGCCGCATGATGACCTCGACGTTTTCGACGACGAGGATCACGTCGTCGACGACGATACCGATGGCCAGAATCAGCCCGAAAAGCGTCAGAAAGTTGATCGAGAAGCCCGGCGCGACTTTCATGACGGCGAAGGCCCCGATCAGCGATACGGGGATGGCGACGGCCGCGATGACGGTGGGGCGCCACGACTGCAAAAAGATGAAAATGATGGCGATGACGAGCAAGATGGCGGTGATAAGATTGATGACGACGTTTTTGATGGCGACTTCGACGTATTTGGTCGTGTCGTAGGGGATCGCGTAGCTGATGCCGTCGGGGAAGCGGCTTTTGAGGCGCTCCATCACTTCGCCGACGGCTTTGCGGATTTCGAGCGAGTTGCTTCCGGGCAGCTGGAAGATGCCGATCATCCCCGCGGGCTTGCCGTTGAGCAGGGCGTTCCAGTCGTATTTTTCCGCCCCGAGCTCGACGCGGGCGACGTCTTTGAGATAGACCAGCGTGCCGTCGGGGCGGTGTTTGACGACGATGTTCTCGAACTCGTCGACCTGATCGAGGCGGCCTTTGGCGGTCAGGATGTATTCGACCTTTTGGTCCTTGTACGTCGGTGCCGCACCGATTTTCCCGACGGAGGCCTGTTTGTTCTGGGATTTGACGGCATTGACGATGTCCTGCGGGGTCAGGCCGAGTGCGGTAATCTTGTCGGGATCGAGCCAGATGCGCATGGCGTATTTCTTTTCGCCCATGTTTTCGGCTTTGCCGACGCCGGGGATGCGCTTGAGTTCGTCGAGCACGTTGATGTTGATGAAATTGCTCAAAAACGCGTCGTCGTAGCGTTCGTCGCCGCTGAGGGTGACGGCGCAGACCATCGTGGGGCTTTGTTTGTCGACGATGACGCCCTGCTGGCGGACTTCGGCGGGCAGGGACGGTTCGGCCATCGACACGCGGTTTTGCACGTCGACCGCGGCGATGTCGAGGTTGTAGCCGGGTTCGAAATAGACGTTGATGTCGAGCTGACCCGTCGCCGTGCTGGTCGATTCCATGTAAATCATGCCCTGCACGCCGTTGATGCGGTCTTCGAGGGGGCGGGCGACGCTTTCTTCGACATCGTAGGCGTTGGCGCCGGTGTAGGTTGCGGTCACTTTGACCGTCGGCGGGGTGACGTCGGGGAACTCCTGCACGGGCAGCACGTAGATCGATACGACGCCGGCGATGACGATAAGCAGCGAGATCACCATCGCGAGAATGGGGCGCTTGATGAAGGTGACGGAGAACATCGCCTATTGTGCCTCGGGAAGCAGGCGGTTGCGCTTGAGTACGGCGAACACGCCTTGCGTATCGGTCACGTCGGTCGGTGCGAGCTTCATGCCCGCGCGCACTTTCATCAGCCCCGAGACGACGACGCGCTGGCCGGGTTCGAGCCCTTCGTCGATCTGAACGTAGTAGCGGCTTGAAAGGCCCACTTTGACGCCGGTGCGCTGGGCTTTGCCGTTGTCGCCGACGGTGTAGACGAATTTGCCCTGCTGATCTTCGAAAACGACTTGCGGCGGCAGCATGATGAAGGGGATTTTGTCGGTGACGAAGACATCGACGTAGACGAAGGTGCCCGGCAGAATCGCGGTGTCGGGGTTGGGCATCGTCGCGCGCATGGTGACGGTGGAGGTCGTGGGGTCGGTAGTGTTGTCGGTGAAATCGACGTAGCCGTGCAGGCGGGCGCGTTTGAAGTCGGTGTTATCAGAGGGCACGCTCAGCCACGCTTCCATTTTGTCGCGGGAGCGGTAGTGCTGCATGGCCTTGACCGTCGATTCGGAGGGAGCGAAATAGACGTAGAGCGGGTCGATGCGCAGCACGGTCGTCAGCAGTGTGGGCTCGCCGTAGCCCACGAGGTTGCCCACGTCGACGCGCCGTGCGCTCGTTTTGCCCGTCACCGGCGCGCGCACGACGGTGTAGCCGAGGTTGAGTTCGGCTTCGCGGATACGCGCTTCGTCGGCGAGGATGGCGGCGTTGTACTGGGCGTACTGCGCCTCGTATTCTTCGAGCGTCGCACGCGGTGCCAGGCCTTCTTCGACCAGGGGTTTGTAGCGTTCGACGTTGGCTTTGGCGAGGTTGAGCGAGGCGGTGTCCATGGCTTTTTTCGCTTTGGCGGCATCGAGGGCGGCGCGGTACTGGGTGGGTTCGATCAAAAAGAGTTTCTGGCCTTCTTCGACCATCTCGCCGTCTTTGAAATAGCGCTTTTCAAGCCGACCGCTCACACGTGCGCGTACTTCCTGCTCGCTGCTGGCTTTGGTCATTCCGGTGAATTCCGCCCAGATAGGAACGGGCCGTTTTTCGACGGTGACGGTTTGCACACTAAGCGGCGGCAGCGCTTTGGGCATGGCGTTTTTTTCGCCGGTATCTTCGCAGCCGGCCAAAAAAAGCACCGCCGCTACGATCGATGCAAGCACGAAGATTGGACGCATTGCGATGGCCTTTGCGGGTGGGTTTGCGCGTATTATAACGTAGAATACTCGGGCTTTGGCGGCGTATGAAGCAGGGCATATCCGCATGGTTTTCGCCGTGCCAATGAGCTGTCACACATTGACAACAACAGAAAGTATAATGGTTTTATGAAGCTGATACGATGGATCTTCGTGGGATGACAAAAGGGAAATCTACGCTTTCATTGTCTGATAAACGCTCATGAGCAATGCTGCATACTGCTCCATATGCGAAAAAATTTCTTCCGCCAACGACTCGTGATAGGTTTGTGTCGCCAGGGCAATTTCCAGTGTAAACTCGAAGCGCTGTATCGTTGAATCACGAAAAAAACTGTATTCTTCTTGTCCTTTCGTGAACGCGGGCTTTCGTCAACGATTCATTCAGTCTTTGCAGCGCATTTTCAAAATCTTCGAGCTTTTTTTCTAATGCCATCGTATCCCCTCTTTATAGACGATCTTTTTAAGATAGGGGGCTTTGGAAAGATCTACAAGATCGACTTTGTAAGGAATATGCGACTCTTCTATGGCAAAACGGATTCGGGCAAGACGCTTTGTCAATGAAGCATTCCCTTCGATCGCAATGTCTACATCCGAATGCGCGCCGGCATCGCCTCTTGCCCGTGAACCGAACAGATAAATTCGCTCGTTGGGAAACGATGCGAGCAAAAAATATTTCAGATCTTGAATCGTTTTCATTGCATAGATTATAGCACAGTAAAAATCACGACGAAAGCCGCATCCGATCAGTTTTGTAACGTGTATGGCCATACTCGACAAAAGAGTGCACAGTGCCAACGGCTTTCGGGTTTTTGAACCTGAAGCATAGAGGTATTATACTTTCGCAAAAAAGGAGAAAGCGACCATGATGATCGCCAAGTACAGTGCCAGCGGCAACGATTTCGTGATTTTTCATTCCTTCGTCGAGCGCGACCGCAGTGCGTTGGCGAAACGGCTGTGCCATCGGCAAGAAGGCATCGGGGCCGACGGACTGATCGTTTTGCTGCCGCATGACACGCACGATTTCGTCTGGCAGTTCTACAACAGCGACGGCTCCGTCGCCGAGATGTGCGGCAACGGCAGCCGGGCGTGCGCGCATTACGCCTTTGCCGAAGGGCTGGCGCCGGCGTCGATGCGTTTTCTGACGCTTGCGGGCGTTATCGGCGCCGAGGTCGACGGCGACAGCGTCAAGAGCGACCTCACGCCGCCGAAAATCCTGCGTGAC
This sequence comes from uncultured Sulfurimonas sp., assembly GCA_964646705.1. Classification (GTDB taxonomy): domain Bacteria; phylum Campylobacterota; class Campylobacteria; order Campylobacterales; family Sulfurimonadaceae; genus Thiomicrolovo. Next base: position 15,702 of record CAZYEW010000028.1, read on the forward strand.
GATATCGAAGAAGGCGGCAAGCGGTGGTGGCTTGTCGATACGGGCGTGCCGCACCTCGTCACCTTCGATGCGAATCTCGGCGATTTCGACCTCGACGAAGCACGCCGTCTGCGTTTCGCGTACGATGCCAACGTCAATATCGCCGCGTTCGACGAAACCGGCGCCATCCGCGTGCGTACCTACGAGCGCGGCGTCGAAGGAGAAACCCTCGCCTGCGGCACGGGCATGGCGGCCTGTTTTTACCGCGCGGTGCGCGAAGGGCGTACGCCGGAGCGGGCGATCGTCTATCCCAAAAGCGGCGAAACCCTGTATCTGGGGCTCGAAAACGGTACGATCACTTTTGCGGGGCGCGTCGTACGAACCTTCGAAACGCTGGCGGACGTACGCTGAAACCGGTTTAGTCGCCGGGCAGCAGGGCCTGTGCGATGCGCCCCTGCACATAGGCACCGACGACGATATAGAGCGTCAGTACGACCGTGAAGGCAAGCCCGAAATAGCTTGCCATCAGCGGCAGCCACGGAATCTTGACGGCGCGGGCGTAAAGAAAGGCGACGATCAGGCCGCTGCGCGTTCCGTGCATGCGCAGATCGGCGAGCAGGGGGTACCACACGTAGCTCGATCCGTGGCTGACGATACCCGCCGCCAGCGCGATCGCCCACCCTTTGGCACCGCTGCCTTCTCCGAGATGTTTCGTGAACGCTTTGGGATCGACGAAGGTTCCCATCAGTGCGGTGAGCAGCAGCACGATCACGATAATCGGTGCGACAATCGTCAGGGTATGCAGGCTTTTGCCGACGGCGTCGCGTGCGGTGCTTTCGTCGAAAAAAAAGGCGAGCACATACCCCGCCGCCACGAGCGCGAGCATGATCCAGCCGCTGCGTGAAGTGCGTTTTTGGAGTTTTTTCGTGCTCATGTCAGCAGTTCGACCGTCGCGACGGTCGCCGCTGAAATGAGGATCGCCGCGGCCAGGGCGAGAAGGTTGCGCACGAGGGTAAAGCGCAGGCCGAAAAGCTGTGCCTCGAACGGCAGCTGGACGACGCCCAGTGTCACGAACGACAGCACGAAGGCAGCGACCGCATACGGCGATACCCCGTCATCGAGCAGCTCGCCGCCGATGATGTAGCTTAAAAAGGGCTGCCCTACCG
>CAZYEW010000028.1:16946-20681 GCA_964646705.1 uncultured Sulfurimonas sp.
CCGTCATCGAGCAGCTCGCCGCCGATGATGTAGCTTAAAAAGGGCTGCCCTACCGAGACGCCGCCCGCCGCCGTCCCGATCAGCGTATCGTGCAGGACGCTTCCCGTAAAAAGACTTTTGAGCATTTGCGGCGTTACGAAGGCTTCGAACAGCCCGACGAGCCCGATCACGGCCAGCAGCATGGGGGCGATGAAAATCAGCAGCCCGACGGCCTGCTTCGCCGCGTGCGTGATGCGTTCGGACATGCCCACCGTTTCGACGATCAGCCTGCGTGGGCGTGGTGCACTTCGATCAGTGCGGTGACGGACGTATCGAGGACATAGACGTTGCCGTAGCCCATTGCCTCAAGATAACCCATCACACGGTTGGCGAACCAGCCTTTGAGGCAGGCGACGACGATCGGCGTCGTTTTGTCCTGCGGCAGTACGTCGAGGTAGTCGGCAAATTCCGGATAAGGCGTGTAGTAGGCGTTGGCGATACCCGCTTCTTCGGCATTTTCGCCTTCGACTTTGGCCGGGGGACGTACATCGAGCAGCACGGCACCCGCATCCATCAGCAGTTCGCGTGTTTTGTGCAGATCGACCATTCCGAGATTCGGTTTTTCCGTATCGGCGGCGATGATTGCCGCCAAGCGTTCGGTGATGTTTTCTGTCAGCATATTTGATCCTTTTTGTAATGATTTTGTTTATAGAGCATTATATAACTTGACGATTAAACAGACATTAAACGGACTTTTGATCGTCAGTGATCGTCCCATCGGCGGGGATCGAAGGCGTAGAAGTCGTGCAGCAGATTGAACAGCTCGGGGAAATGGCGCCTGAGTGCATGCGGCCGCATAACGAAACGTTCCGAGGCGACGGCGAAAAACTCGGTTTCGTCGGTGGCGGCATAATCGCCGAGCAGCGCGAATTTTTCGGGGTCTCGGTCGTGGGCGTAAGCCGCTTCGAGGGCGCGGAAATCGGTTTCGAGAATCCGTTTCCAGCGTGCGTGAAAGGCGTCGGAAAGGGGCGGAATACCGTCGGGTACGCCGTCGGCGAAATCGAGCTGATGGGCGAATTCGTGCACGATGACGTTGTCGCGCCCGTGGTGAAAGGCTTCGTGACGGGCGTCGTGCCACGAGAGCACGATCGTCGAGGGGTCGGCTTCGCCGTCGAGTTCGAAAACCCCTTCGCTGACGATGCCGCCGTGCTCGTTGCGGCGGTGTGCGGCGAAATAGCGCGAATAGATCAGGACGGTCTCGACGTTGTCGTAACAAAACGCCCCTTTTTCCATGACCAGCATACAGGCATAGAAGGCGATAACGGTCTTCATTTCGTCGGTGACGTCGATACCGACGCCGACGAAACGGCGGGTCCAGACGAATCTGAGGATCGAGCGTTCGATGCGTTCACGCTCGGCAGGGCTCATGTGCGGGTAGTGCACTGTTTTTTCCAGATACGTGCGCCAGGATGCTTCGAAAGGCATGGTTTCAATCGATGCAAGCAGTCGGCGTTCGCGTCGTGTTTGGTAGAACGTCCATGAAAGATAGGCAAGGAAAAGCGTTGTGAATATCACGAGCAGCAGAAGGAAATAGGTCATAGGAACGGCCTTTGAAAGCCAACGGCCAACACTCCAGGGAGGCCGTATGGTGATGCAATGGTAACACACCTTGCTTAGGTGTTTCTGAGCGGCAGGGACTATTTTTCGATCGTCACCTTGACCGCACCGCGCAGATCGCCCATCTTGTAGCCCGTCGCCTTGTCGGCGGCGTAAATCGCGTCGATTTTGGTTTTGAGCTTCTTGTCGATATGCGTGCCGTGGCATTTGAGGCAGACGCCTTTGTTGATGAGGAGCGGTTTGTAATAGACGTAGGCGTCGGCGGTTTCGCGAATGAAACGGTGCGGCAGTTTGACACCGTTGTCTTTGAGCGTCTGCAGGGCTTCAAGCACGTTGCGGTCGGCACCCTGCGCTTCGTTGGCCGGGTTGCGCGGTTTGAGTGTGATGCGTGCGACGCTGATTTTGTCGCCGAGTTTTTGATCGACGGCATAGGTCAAGTCGGCGGCTTTGGTGCTGCAAAACGTCAGGGCGTCGGCAGGACCGCCGGCTTTGAGATGCTTTTTCAGGTTGCCGCCAAGGGTTTTGAGCAGTGCTTTTGCCGCGTTGTCGCCGGTTTTCAGTGCTGCGTCGAAGGCGGGATCGTGCACCGGTTTGGCGGCGAACAGCGACGCGGTGAGGATCAGGGGAAGCAGAGGCAGGTGTTTCATAGCGTTTTCCTTTTGGAGAAAATAGATGCCGCTATTGTAATCGGAAAAACTATGCCTTGGATAAACGGGCGTGTATAATGTGCGGATGAAAACGACTTTTTCGGTAGCGGTACGGATGGCGGTATGGGTGTTTCTGATCGTCGGAGGTGCATGGGTTTCCGTCGCGATGGATCTGCGTTATTTTCCGTCTTGCTGGTTCGATCCGTGGTTTCATCTCGGCACGTCGGCGGCAGGAATCGTTTTGCTCAAACCAATTTTTCATGCCGCGTCGGCCGGCGGCCGTGAGCTGGCGAAACGGGGACGCAGCACGCCGACGCTGCCGCGTCTGGAAACCGACCGGCTGGTGACGACGGGCATTTACCGCTGTACGCGCCATCCCATGCTGTTCGGGCTGGCGCTGATTCCGCCGGCCGTCGCCTTGCTGCTGGGATCGTGCTTTTTTATCCTGGTGACGGCACCTGTGGAGATGCTGCTGATTGTCGTACTTGCGGCGACAGCCGAAGAATGGGAGTGCCGAAAGAAATTCGGTGCATCGTACCGGCGTTACGCGGCCGAGGTGCCGTTTTTCCCGCGTTCATTGGCGTGTTACAAAAAGCTGTTTTTTTCTTAAAGAAGTTCCGGCGCGTCCAGCGTTTCGCCGATACGTGCGTAACCTGCGCCGATGCGTGCGATCGGATCGAAGGCGACGGCAAGCCGCTCGGCGTCGATCAGGGCGGTGTCGTCGATGTACTGGTGATGAATTTTCAGCACGAGCGGAACGGTCGGGCTGCCTTCGAGTGCGATTTCCGAATGCAGTTCGCAGGCGAAAGCGACGGGTGCCTCCGCGATTCTGGGTGCGAAGCCTTCGATAAACGGTGAAAGGGCGATATCGAAGCGTTCGGCTTCGCTTTCGTCCGCACCCAGTGCGGCGGACGAAAGATGCAGCGCTTCGAGCTGACGCGTCGCGGCGATACAGACCGTGGCTCTGCCGGTTTCGCGCAGATTTCGCAGGGTGTCTTTGGGGCTTCCGTCGCGCTTGTGGCCGATAGAGACGAGCATCGTCGGCGGCTGCGACGAGAGGCCGGTGAAATAGCTAAAAGGCGCCACGTTCGTAACACCGTGGTTTTGGGTGACAATCCAGGCGATGGGCCGGGGGACGATCGTCTGCGACATCAGTTTGTAGATCTGCGCGGGCGAAAGTTCGGTGTAGTCAAATTGCATCGTTTGATCCTTTTTTCGAAGTATACCTTCGTTTTTTCAAAAACGTTTTCACCGCTTCGTTAAAAGCTTCATAGGCCGCCGTATCTTCTTTGTAGCGCAGCCGGTGGTAGTGCCGGTCGATCGTTTCGAGCGTCTCGCCGTCGGATCGATGCTTCGCGCAGCGCGCAAAGAAACGGTGCAGGGTTTCCCCTTCGTTTCGGATGCATCCTTCTTTTTTCAGACGGCGCAGTACGGCGGCGAGCCGGCATGAGATCCGGTCGCCGCATCCCGGACGGCGCAGGTACAAAGCGAA
>CAZYEW010000029.1:0-20554 GCA_964646705.1 uncultured Sulfurimonas sp.
TCCCATAAAGAAGACCGATTTCAATTTCAAAACAATTTACAGTCAATAAAATTAAGAAAGAGGGGAATCACCGCTAATGAAGCAGGCCGTTTCCGCGAGTAAGCGCTTGATCGAAAAAGCCGGCAGTGCGATGCTGATTGCCGTTTTGGCGGCAGCTTATTTTGCGTTTGGAAAGTTCAGTTTGCTTTTTCTTTCGGAAAATTCTTTCGAGACCATCGGAGTGTTCGCTTCCGAGGGTATCGCGCTGGCGTTCGTTCTGTATTATGGGCCGCGCGTCATTGCCGGCATTTTCCTTGGACAGTTCGCTTTGGCATTGAGCAACGGGCTCGACATCGATGCGTCGGCCGTTATCGGGATCGTCAATTCGACCGAAGCGTATCTGGGCTTTGTGCTGCTGCGGTATCTCGGTTTCGATACGCACCTGCGAACCTTCAAGGATTTCGCCCTCCTTGTCGGTGTGATCGTGATCGTGCTGCAGCCTTTCAGCGGCCTGATTTCGAATGCGTACCTGGTTTACGACGGTACCGTCGGTGCCGAGGCCTATGTGGCATCTTCGGTCGATTGGATGATCGGAAATATCGTGGGGCAGCTGCTCTTTACACCGTTTTTGCTGCTGCTTTTCGAAAATTTCCATACGGTCCGCTGGCAGCGTTTCATTGCGTTCGCTCTATCCGTGGGCCTTTTTTTCTACCTGCTGGTTTTGGTCATCAAAATTGAAAATCCGTTTTTGCTGTTCAATCTGACGTTTCCCGTGGCGATTGTCGTCGTGAGTCGGTACGGTCTGCTTTACGGCCTGTTTTTCAATATCGTCGTCACGGAAGTGGCGGCATATTCCGTCAAAGAAAAAATCGGCGCTTTCTTTGTGCAGTCTCAGATGAACAACGTCGTCAATTACGACCTTTTCATTCTTGCGCATGTCGCTATCGTCATCATCACCGGAGTTTTGTTCGAAGAGCGCAAGCGCAACGAACGGAATCTTTTGCAGATGATAGACGAAGCGGTCGAAAAAAACAGGCAGCAAGAGCTTTTGATGCTCCAGCAGAGCCGTTTGGCACAGATGGGCGAGACCATCGGTATGATCGGGCATCAGTGGAGGCAGCCGCTCAACGGTCTGGCGTTGACGGTACAGATTTTCGCGAAAAAATACCGCAGCGGCCAGGTTGATCAGGCGTATGTTGAGCAGTTTCAGGCGAAGTCGATGCGGCTGATCGGGCATATGTCTTCGACCATCGATGATTTTCGCAAGTTTTTCGCTCCCAAGAAAGAGAAAGAGACGTTCGCATTGACAACGGTCATCGAGCATGCACTTGAACTTGTCAAACCTATGTTTGAAAAAGAGGGAATCGAGGTTGTGTGGGAAAAGCACGAAGATGTTATGTTGTTCGGCTACGGCAACGAAATCGGGCAGGGCATCATCAATATTCTGAACAACGCCAAAGACGCTTTTTCCGGCAATGATACGACGTACAAAAAGATTACGATTTCGGTCCGCTCTGACGATGCGTTTGTCTATTTGTCGATCGGCGACAATGCCGGCGGTATTCCTGAAGCGATCGCGGAAAAAATATTTGATCCGTATTTTTCAACGAAAGACAAAAACGGCACGGGGCTGGGGCTTTATATGACGAAAATTATCGTCGAGGATCATTGCGGGGGAAGATTGTCGGTGGCCAACGATGCCGATGGGGCGGTTTTTCTCATGAAGCTGCCTGTTCAGGCGAAGTAATCCGATTGTCTCGGATTTCCTGCCTTTGCGAGGTGGTATAAATCTTGATCGTATGATACAATTGCCGCATTATCAAGGATCCGCAGGCTTTTTATGAAAAAAATTCTTATCATTACCGACTGCCGCATCGGTGAACGGCTGATCGAACGTGCCATCGAGACTTATTCGAAAGAAAACCTCTATTACGTGATTCAGGCCAAGGAGCGGGAGTACGAAAATGCCGGCCCCGACCGTTTCAAATTTTTCACCTTCGACCCCACGAGCCACTACAAGCTGGCGAACGTCCTGAAAATGGACTTTATCCAAATCATGATCGTCATGCGCGATCGACTCGATGCGGTACATACCTTTGAGAATATCCGAAAAGAAAAACCGATCGTCCGAATCGTGATGCTCGACCAGTGGGGATTGGCGCTCGACGACCCCAACGTGCTGCGCATCGACGTCGCCGACCAGCTGTCGGCACGCCTGATCGACTACCTTCCCAACGTTCCCGTCATCGCACAGAACGTTGGCAACGGCGAGGGTGAAATCATGGAGGTGCTCGTTCCTTTCGGCAGTGCCTACGTCTATCGGCACGTCGGCGCCGTCGAACAGAAACAGTGGCGTATCGCCGGAATCTATCGCGACCGCCGCCTGGTGCTTCCGACCGAGCACACGATGATTCATCCCAACGATCTTTTGCTGTTGATCGGCGAGCCCGAAGTGCTGATTTCGGTGTACCGTTCCATCAAACGCGAGCTCGGCCATTTCCCCGCCCCGTACGGCACGTCGATCTACGTGTACGTCGATATGGATGTCGATCACGGCGAGGCTGCGACGCACGTTGTCCAAGAAGCCGCGCTGCTTAGAGAACGCCTGCAGCGGCCGATGGTCGTGCGGGTGGCCAATCCCGGCGCAATCGAAACGCTCGAAGCCCTGAAATCGTTTCGAGACGACGACGTAACGGTCGAAATCGATTACGACGGCATCGAAGAAGAAGCGCTTCTTTCCGCCGACAAGCGCCGCTATCATGCGGGGCTGGTCGTGGTCTCGCGCCGGGTGTTTCATGCCGATACGATGCGCCGGATTCTCTACGACTTGCGACTGCCGGTCTTCAAGCTCTCCGAACGCTCGGTCGATTCGGTCAAACGGGCGGTCGTCTTGCTGTCGGAATCGGAAGAAATCGAGAAAATCACGACGACGGTTTTCGACGTGGCGTCCCAACTGGAATGGAAGGTCGAACTGCTCGAATTCAAACAGGACGCAAACATCTACCGGGAGCAGATCGAACAGTACTACCGCAATCTTTCGACGATTTTTTCGCAGTCGGTCCGCATTGTCGAACTCGAAGAGAACCCGCTGAGACAGCTTAAAAAAGGCGACCGTTTCGTACACTGCCTGCCGTTCACCGAAGCGACCCTGCGCCGTCCGCTCTTTTCGGTTTTTTCCACCGACATGCAGCAGCTGCATTTCCATCTGGACGCTTTTCACCAGCTTTTCATTCCCGTTTGAGGCGCTTCTAAGCGTCGATGACGTACTATAAGACACTTTCAAAAAGAAGCGGAAAATTCATGACCATCGACATCGATCTCAAAAAAACTATCGACGATTCTTATCAAATCCATATCGACGCGCTGCCGGTGCTGCAATATGCACGAAAAGTGGCCGTCGTCACCAATCCGACCGTCTCGAAACTGCATCTGGAATATCTGCTGGACCGTCTCGACGCGCCGGTCGTCGAAGTGATTTTGCTGCCCGACGGGGAGGCGTACAAAAACTGGGAAAGCATCGAAACGATTCTCGATGCCATGTTCGAAGCGCGTTTCAACCGCAGTTCGCTGCTCGTCGCTTTCGGCGGCGGGGTCATCGGCGACATGACGGGATTCGCCGCGAGCATTTTTCAGCGCGGCATCGATTTCGTGCAGATTCCGACGACCCTGCTTGCACAGGTCGATGCCAGCGTGGGCGGCAAGACGGGGATCAACAACACCTACGGCAAGAACCTGATCGGGGCCTTTCACCAGCCCAAAGCGGTCTATGCCGATCCGCATTTTCTTGCGACGCTTCCTAAGCGCGAATTTGCCGCCGGTGTCGCCGAAATCGTCAAAATGGCCGTGACCTTCGATGCCGATTTTTTCGCCTGGCTGGAAACCGCCGATCTTTCCGACCCCGACGCACTTGCCGAGGCGGTGGCGCGTTCGGTGCGAACCAAAGCGCGCGTCGTTGCGCAAGACGAAAAAGAACGCGGCTTGCGCGCCGCGCTGAATTACGGACACACTTTCGGCCACGTCATCGAGAACGAAACGAACTACACGGCCTACCTGCACGGAGAGACCGTCGCGATCGGCATGGTGATGGCCAATGACCTGGCGGTGCGGCTGGGCAAGATGAGCGCCTCCGAAGCGTCGCGCGTCAAAGCCCTGCTGCAGCGGCACGGCCTGCCGACGCATTATCGGATCGAAGATCCCGAAGCGTTCTACGAAGCGTTTTTCCTGGACAAAAAGAGTGCCGACGACCGAATTACCTTTATTCTTCCCAGGGGGATCGGCGACGTCGAAATTACCGATACGGTGCGCAAAGAAGACGTGCTGGCCGTCCTTTCGGCCTACGCGGAAGTGCCATGATCCGTTTACTGTCTTTGCTGCTGGTCGTCGGCGTCTGGCTCGCGCATGCCGAAGATACGAATACGAGTCGGGCGGAAACGAACGGCAGCGTCGAACACGCGCTCGACCGGGCGCAGCTGCAGGCGGAACTGGAACGGACGGAAGGTGCAATCGCTTCGTTCAAAAGCCCGTGGAAATCGGCGCTCGAACATTACGTGCGGATGCGCATCGACCAAGGCAAGCTTGCCCTCGTCGAACAGGAACTCGACGCTTCGGACCTCAACGACAGCGTACGCCGGACGCTGACGAAAGAAAAAGCCGCGCTCGAAGCTCGGATGAAAGCGCTCGACGACGGCAAAATCCGCGATATTCTCTATTATGTACGGCCCAACAGCGAAAATCTGCGCCTCGACGATCCGATGTACCGCCGTTACGAGCTGCATGCGCAGGATTTGCAGCGCTACAAGGCGCTGCTCCGGCAAAAGCTGCGCCTGATGCGTGAACTTTCCGGCAATGAAAGCGGCAATTCCGAAACGGATGCATCGATCAAGAAAACGATCGTGGCGATCGATACGATCGAAAAAATCGAAGAACGTCTGCGGCATCTTTCCGATGCGCGGCTGACGAAGATCAATGAGTACAACAAAGAGCTGGCATCGCTCAAAGACGAACTCGAAAGCAACAATATCTGGCAAAAAAGCTATACGGCGTATCTGACGTATCTCGAAGTCAAAAAAGAGCTTTCCAATCTTCAAAAGCAGATCGATGCGATGCAAAAACATAACGAGCACAGTGAAAAGCTCGATACGCTGCTGTCGAAACAGCGCGTCCTCAGCGATCAGCTTGCGCTGCTCAAATCGCACGGGACGTCGCCGTTTGCCGATTTGCTCAAACCCGAAGAGATCACCAAGGTTCCGGAGATCAGCAATCCGCTCGATATCTTTTCGGGATTTTCGTTCAACAAAAAGCTCAGCAGCCAGCTGCAAGACTACATCAAACGCGGTGAAGAACTGCAGGGTTATTTAAAGCTGCTGCTCGAAGAACGCCGCATTCTCAAAGCGCTGGCCGCCATCGACGGCGTGGGGCACTACGAAAAGCAGATCGCCCATCTCGATGAAATGATCGACAAATACCGGGCGGCGTATTCGACCCTTCAAGACACGGCGAACGTCTATGCCAAACGTGTCGAAGAGATCGAGCTGAAAATCAAGAAAGCGGTGCAAGAACAGCTGTACAAGCTGATGAACATCGGAGGTATCATCCTCTTTTTGCTCGTCTTCTTCTTTATCATGAAGCAGATCGCCAAAAAATATATCAGCGACAACGAACGTTTCTATATGGCGAACAAAATCATCACCTTCGCCAACGTCACGCTGATTTTGCTGGTACTGCTGTTCAACTACATCGAAAACGTCGGCTACGTCGTGACCGTGCTCGGGTTCGCCTCGGCCGGTATCGCCATCGCGATGAAAGACTGGTTCATGAGCATGCTCGGATGGCTGGTGATCGTCTTTGGCGGCTCCATCCACGTCGGCGACCGTATCCGCGTCGATATGAACGGGATGAAATACGTCGGCGACGTTCTGGATATTTCACTGCTGCGGATCACGATCCTCGAAGATATCACGCTGACGTCGTACATGCACAACCGGCGGGCCGGCCGGGTGATTTTCATTCCCAACAACTACATTTTCACCCATATGATCGCCAACTACACCCACGTGTCGCTCAAGACGGTCTGGGACGGCATCGATATCACGATCACCTTCGATTCCAACCACAAAAAGGCCACGCACATCGCCAAGGAGATCACGCGCAAATACGCCAAAGGGTATACCGACATCACGCGTAACCAGCTCAACAAACTGCGCAGCCGCTACAACCTCAAAAACACCAACGTCGATCCGCGTATTTACGCATTTGCCGAAGAAAACGGCGTGCGGATCAGTGCGTGGTACCTCACCAACGCCTACGCGACGCTGACGCTGCGCAGCACGATTTCGATGGAAATTCTCGATGCGTTCGGCAAAGAAGACGACATCACCATCGCCTATCCGACCCAGCGTCTGCGGCTGCAGCACGAACCGCTTCCGCAGCCAAAAATCGCCGAAGACGATGCCGGAGAGCCGGTGTGAAGCCCAAAGTCTATTTCAAAACCTTCGGCTGCCGCACCAACGTCTTCGATTCGCAGGTGATGATGAGCCGTTTGAACGATTTCGAAGTGACGCACGACGAACATGCCGCCGACATCGTGGTGGTCAACTCCTGCACCGTCACCAACGGCGCCGACCAGGGTGTGCGCAGCTATATCAACGCCCAGCATCGCCGCGGAAAGAAAATCTACCTGACGGGCTGCGGTGCGCATACCAAAGGCGAATCGCTGTTCGACGCGGGCAAGGTCGAGGGGGTTTTCGGCCAGTCCGAAAAAGAGAAAATCGATACCCTGCTCAAAAAGCGGACACGTTTTTACGAGCTGGGCGACCTGGAATTCATCGACGAAAACATCGTCGAAAAGTTCGAAGGAAAGACGCGGGCGTTCATCAAAATTCAAGAAGGCTGCAGTTTCCGGTGCAGCTACTGCATCATTCCCTACGTGCGCGGCGATGCCCGCAGCGTCAGCGAAGCGACGATTCTGGAACAGGTGCGGCGTCTGGCGGGCAACGGCTTCGGGGAGTTCGTGCTGACGGGAACGAACATCGGCAGCTACGGGCAGGGCGAAGGGCGTTCGATCGCGTCGCTGATGCAGAAGATGAGCCTCGTTCGAGGCGTGCGTCGCATTCGGCTCGGTTCGCTCGAACCGGTGCAGATCACCGATGCGTTCAAAGAAATTCTCGACGAACCGTGGCTTGAGCGGCATTTGCATATCGCTTTGCAGCATACCTCGAAGGAGATGCTCAAACTGATGAACCGGCGCAACCGTTTCGAAGACGATTTGGCGCTGTTCGAATTGTTGGCGGATAAAGGCTTCGCGCTCGGAACGGACTTTATCGTCGGCCATCCGGGAGAAACGCCGCAGCGGTGGAAAGAAGCGTGGGAGCGGCTTGAACGGCTGCCGCTGACGCACGTGCATGCGTTCACGTACTCCAAACGCGACGGCACACCGTCGGCGGCGATGAAGCCCGAAATCGACGGGCGTATCGCCAAAGCACGTCTGGCCGAGCTGCTCGAACTGGTCGAAGCCAAGAATTTCGCGTTTCGACGCCGCCATAACCGCGACCTTGACGTACTGGTCGAATCCAAAGACGACGACGGACGCTTTCACGGCTACGACCAGTACTTCAACGCGGTAACGATCGAAAGCGATGCCGATCTCGAAGGCAACTGGATCCGTATCGATGCGGCCGAAGCGACGAAGGAGGGCAGCCGTGCGATCGTCTGACAAAGCGAAACTGATCGTCACCGTGTCGGCGGCGATTTTGACGGCGCTGATCGTTTTCGCGTTTTGGCGTGACACGACGAAACCGATCAGCAGCCGGGAATTTACACATCTGCTTCATGAAAAGAAAATCGCCAAAATCGTCGCCCGGGGCAGTGCCTACTACCTTGCCGACGATACGGGCGATCGCTACAAGATCGTGCGTTCGCAGGTCGATCCGCGACTGCTGGCGGATTATGCGATCGCAACCGACGAAGGCAGCCCCTATCTGTGGATGCTGCTGCTGACGCTCGTCGGTATCGGCGGTGCTTCGCTGCTGCTTCGCTACTGGATGAAACACCGCAATACCGCCGGCGAGCGCAGTGCCGCGGTCGAAGCGAATGTTCAGGGCGAAGACGAGGTCGTCCGGCCGGTCGTCTCGAACGTCACCTTCGACGATATCGGCGGTATCGGCGACGTCAAAGAAGAGCTTGAAGAAATCATCGACTTTCTGAAAAATCCGGCCCGTTACCGAAATTTCGGCGCCCGTCTGCCCAAAGGCGTGCTGCTGGTCGGCCCGCCCGGGGTGGGAAAGACGATGATCGCCAAGGCCGTCGCCGCCGAAGCGGACGTGCCGTTTTACTACCAGAGCGCTTCGTCGTTCGTCCATATTTACGTGGGAATGGGGGCCAAACGGGTCAGCCGCCTGTTTCGGGCGGCGGCGGCGAATGCCCCTGCCATTGTTTTTATCGACGAAATCGACGCGGTGGGCAAGCAGCGTGAAGGCAGCGGCAACGACGAACGAGAAGCGACACTCAACCAGCTGCTTACCGAAATGGACGGTTTCGCCGACAGCAGCGGGGTGATCGTGATTGCGGCGACGAACAAGATCGAGGTGCTCGATCCGGCGCTGCTGCGGGCAGGGCGGTTCGATCGGCGGGTTTTCGTCGATCTGCCTACGCCCGGCGAACGCGAAGCGATCGTCGAAAAGTATCTGCGCCATATTCCCAACGATGTCGAGCCCGAAGCCGTCGCTCAAATGACGGTCGGCTTCAGCGGTGCGGCACTGGCGGCGCTGATCAACGAAGGGGCACTGCATGCGCTTCGCCGAGGGAAGCGGATGATGCAGCTCGACGATATCGCCGCCGTCAAAGACAAAGTGGCGTTCGGCAAGCGGCGCATGCCGGTACTGGACGAGGAGCAAAAACGCTGCCGTGCGGTCTATTTGTCGGGCAAGGCGGTAACGGCGGCATGGTACGACCTTCCGTTCGAAAAAGTGATGCTGGGCTCGGACAGTATCCGCCCTGCGATTTCGGAACCGCTGCTGCGCCACGAGATCGAGGCGCACGTGCGTATGCTGCTGGCAGGACGGATCGTCTGCGAACTGCATTTCGGCGAGCACGCTTCGAGTGCGAAAAACGACCTTGCCGCTGCGGTGCGTCTGGTCGAAGCGATGCTGTTCGAGTACGGCATGGGCGAGACGCTTCTTCCCCCGCGGGAGGCGACGTCGCAGACGCTGATGCGTCTTGAAGAAGAGACGCACGCCCTGCTGGCTTCGAAGGTCAAAACCGTCGAGGCCGTGACGGCGGTACTGCTTGAGCGCGAAAGTGTTTCGAAAGACGACATCAAAGCGAAGATCGATGCGTTTTTATAGCGGTTTTTTGCTGCGTGACGAACAGGAGTTTTTCAGGCCGTGGCTCAAAGAACGGACGGTAACGCTCGCAGGTTTCAGCTATGGGGCGATTTTGGCGTTCGAAGAAGCGCTGCGGAGCAAGCGGCGCATCGACACGCTTCAGCTCTTTTCGCCGGCATTTTTTCTCGACAAAAGCGCGGCGTTCAAACGGCTGCAGCTGTCGGCGTTTCAAAAAGACCCGGCCGCTTACCGCGAAGCGTTTTTGCGCAGCTGTTTCGCACCGTACGCCCCGCAGCCGGTCTCGCTCAAAGACGACGGCATCGAAGACCTGCGCAAGCTGCTGTATTTCGCGTGGCCCGAGACGGAACTTCGGTCGCTGACCGATCGCGGTATCCGTATCGAAGTCTATTTGGGAGAACGTGATGCCGTCATCGACGCCGAGGCGGCACGGGAATATTTTCTGTCGTTCGCGACGGTACATAGTTTTAAAAAGCGCAATCATTTTTTACGAGAGCGTGCGTGATACATCTTGCATGAAAGACAACGCAAAAGTCCAAGGGAGAAACGGTCTGCGAAAATATGATAGACTATCTGGCCAAAGACGATACAATGATTTCAAGGAGTGGCATTGCCGACAATTTTGAAAATCAAAGGATACCGTTTCTTTTTCTTTTCAAGAGAAGAGCCGAGAAAACATATTCACATACAGTGTCAGCACGGAGAAGCGAAATTTTGGCTGGAACCTCAAATTGAGCTTGCCAAGAACTATAACTTGTCTCGAAAAGAGCTGAAAGAAATCGAAGTGATCATCGAAGAATATCATAGTGATTTCATTAAAGCGTGGGAGGAGCATTTTGAACATTGAAGTAACGAATATATCGGGTCACGGCCTATGGATACTGGCAGATGACAGGGAGTTTTTTCTGCCCTATGATCAGTTTCCGTGGTTTAAAGACAAAACGATCAGTGATATCACAAACGTCAAAAGTTTCGGCGGCAGCCATTTGTATTGGGAAAACCTGGATATCGATCTGAGTCTGGATATGATCGAGCATCCTGAACGATATCCGTTAATAGATAAGCAAGAAAAGGAAGCATATGCATGACATCAAAATCGGAGTGATTACGGCTTCGGACCGCGCGAGTGCGGGGATTTACGACGACATTTCGGGGATGGCCATTCAGGAGACGATGCGCGAGTATCTCACGAGCGATTTCGAGATCGTCTACCGCTGCATACCCGACGAGCAGGCGACGATCGAGGCGACGATGAAGGAACTGTGTGACGAAGCGGGCTGTTGCCTGGTGGTGACGACCGGCGGCACGGGCCCAGCACCGCGCGACGTGACGCCCGAGGCGACGGAAAACGTCTGTGACAAAATGATGCCGGGATTCGGCGAGCTGATGCGACAGGTGAGCCTTCAGTACGTGCCGACGGCCATTTTGTCGCGTCAGACGGCCGGGATTCGCGGCAAAAGCCTCATTATCAATCTTCCGGGCAAGCCCAAATCGATCCGCGAATGCCTCGATGCGGTCTTCCCGGCGGTGCCGTACTGCATCGACCTGATCGGCGGCCCTTTCCTCGTGACCGACGAAAGCGTGATCAAGGCGTTTCGGCCGAAAGCGAAGTAGGTTTATTCGGAAACGATTTCGAGGTAGAAGCGCCCGTCTGCGGCGCGGGGGAGTTCTTTGAGCTTTCCGTCTTGAATCAGGCTTCCCAGTCCGATCGAGACGTACTGTTTGAGCTCTTGGCGGTTTTTGCAGCTTTGGCGGCGTGCGTTGTCGGGGTAGGCGTCGACGATCTGTTCGATATCCATCGGTTTGCCGTGAGCCTGCATCAGCGACAGAATCTCTTCGGACAGCTCTTTTTGCAGTGCCTCGATCATTTTCTTCATTTTCTTGGCCTGCTTTTTGTTCATAGCGCCGACATTGTTGACTGGTTGCATCGTGTTCCTTGTGTTAAAGTGAGAGTCTGATTCCGACGGGGCAGTGGTCGCTGCCTTCGATTTCCTGGAGAATGAAGGCGTCTTCGAGGCATTCGGCCAGGTCATCGGAGATGAAAAAATAGTCGATTCGCCAGCCCACGTTTTTCGTGCGGGCGCTGAAGCGGTACGACCACCATGTATATTCCTCTTCGACGTCACCGTGCACGTAACGGAAGGTGTCGATGTAGCCGTGGTCGATGAGTTTGTCGATCCATGCACGCTCCTCGGGCAGGAATCCGGACGTTTTGGCGTTGGATTTCGGGTTTTTGAGGTCGATTTCGCGATGCGCGGTATTGACGTCGCCGCAGATGACGATACTGTGGCCGGCTTCGCGCAGTGTGTCACAGTGTGCAAGGAATTTTTCGTAAAATTCAAGCTTGTATTTCAAGCGTTCTTCGTCTTTTTGGCCGTTGGGGAAATAGACGTTGAACAAAATGAAATCGTCGTAATCGTGCTGGATGATCCGCCCCTCGTGCAAGACGTCGATGTCGAGGCAGAAATCGGTCGATTCGGGGACGAGGTGCGAAAAAGTCGCCGTACCCGAATAGCCTTTGCGTTCGCCGCTGTTGATGGTCAGCGTGGCGTATTGGGTGTCGAACAGGTCGTCGGGGAACTGCGAAGCACTCGCTTTGATTTCCTGCAGGCACAAAATATCGGGACGACGCTCGTCGACCCAGCGCAGGGCCTGTTTGTTCGCGACGGCACGGATGCCGTTGACGTTCCACGAAAGCAGTTCGATCGTATCGTTCATGGTATTGGAAGAAACGAAAAGCCGAAGGCTTTCGTTTTAGACGAAATCGACGTTGGAGACGTGATGCTGGAGCCCGAGCTCTTCAGGCGTGCATCCAAGCGCCAGTCCGACCATTTGCTGCATGTGCAGTACCGGCATCTTCACGTCGCGGCCGACGGCATGCGAGGCGTGTTCGTACTGGGTGTCGAGTTTGAGGTGGCACAGGGGGCAGGGCGTGACCATCCAGTCGGCGTTGGCGTCCATCGCGCCGGCGAGCGCTTTGCCCGTCAGTGTCGCCGCCGTTTTGGGTGCCTGAAGTTCGGCGTGGAAACCGCAGCATTTGTTTTTTTCGTCGTAATCGACGTTGACCCCGCCGAGCGCGACGATCAGATCGTCGAGCGACGAGGGGTTGTACGGATTCTCGCCTGTTTTGTGCGTGGCGTTTTGAAGCTCGGACGGGCGGATGTTGTGGCAGCCGTAGAACGGCGCGATATTGAACTGGCTCAGCGGTGTTTTCACCATTTCGGCGAGCTTGTCCAGGCCGAAATCGTCGATGATGGCATAGAGGAAATGCGTGATTTCGGACGTGCCTTTGTATTCGAGACCGACTTCGGCCAGCTTTTCGTTGACGCGGGCTTTGAGTTCGGGGTCGTTGTCGAGGCGGTGCTTGGTCATGGCCGTGTTGAGCTGGCAGGTGTTGCAGATCGTCACCATCGTCATACCGCGCGATTCGGCGTAGCAGATGTTGCGTGCGTTGAGTACCAGCGAAAGGAAGTCGTCGTAGTCTTGCAGGTGCGACGCTCCGCAACAGCTCGCTTCACTCAGTTCGATCAGTTCGATGCCAAGTTTTTCGGCGACGGCATATGTCGATTTGAGCTGCTCGGGCGTACTCTCTTTGGCGGTACAGCCGGTAAAAAGTGCGTATTGAAGTTTTCCCATCTCGGTACTCCTAGAATTTTACTGTCGACGAAGATTTGACCAGGGCCTTGATCTCGTCGAGTTTGTCGGATTTGGGCATGTTCCACGGCATGACGACCTTGCCCTTGGTGAACATTTTGAAGCCGACTTTGCCGTGCTTCATCAGCATCGGAATCGTGCCTTCGCTGTAGCGGACCAGTTCGGCTTCGTCGAGCAGGCCGTGGCGCTTGATCGAATGTGCGAAACCGACGGCATGGCGCGTTGCGACGTTATTGGGAGCAACACCCTCTTCGAAGGCCTGATTGTGAAGTTTGGTGATCTTTTCGATCGGGTTGACCTCTTTGGGGCAGACCTCGGCGCACTCGAAGCACTTGACACAGTCCCAGACGCCTTGCGAAGGCGTGTTGACCGTATCGAGCCGTTCGGTTGTGGCATGGTCGCGCACATCGGCGTTGAAGCGGTAGGCGGCGGCGAAGGCTGCCGGCCCGATAAAGTCTTCGTTGATTTCGACGACCGGGCAGGAGTAGTGGCACAGCCCGCACTGGATGCAGTAGTCGGCGTCGAGCAGCGCAGCTTCTTCTTTGGGCGAAACGAGGTTTTCGCTTTCGGGATGCTCGTCGATCTCGTCGACGAGGTAGGGCTGAACCTGGTCATGTTTGTTCCAGAAATCTTCTTTGTCGATGACCATGTCTTTGACGGCGCGCTTGATCGAAAGCGGTTCGATGGTCAGCTCGGTTCCAAAAAGCTCGATGATGTCGTTCATGCGCTCTTTGCAGGCGAGCACGCCTTTGCCGTTGACTTTGACGGCGCAGGCGCCGCAGATACCGTGGCGGCAGCTGCGGCGGTAGCTGAAGCTGCCGTCGTGTTCCCATTTGATACGGTTGAGAATGTCGAGTACGACCTCTTCGGACGTCACTTCCATTTCGATCGTATTGTAATAGGGGAGGTAGTCGGTCTCCGCATTGAAGCGGAAGACTTTGAACGTAATTTTCTGTGTGGTGATCGTTGTCATCTTTTTCCCCTTAGTATGAACGTTCTTGCGGTTCGAATTTGCCCGGCGTGACCGGCATGTAGTCTAGCGTGATATTGCCTTCGTCGTCCATGTAGGCCATGGTGTGCTTCATGAACTGTTCGTCGTCGCGTTTCGGGAAGTCTTCGCGGTAGTGTGCGCCGCGGCTTTCTTTGCGTGCGAGTGCGCTTTCGACGATGAAAAGCGAATAGTCGAGCATATGACCCAGCTCGATGGCTTCTTGAAGGTCGGTGTTGAAGAGCTTCGATTTGTCGTCGATGCGGATGTTTTCGAAACGTTTGCGCAGTTTTTTGACGATATCGACCTGTTTGGCGAGCGTTTCTTCGGTACGGAAGACCCCGGCGTTGTCGGTCATGGTCTGCTGCAGTTCGTTGCGCAGACCGGGGACCGTTTCGTTTCCGTTGGAGGTGAGGATCTTTTCGATTTCCGCGTTCATGCGTTCGGCGTCTTTTTCATTGGCTTCGCGCAGCTCGATATTGTCGATGTCGCGTACCATGCTTTCTCCGACGTGGCGGCCGAAAAGCAGGGCTTCGAGCACGGAGTTCGCTCCCAGACGGTTGGCACCGTGCACGCTGACGCACGAACACTCGCCTGCGGCGTAGAAGCCTTCGACGAGCTCGTCGCTGTTTTTGCGGACGTGGCCGTCGATATCGACGGGAATCCCGCCCATCGAATAGTGGGCCGTCGCCGAGATAAGGATGGGCTCTTTGATCATGTCGAGGCCGAGGAAGGTAATGGCGAGGTCGCGCAGTTCGGGCAGACGCTCCATGATTTTTTCTTTGCCCAGATGCGTCAGGTCGATATAGACGGCATCTTTGCGCGGTCCGACGCCGCGGCCTTCGCGAATTTCGTTGATGATCGCGCGGGCGACGACGTCGCGCGAGGCGAGTTCGAGTTTGTTGGGCGCGTAGCGTTCCATGAAACGTTCGCCTTCGGAGTTGAGCAGCTTGCCGCCTTCGCCGCGGGCGGCTTCGGAGATAAGAATCCCGCTGCCCGAAAGGCCCGAGGGGTGGAACTGGACGAATTCCATGTCTTCAAGCGGCAGGCCGTGGCGGGCGACGATGGAAAGGCCGTCGCCGGTGTTGGCGTGGGCGTTGGAGCTGATTTTGAAAGCACGCGCATACCCGCCCGTCGCGAACATGACGGCTTTGGCGTTGAAAATCGCTTTTTCCTGATTGCGGATATTGAAAGCGACGACGCCGCTGACTTTGCCGTCTTCGTAGACGATGTCGGCAGCGTACCATTCGTCGATGAATTCGACGCCGGAGCGAAGCGCCTGCTCGTAGATCGTCTGCAGCAGGGTCAGGCCCGTACGGTCTTTGGCATAGCAGGCACGGGGCGAAGACTGGCCGCCGAAGGGGCGCTGGGCGATGCGGCCGTCTTCGGTACGGCTGAAAGCCGCGCCCATGCGCTCGGCCCAGCGAATCGTTTCGGGCGCTTTTTGGCACATCAGCTCGACGGCATCCTGGTCGGCGAGGTAGTCCGCACCTTTGACGGTATCGAATTCGTGCAGTTCGATGCTGTCTTCGGCACTCAGTGCCGCGTTGATACCGCCCTGGGCCGCACCGGAGTGCGAACGCAGGGGATGCAGTTTCGTGATGACGGCGACTTTTTTGCCGGCCTGCTTCAGTTCGCGGGCTGCCGCGGAGCCGGCAAGACCCGACCCGACGATGACCGCGTCGTAGGTATAAATAGGAATACTCATTGACCTTCCTTCAGAAAACGTAATTATCGATCGATTATAGCGGAAACAGCCTTGTGCAAGGTTAAAATGCCCCTTCAGACGGAGCCGAAACGCAGATGTTACCTTTCGTGTCATCGAAAGGAAATGTTATAAGACCTTTTTGCTTTCGCGAAGTTCGACGATAACGTTTCCGCCCTTTTCATGTGCGGCTTTAAGGTACTCCGATGCGGCTTTGACGGCATCGTCGAGCGACTGTGAGGAGGTTTTTGGAGTAAAACCGCCGCTAAGCGTAATAGGGATAGTGGCGTGCGGCAGTTTGAAACGGGTTTCTTCGACCATTTGACGGGCAAGATTGCATTCCTGGAAGGCCTTTTTTCGATCGGGTCGCATCAAAACGATGATAAAGCGGTTTTCTCCGATACGGCCGATCAGATCGTTTTGCTGCTGATGCAGTTTGAGAATCGAAGCGATTTTTTGGATGACGGGATTGATGACGTTCGTCGGGTAATGGTTGGCCAACTTGGAATAATTGTCGATTTCGGCGATACAGACGTAGATGTTTTTCGAGGAGAGTTTCGCGAAACGCTGCTCATACATCTTTTTGATACCTTCATACGTCGGCAGCTGGGTCAAAGGGTCAAGTTTTGCGGACAACAGACTATCAGAACCGCTCTGACGCAGTCGCAGGGCGATGGAATTGAATTCGGCAAGGGTGAATTCCTTGCTGCCGCGTGTGCCGTCAAGTCTGCCGAGGGCGGCGGCATCGTTCAGAATAAGTCTCGAAGCCCGCCGTGCCGAGAGCCACGCCAGCAGTACCCAGAACAAAATGAGTGCCAGAGCACCTGTCATTGCCAGCCGGAAATGGCCGAGCGTGGCCGTTTCGAGTGAAAGCAGCTCGTAGAGGGTCAGGCGATAGGTATCGACGTGCTTTTGAAGCCGTGCTCGGTCGGTGACGGGTGCGGCTTTTTTCGAAAAATAGCGGCGACTTGCCTTTTCAAGCGATTCGAACCGTGTCTGCAGCGTTTGCAAGACTTTGGTCTGCGCCTGCATAATTTGCGGAAAGAAGCGTGGAACAATGTCGTAGTCCGGACGGATACTCATTTGGGAAACGGCGAGCGAAAGCTGCTTCAGAAGCCCGTCACTTTTGATGCGGGCGACTTCCATGTCGTCACGATCGGTAGCCATAAGCTCCCTGACGAGGCTGTCCTGCGCACGGATATTGTCAATGCGTTCGAACGCTGCCGTTGAAGCCGCGGCGAGCAGTGCGGCGAGGATGACGAGCACGAACAATACGAGAATATTGAACTGAATGCTGCTGAGAAGCTTTTTGATGGAGGTTTTCATCGAAAATCGCCTTTGCCGACCGTCGAAATCGTCGGTTTGATTGGGTTGTGCTACGATTGTATAAGATAAATGTTTAAGTGTATCTTATCTTCGACGTGTCCGTATAATCCGCTCCGAAGGCCTTTTTGAGTAGACTATCGTTTATGTCGAAACGTGATCTTGAAGCATTTTTCATCGCGCCGTTCGCATCGGTGTCGGGTTTCGTCGGCGACGATGCGGCGGTCGTGGGGAAGCGGGTCTATTCCAAAGATGCTTTTGTAGAGGGGACCCATTTTCTGCGCCGCTGGATGACACCGGCGCAGATCGCCTGCAAAGCGATGGCCGTCAATATTTCCGACGCGGTGGCGATGAACGCACGGCCGAAGTACGTGCTGCTGGCCGTCGGCTTGCCGCGCGATTACACCCGTGAAGAAGCGGGGGAACTGGCCCGGGGGTTTGTCGAAGCCGCGCGCCGGTTCGGCTGCGAGATCATCGGCGGCGATACCGTGCGCAGCGACCGGCTCTGCATATCGGTAACGGTCGTTTCGGAAACGGCGCGTCCGCTGCGCCGCACGGGAATCCGAAGCGGCGACCTGATCGCCTATACGGGCAGCGTCGGCAAAGCCGGCAAGGAACTGCGCTACCTGCTTTCAGGCAGAACACCGCATGCGAAGATGCATTTTATGTGCCCGGTACTGCGCGGTGCGTTCGTTGCGGATGCTGCGCCGTACCTTTCGGCCGGCATGGACATTTCCGACGGTATTTTTACCGATTTGCAGCGATTGGCCGAGGCTAACCGCATCGGCTTCGGGATGCTTTCGCCGCTGCCCCGTGCTTTAGGCTGCAGCGGCGAAGAGTATGAAATGCTTGTCGCGTTTTCGCCGCGGCAGCGGCGCCATATCGAACGGTTGGCACGCCGCCGTCGGGTTCGGCTGACCGTTTTTGCAAGAGCCGCACGCACGCGCTACCGCAACCCGTGCAAATCACACCATTTTTAAAAGGGCATCATGGACCGTTTCTACTACTTGACCCACGCACCGATTCCGTTCGTTTTCAAACAGAGCGCCCGCGATTTCGTCGTCGATGAAATCCCGCTCTATCCGTTCACGGGCAGCGGCGAGCATCTGATTTTGCACGTGCGCAAAAAGAACCTCTCGACGTGGGAACTCGTTTCGCTGCTGGCGAACCATCTGGGTATCAAAGCCCGGGAGATCGGCTACGCCGGACTCAAAGACAAAAACGCGATGACAAAGCAGTACCTTTCGCTGCCAAAAAAGTACGCACGCAAACTCGAAAGTTTTTCGCACGAAAACGTCAAGATTCTCGATACGACGTACCACAAGAACAAAATCCATATGGGTCATCTCAAAGGCAACCGTTTTTTCATTCGCTTGAAAAAAGTCACGCCGACGGCGGCGAAGAAGATCGACAACGTCTTGAAAGAGATCGACCGGTGGGGGATGCCGAACTTTTTCGGCTACCAGCGTTTCGGTATCGGCGGGGAGAACTATAAAAAAGGCGAAGCGATTTTGCGCGGCAGGCTCAAAGAGCGCAACGTCAAACTCAAACGCCTCTATATCAATGCCTACCAGAGCCATCTTTTCAATCTCTGGCTCAGTCGCCGGATCGAGATTTCCACGCTGGTTGCGACGTTTTCGCCCAAAGAGCTCGAACCGCTGCTCAACTGGCCGAAGCCTGTCGTGGAGAAACTGCAAAAACAGGCGCATCCGTTCAAGCTGATCGACGGCGACGTCATGATGCACTATCCGCACGGCCGTCCGTTCGTTTTCGACGGCGATGTGGAAGAGATCGAGCGTTTTATCGAACGCAGCATCGTACCGACGGGGCTGCTCGTTGGCAAGCGCGCCAAGCGAGCCGAAGGTTTGGCACGCACGGTCGAAAAGGAATACGATGCCGTGCACGAGATCGACGGACAGCGGCGCTACGCCTGGATTTTTCCCGAAGACGTCGAAGGGGCCTACCGCGAAGAAAACGCCTGGTACGAGCTGCATTTCAGCCTGCCAAAAGGCAGTTACGCGACCGTGCTGATCGAAGAGATCGCCAAACGCAGAATCGACCGTGACGAAGAAGAGGAGTGAGTATGCAGCACCATTGGACCAATATCGTATCGCAGCAGTTCGGCAAATTTGCCTCACATCCCTTTCCGGCATGGTTTCAGCGCATCGTCAACGGCGGTTACGCCAAAATGATGGGCCTCGACATGCACGAGTTCGATCCGCCGGCATCGTACCCGACGCTCAACGCCTTGTTTACGCGCAGATTGAAAACGACGCGCCCTGTCGATCCGTCGCCCGAAGCGATGGTTTCGCCCTGCGATGCGCTGGTAACGGCATCGGGAACGATTACGGGAGAACTTTCGATGCAGATCAAGGGGATGACCTACCGCGTCGAGCCGTTATTGGGCGAGCGGATCGATGCCGCGGCCCGCGCTTCGGTGCACGGCGGCAGTTACGTCAATCTTTACCTCTCGCCGCGCGATTATCACCGCTATCATATTCCCGTCGATGTGCAGGTGCTTAAAGCCGTGCATATTCCGGGCAAGCTTTATCCGGTCAATTTTCCTTCGCTTCGCAAACGATCGAATCTGTTCATCGAGAACGAACGGGTTGTGATCGAATGCCTGATGTCCGGTGCCAAACGGCTGTTCATCGTGCTTGTCGGTGCACTCAACGTCGGCAAGATGCAGGTGAGTTTCGCTCCGCAGCTTCAGACGAACGCCGATCTTTTCGAACCGACAGTCTACGAATTTTCGGACCTTCACCTGAAAAAAGGAGACGATTTCGGCTGTTTCGAGATGGGATCGACGATCGTACTGCTGGCGGAAAAAGGTGCGATGGAGGTACTCACGGCCGAAGGCAGCGCCGTGCGCTTCGGTCAGAAAATTGCGGCAGTCAACTAAACGTTGAAGCGAAAGTGCATGACGTCGCCGTCTTGCACGATGTAGTCTTTGCCCTCAAGCCGCATTTTGCCGGCATCTTTGGCGCCCTGTTCGCCGCCGTATTCGACGAAATCCTCGTAGCTGATAACTTCGGCGCGGATGAAACCTTTTTCGAAATCGTTGTGAATGACCGCGGCGGCTTTGGGGGCGGTCGTGTTTTTGCGGATCGTCCATGCGCGCACTTCTTTGACGCCGGCGGTAAAATAGCTCATCAGTCCCAGCTTGTCGAAGCCTTTTCGGATGATCTGCGCAAGCCCCGATTCTTCGACACCCATATCGTTGAGAAATTCGGCGGCTTCGTCGTCGTCCATACCGACGAGTTCTTCCTCGAACTTCGCGCAGAGTTTGATGACTTCGCAGTTTTGTGACGCGGCATGGGCCTTGAGCGCCTGGACATATGCGTTGTCTTCGGTGAGCCCCGCTTCATCGACGTTGGCACCGTACATCATCTCTTTGGCCGTCAGCAGGCGAAGGTCTTTGTTGAGCGCTTTGAAACGGTCGTCGTCGATGTCGGGGAAGCTGCGTGCCAGGTTGCCTTCGGCGAGGTGCTCGGCCAGGGTTTGCGCGAATTCCATCACCGCTTTGGCGTCCTTGTCGGCTTTGGCCTGTTTTTTCAGACGTTCGAT
>CAZYEW010000030.1:0-7697 GCA_964646705.1 uncultured Sulfurimonas sp.
AATTTACACTGCATTTACTCTCGGAAACTATCATTACAAAACATAAAAAGGCACATTCGCCTGGATTATTTTTCAAGGACACGATACGATGAATCCCAAAATTTCCGCGATTAAAACGCAAGTCGCCAAAGTGATGGTCGGGCAAGAAGAGCTGATCGACGCGCTTCTTATCGGGCTCATCACCGACGGACACATCCTCGTCGAGGGAGTGCCCGGACTGGCCAAGACCACCGCCATCAACTCGCTGGCCAAAGCGCTCGGGCTCGATTTCAAACGGGTGCAGTTCACCCCCGACCTGCTCCCCAGCGACATCGTCGGTACCGAAATGTACGACCAGCGCAACGGGGAGTTCAAGGTCAAACAGGGGCCGGCGTTCACCAACCTGCTGCTCGCCGACGAAATCAACCGCGCCCCCGCCAAAGTGCAGTCGGCGCTGCTGGAAGTGATGCAAGAACACCAGATCACCATCGGCGAAGAGACCTTCAAACTCGACGATCCGTTTCTCGTGCTCGCAACGCAGAACCCCGTCGAACAAGAAGGCACCTACCGCCTGCCCGAAGCGCAGCTCGACCGTTTCATGCTCAAGGTGCTCGTCGACTACAACACCTTCGACGAAGAGATGCAGATCGTCGAACGCATCGCCAACAAAACCTTCGGTGATATCGAAAAAGTCGCGGGGGCCGACGACATTCTTGCCATGCGCGAGGAAGTGCAGCGCGTTCACGTGGACGAAGCGGTGACGCGCTACATGCTCAAACTCATCTTCGCCACCCGCGAACCCGAAAAATACGGCGTGGGCGACATTGCCCAGTACCTCGACTACGGGGCGAGCCCGCGGGCGTCGATCAACCTTTACAAAGCGGCCAAGGCACGCGCCTACCTGCGCGGCAACGACTACGTCACCCCGCTCGACGTCGCCGATACGGTCAAGGGTGTACTGCGCCACCGCATGGTGCTCAACTACAAAGCCGAAGCGGCAGGCGTCAGTGCCGACGACCTTGTGACGACCATCATGCAGACCGTGAAACTGCCGTAAGGAAACCGTATTGTTTGCCCATAAAAGCGAAGAGATCCTTATCCGTACCCGGCGCAACATCTTCGGCGCCTCGGTGGGCGGGAATCCCAGTATTTTCGCCGGGAACGGACTGGATTTCTCCGAGCTCAAAGAGTACAGTTTCGGCGACGACGTGCGCACCATCAACTGGAAAGTCACCGCCCGCGAACAAAAGCCGTTCGTCAACGTCTTCAACGAAGAACGCGAACTCAATATCGTCTGCGTTTTTCTCGAAAGCGGCAGCATCTTTTTCGGATCGCGCCGTTTCAAACAAGAAGTGATGGCCGAGGCACTGTCGCTGATTTCGTACTCCGCGCTCAAAAACGACGACCGTGTCAGTACCGCCATTTTCAGCGACAAAGAGGAGTTCTTTCTGCCGCCGACCCGTTCGATGGGCTCGCTCAACGTCACGATTCCCGAAGCGCTCTCGCGCGATCCGCTGGGCAAGCAGGTCGACTACGCTGCGCTCGTAGACTACATCAACGGCCGGGTTCGACGGCGTTCGCTGATCTTTCTGATCGGCGATTTCCACGGGGAGGGAATCGACCTCTCGCTGCTGGCACACCACGAGGTCTATGCCGTCATCGTACGCGACCGGCTCGAAGAACGGCCCGTGCTCGAAGGCGACATCGAACTGCTCGATCCGGTCACGCTGGCTTCGTCGGAGCTGACACTCTCGCACAGCCTTGCCCGCCGTTTCGAAAAAGCGCTGGCCGAGCACGATCGGAAACTGTACGAACATTTCGCGGCCCATCGGATCGTCGCGACGAAAATCTATACGGACGAGGAGCCCTTTCTCAAGCTCTCCGCCCTGTTTCGGAGGTAAGCCGTGCAACCGCAAACCGCCCTCCCGCTCAAAGACATCAAACCCATCGTCGACGTGCCCGACCTCTCGGCGTGGTTCTTCGCCGCCATCGTCGCCGCGATACTGCTTGCGATTGCCGCAGTCCTCTTCTGGCTGCGGCAACGCCGCAAACGGCGCTTTGACGCCCGTCGGGCCGAAGCGCTGCGGCGCCTCGAAGCGCTCGATTTCAGCGACACCAAAAAAGCCGTCTACGACTTCAGCCTGCTGGGCCATTTCGTGACGACGCCGAAAAACGACGCCGCGTTCAAAGCGCTGCTGCGCGAGCTCGAACCGTACAAATTCAAAAAAGAGGTTCCGCCGCTCGACGCACGGCTAAAAACGAACATGCAGCGTTTTATCAAGGAGGCCAAACGTGGGTGAATGGACATTCGAATACCCGTGGGCTTTTGCGCTCCCGGTTCTGTTTTTGCTGTGCGAAACCTTCTGCCGCGCCAAGGCAAGACGGCTCATTTTCCCCAACACGGAACTGCTGCAAAAAGTTGGACGCCGGAGCGACTGGCTTCGCAAAGGGCTCAAGACGCTGATTTTCATCCTGCTCGCCCTCGCGCTCGCTTCGCCGATCAAACAAAACGAGGTCGTCGTCCAAAACGACAAAGGCTACGAAATCGCGCTCGTCCTCGACGCCAGCGGCTCGATGAAACAGATGAACAAATTCGGCATCGTCAAGAACATCGTGCTCGACTTTATCGACAAACGCAAGCACGACAAACTCGGGCTGACGCTGTTCGCCGACTTCGCCTACGTCGCCATGCCGCTGACGTATGACAAAAAGAGCCTCAAGCAGCTGCTCTCCAAAGTCGACGTCGGCATCGCCGGTACCCAGCGCACCGCCTTGTACGAAGCGCTTTTCATGAGCACCAAACTGTTCAAAGACTCCAAGTCCAAAGAAAAGATCGCCATTTTGCTCACCGACGGCGTGGACAACACCAGCAACATTCCGCTCGACGTCGCCATCAAAAGCGCGGTCAAACACGGCGTCAAGGTCTACGCCATCGGGGTCGGCGGACGCGGCGACTACAACCCGGCGGTATTGAAAAAGATCGCCGACGAAACCGGCGGCAAATTTTTCGAAGCCGACACCGTCGAAAAGCTCAAACGCATCTACGCGGCGATCGATGCGCTCGAAAAAAGCGAAATCAAGGCGAACAAATACGTCAAGAAGCACTATTTCTACGCCTATCCGCTCGCCGCGGCGGCCGTGCTGCTGCTTATTTTCGCGCTGATGCAAAGGAGGGGCTATGCACTTTGAACATCCGCATCTGCTGTTTTTGCTGATCGTCCTCGTGCCGCTCGGCGCACTGCTGTTCGCGCCCAAAAAACGTACGACGCAGGTTTTCGCGCCCGACGTGCTCGCACTGCTGCTGCGCAAATCCCACACACTGCCGCAGTGGGTTCGGCACGCTTTCTTGCTCACCGCGCTCGCGGCCTTCGTCGTCGCACTGGCGCGGCCCGTCATCGACCGGGGCGAGATCAAGGTCAAAACGAGCACCATTGACATCATCGCCGCTTTCGACATCTCGCGCTCGATGTTCGCCGACGACATCTATCCCAACCGCCTCGAACTCGCCAAACGCAAGTTCGACGCCTTTTTGAACGATGTCAAAGAGACCCGCGTCGGCGTGATCGGCTTCAGTTCGCGCGCGTTCATGATCTCGCCGCTGACCGAAGACTTCTCGACGCTGCGCTACCTCGTGGGCAACATGAACACCGATATGGTCAGCCTGCGCGGAACCGACGTGATGCAGGCCCTCGAACAGACCGACGCCCTGCTTGGGAAGAGCCGAAAGAAAGCGCTGCTGCTGTTTACCGACGGCGGCGACGACAAAGATTTTTCCAAAGCAATCGATTACGCGAAATCGCACGGTATCGTCGTTTTCGTCTATAACATCGGTACCGAAAAAGGCGGCGTCATCAAAACCGAACGCGGCGTCATGACGGATAAAAAAGGCGATATCGTCGTCGTGCGGCGCAACGACGCCATCAAACAGCTGGCACTCGACACGGGCGGCGCCTTTATGGTCTATTCGCTCAAAAAGAACGACATCAAAGCGCTTGCGGATGCCATCAAAGCCCGATTCACCCAACACCGCGAAAACAGCGACGTCATCCGCGACGTCCAGGAGCTGTTCGTCTACCCGCTGGGTGCGGGAATCGTCGCGCTGCTGCTCGCGCTGTATTCGCTGCCGCGAAGGAGGAACCATGCGTAAAACGATGCTGACCGCCCTGCTGCTCGCCTCGGCGCTGCATGCGGGCATACTGGATTTTCATACGCTCGACGAAGCTCAAAAGGCTTACGAACACGGCGATTATGCCAAAGCTGCCGAAGCCTATGCAAAAGTCAAGCATAAAAACGATCAGGCGCTCTACGATTACGGCAACGCCCTGTACAAACAGAAAAAATACGGCGAAGCCGCCAAGGTTTTCGCACGCATCCACGATAAAAAGCTTAAACCGAGTGCCCTGCATAACCTCGGCAACAGCCTCGCCAATGCCGGCAAAACCGATGAAGCGATCAAGGCTTACGAAGCGGCGCTCAAGCTTAAAGACGACGCCGATACGCGCTACAATCTCGAACTGCTCAAAAAACAGAAAAAGAAGAAAAACCGGCAAAAGAAAAACAACAAACAGAACAAACAAAATCAAAACAAGAAACAAAACGACAAAAAGAACAAAAACGGAAAGAATCAGAAGCAACAACAAAAGAACGGCGGCAAGAAAAACGACCAAAAGAACAAAAACGACCGCAACAAAGGGCAAGACGGCCAGAAAAAAGACAAAAACGACCAAGGCCGCAACGCAAAAAACAAGCAAAAACGCGACGACAAACAAAAGCAAAACGGCGAAGCCAAAAAACACGAAGCAGCCAAGAAGAAAAAAGAAGGCAAAAAAGAACAACCCCGTGCCGCTGCGGCGAAGGCACAGCCTATCAGCGACATGGAAGAACGCAAATACAATCAAATGCTCAACGGACGCGGCATCAAAACCCTGATGATTCCGCTCTCGAACAAAGGAAAACCGCATGAAAACGAAACGACACCCTGGTAATCATTTTCGCTACGCTATCGCACTGTTCTTCGCACTGACGCTCAGTGCGGCGGCCTCGGTCACGGCCCGTATCGACAACCCCGCCGTCTATCGCGGAGAACCCGTCACGCTGACGCTCAGTGCTACGGGAAACGACATCGAATTTCCGCCCCTGCGCGACATCGCGGGCTTTCCCATACAAAGCCGCGGCACGAGCCGAAGCCTCTCGATCGTGAACGGCCATACGACCCGGACCGTCGAGCAGCGGCTCGTCTTCACGCCCGATCGCAACGTGACGATTCCGGCATTCGACATCACCGTCGACGGACGCGTCGAACACACCCTGCCCCTGCACGTGCGGGTGCTCGAACCGACCGCCGCGCCGCAGGGCGCCCCGATGCGCCTGCTGATGAAGCTCGAAAAAGACCATGCCTACGTCGGCGAACCGGTCCGGCTCGACCTGATTTTCAAAATCAAACCCGGCACACCGCTCGATGACCTCAAAATCGCCGAACCCAAGTTCGAAGACTTCTGGATCAAGCAGCTCAACGCGCAGCCGGCCAAAGGCGTCGACAAAGACGGCTATATCACCCGCACTTTCAGCTACCTGCTGTTCGCGCAAAAAAGCGGCGATTTGACCATTCCTCCGATCTATGCCAACGTCGGCACCCGCGTCAAGCTCAGCCGCGGCCGCGGACTCTTCGACGATCCGTTTTTCAGCGACCCGTTCTTCAACAGCCGGCTGCAGTACAAAAAACTCTACTCCAACCCGGCCACCCTGCACGTCGAACCGCTGCCGCAGGGGCTTGAAGTCTACGGGGACTTCACCCTGCGTGCCGAGGTGGACAAGCATAAAGTCGCGGCGAACAAGCCGGTCAACCTGCATATTCATATCGAAGGCGAAGGCAACGTCGAAGACATTGCGAAATTCGAGCCCCAAATGGACGATGCGGTCGTTTACGCCAACGATCCCAAAACCGAAAGCTACATCAAAAACGGCAAATACTTCGGCACCTTCGACCAAACGATCGCGATCATTCCCGACCGCAACGTCACGATTCCGCCGCTGGCATTTCGCTATTTCGACAGCCGTACCAAGACGGTCGTCACCAAACACACCCCGCCGTTCGAAATCGAAGTCACCGGTGCCGCGCCCCGTCCTTCAACACTGCAGAGTGCCGCCGCACCGATCGTCACCGCGGCGGCTTCTGCACCAAAAAGTGCACCCGCCAACGGCCGCATCGACCGGTACGAAGCAGCGGGCATCTTCGCCGGAGGCTTCGTGACGGGCGGGCTGTTTTTATGGCTCGTCGGCCTGTGGCGCAAAGAACGGCCCAAAAAAGCCAAACCCGAAACGCCGCTGGCCAAACGCATTCGCGCCGCCAAAAACGACCGCGAGCTTTTCGATCTGCTGCTGCCGCTCAAAGGCACGCATCCCGCCGTCGACGACGCCCTCGAAAAACTCGAAGCCAACCTCTACCGCGGCGCCAAACATACGATCGACCGCAAACACCTTGCCGACGCGCTGCATGACGGCGACGGCCCCGTAGAATTCATCTAAAGATTCATACCCCTTCAGGCCGGCGAGCCGCCTTCGTAGCGGACGCTGCTGAAAGGCACCGGCATGCTGATTCCTTCTTCTTGCAACGCCTCGTAAATCGCGATCGCCGTTTCGCTTTTGATCTCCAACAGCCGTTCGTCGACCCAGAAGTAAACGGTAAATTCCAGATAGTAGTCGCCGTACCCGTCGAAAAGCACTTTGGGGGCGGGATCGCGTTTGACGTCGGGATGCCGATCGATCGTCGCGCGAATGATTTCGATCACTTTCATCGGATCGTTGCCGAAAGCGACCTTGTAGGTCATTTTGACGCGGCGGTGTTTCGAAGAGAGCGTCCAGTTGGTCACTTCTTTGGTGACGAAATCGGCATTGGGCACGATCACCTCGCTGCCGTCGTAGGTCTTGATCGTGGTCGCGCGTACGCCGATTTTCTGCACGTCGCCGAACGTGCCGTCGACTTGCACGACGTCGCCTTCTTGCACCGGGCGTTCGAACACCATGATGATGCCCGAAATGAAATTGGCCATGATGTTACGCAGACCAAAACCGATCCCCACACCCAGGGCACCGGCAAGCAGGCTCAAATCGCTCAGCTCGATGCCCAGCGCATGCAGGGCGACGATGACGCCCACCGTAAGGATCGTATAGCGCAAAATCATCTGAATCGCCGCCGGAACACCGCGGGGAAAGCGGTAACGGCTGAAAAGCTCCAAATCCAGCAGAATCCGAACGAAACGCGTCAGAAAAAAGGTGATCGTCAAAATGAACAGAAAATTGAAGATGGCCGCCATCGAGAAATGCAGATTGCCGATATCCCAGCTAAGGTCGAGAAAACGGCGGAACCATTCGACGATGACGTTCATGACGCCGAAACTTTTGACGACCAGATAGAGCCAATACAGCAGCAATGCCGCATTGACGAGCACTTTGAGCTGGCGTTCGATCTGTTCTGCGTACGCATCGATAAGCAGCGATGAATTGCGAGCACGGCGGCGTACGAGCATGACGATCAAGCCGTTGAACACCAACGCGATGATCGTAAAGGCGATAAAAAGAATCAGCGAAACGAGTGCCGAAAACGTCAGCCTGTGCGCCAAATTGTAAGCACCGAGAAGATTGGCGAAAATCGAGGCGAAAACCACCAAAACGAGCGGCGGCAAAAAACGGCGCAGGATACCCGCCCACCAAACGACGCG
>CAZYEW010000030.1:7797-14176 GCA_964646705.1 uncultured Sulfurimonas sp.
CCAAAACGAGCGGCGGCAAAAAACGGCGCAGGATACCCGCCCACCAAACGACGCGCCCCCACTCCAAATGCCGTTTGGCACGTATCAGCAACGCCAATGCGGCAAGCAGCACAAGCGCAATGAAAAACCAGACGACACGGGTTTCGGTTTCGTACCCGATGATCAGATCCTGAATCGCACCGACAAAGTACAGTGCCATGACGAGGTAGATGAAAGGCAACACCTTTTTTCGGACGATTTTCTGGATAATCAGTATCAACGCGATGATCGCGACAAGTGCATTCATCACCGCAACGGCTGCCGGACGTTCGGGATAAAGCGCTCCGATCATCAAGACCGAAAGCAGCACCGTTGCAGAAAGCGGGTTGCGAATGAAGATGATCGAACCTTGGACTTTTTCGTCACGTTTGACGAACAAGCTGCCGCGCCGGTCCCTGTAGTTGAGATAGAGCATCAGCATCGCGACAAGCGCCGTCAGGAACAGATGAACGTAAACACGTTCGATATTATCGGCATAAAACAGATAGGCAGCTCGGGGGATCGTTCGAATCGTCTGCCAAAATGCGAGCACGTATCCTTTCCAATCGAGACGGTTCTCTTCGATCGCGTCGATCAGCGGATCTCTGTCCCGCACGAAAAAGCGCGTCGAAAGCCTGTCTTTGGCTTCGGTCACCGTTTCGACCATTTGATGCATTTTCGAATCTTCCGCAACAAGCCTGTCCCGGGACGTCAGCACCCTGTCGTACGAATGTTTGACTTCGTCCCGCAGCGTCGCGATAGCGACGAGCGTCGATTCGATGCGCCCGATGATCGCTTCGGGCGCATTTTCTTTCTGAGCGAAACGTAAGGTGGCGATCCAGCGCTCTTCAAGGGCTTTGAGGCGCTCGATGGCTTTGGCATGCAGATCGATCCGTTTTGCGAAACGCTTTTTGTACTCGTCGAGCTGATCGGTATAGACCGTAGCTTGTTCGAGCAGCCCGCGCAAATGTTTGATCGAAGTACTTTCAAGGTTGTGTGTATCGATACCCGCAAGCATTTTGTCGAGCGACTCGATGTAAGTGGGGAGAGCTTCTTCAATCTCGGTATCGGACGCAGAGGGACGAATCGAAACGTTGATATCTTTAAGGTTTTCGACAACTTTGGAGGCGGCTTCTGAGACTTCTTCGGGCGTAAAATACGCTCTCACATGTTCTGTTGCCTCGGCTGTCGTCGCATCCGTTTCGAGAGCGGCCTCTTTCGTTTCGCTCGCAAAAACGAGCATTGAAGCCAACAGCCACAGGCCTATCAATTTTTTCATCGTACGCACTCCCGTATCGAGGATAGTGGATTATTGTACCACATCCTTCAACCGGATACGAACGAAAAATCCCGCCGTACAATGCAGCGGGGCAAGAAGAGAAACGCCGTTTCAGTTCAAATCGGGAAGCGGCGTCTTGTCGGTGCGTGCGGGAAGCATCGGAAATTCGACCGTGGGCTTGTCGCCGGTGAGCGCTTTGAGGAAAGTCTCGATACTTGCGACCTCTTTTTTCGTCAGCTTCACGCCGAGCTGGGTTTCGCCCATGATTTCGATCGCTTCTTTGAGGTTCCAGACCGCACCGTTGTGAAAGTAAGGTGCCGTCTCTTCGACGTTGCGCAGCGTCGGTACCTTGACCATTCCGTTCTTGTCGCCTTTGAAATCGCCGATATCGGCATATTTGTATTTGCCGACCGCCGGGAAAGGCTGCATCGAACCGCCCAGCGCGATACCGTTGTGACAGCTGACGCACCCTTTGTCGATAAACGTTTCAAGGCCCGCTTTTTCCTCTTTGGAAAGCGCTTTGTCGCAGCCTTGCAGGTAGCGGTCGTAGCGCGACGGCGTAACCAGCGTGCGTTCGAACACCGCGATGACGTCGGCGACGTCTTTGAAGGTCGGCTTCATGTTTTGATTGCTGTAGGCATGCTTGAACGCCTTGACGTACGCCGGAATCGAATTGACGACGGCTTCGACGTGCGCTTTGGTCGCCGCCATTTCCGGGGGTGCCTGCATCGGTCCCTGCGCCTGCGCTTCGAGGTCGGGATCACGGCCGTCCCAGAACTGGCTGCCTGCGAAGACGGCATTGTAGACGGTGGGCGAGTTGAGGTGGTGCGGGTTGTGGCGCCACATATGCCCCGTCGCCGCACTCACGCCGTCCACTCCGCCCGTAGCGAGGTTGTGGCAGAAGTTACAGCTGATCAGTCCGCTTTTCGAAAGGCGCGGGTCGAAATAGAGCTGTTTGCCAAGCGCCACTTTTTCGGCATTGATCGGATTTTTCGGGTTGTCGATCACTTTGTACAGTGCCGAAGTCTCTTTGGGAATGGGCTTCAGCCCCATCGCTTTGGCCTTATCGGCCAGCTGGTCCGCCGCAGCACCGCTGACGAGCACCGCCGCAGCGATCGCAATCTTTTTGAACATGGTATCTCCTTCAAAGGGTTTGCAAAATGATAGCACAAATAATAAAATTTATCCTTAAGTACTTTTTAGCCCTTTCTTTCGCTTTAGGATTTGCGGCACCTGCCGTTTCATGATGTCGTTTTTATCTGTTTCGTGGTTTAATTCTTTTATGAAACTGACGGATATTCCCAAAACACTGCGCGACCACCGGCTGAAGGTCACGCCCCAACGGCTCAAAATCGTCGAAAGCCTCAACACTTTCGGGCATTTGAACATCGACATGCTCTACGAAGAGGTCAAAAGCGCCTATCCCAACGTGTCGCTGGCGACGGTCTACAAGAACATCGCCATCATGACCGAAAACGGGCTGCTCAACGAAGTGAAAATCCCCGAAATCAAAACGGTTTTCGAGGTCAGCAAACAGCCGCACCACCATCTGTACTGCCGGCGGTGCGGCAAAGTCGAAGACATCGAAATCGATTGCGGCGGCATTCATCTCGAAGCCGAAACGAAAAGCGGCTACCGCATCGAAGCGACCGAAACGGTTTTTATCGGAATCTGCGGCGATTGCCGAAACGACGGTTAACGTTTGCGTAACTTTTTTGCCCTATACTTTTTTTACACTTCATTCAAACGCCTTTCGTTTCCCTCATGCGGAAACGAACCGGTACCTTCAATGCCATGAAACGACCGATCGTGCTAACTTCCGTCACCCAAAGCGACGACCCCGACGTCACACACCTGCCGCTGCTTGGCACACGCTTTTTCTCACCGGCCGTTGATCTGTCACGCTATGACGGGATCATTCTCACCTCCAAACAGGGTGTCGAGGCCATCGAACGCATCGACCCCGCATGGAAGTCCCTCGACGTACTCTGTGTCGGAAAAGCTACCGAAAACAAAATCGTCTCGCTCGGGGCGAAAATCCTTGAACGCTCCGACGGTTACGGCGCGGGGCTGTACGATATCGTCAAACGTCGCCATGCCGGCCGCCGCTGGCTCTACGCCCGCCCCAAGGTCGTCGCTTCGGACTTCGCGCAGCGGCTGCGAAACGACGGCATCACCGTCGACGAGGTCGTCGTGTACGAAACCGTCTGCGAAGACGGGGGAGAAACACCGCCGAAAAACGCGGTACTGATTTTCACCTCGCCCTCGGCACTGAAATGTTTTGAAAAACGGTTTGCCATAGTGCCGACGCAGGACGTCGTCGTCATCGGACGCACGACCGCGCAGGCGGCAAGGACGCATGCACACGTGCACATGGCCCCCGAACCGAGCGTCAGAGCCTGCGTCGCACTTGCCAAACACATTGCAAAAAGGAGCATCGCATGATGATAGACAAAGAAAGAGAACTCTGCGTCTGCAACTCCAAGACCCTCGGCGAAATCGCCGAATGCATCAAGGCCAACGACATCGAAACCCTTGAAGCGCTGCTCGAACACCCCGAATGCGGCGTGGGTGACAAGTGCGAATGCTGCATCGAAGAAGGCTTCGAAAACGACGGATTTTCGCTTGCGATGGCCCTCGCCCTCGTCAAGCAGGGCCGGCTCTAACAGTCCGACCCGTCACCGAAAAGGCAGGGTGCGTTTTTACGCAGTTTGCGGACGAAGAAAAAAAGAAAGACCGCGGAAACGGCCCCGGCTGCCAAGGCATACGGCAGGTTCCCGTGCAGATAGAGCGAAATCGCGAACGCGCCGATCGCCATGAAAACGACGAAACACATCAGGCACGCTTGTCGGGAAATTTCGTCAGAAACTTCTGAACTTTCGGTGCGATAACCACCTGGCAATAGCCCTGATTCATGTTGAGGTCGTAGTAGTTTTGATGGTAGCCTTCGGCAGGGTAAAACTTCGGAGCGGGCGAAAGCTCGGTGACGATCGGGTCGTCGAAATTCGCCTGAGCCTTTTTGACGGCCGCTTCGGCTTTGGCTTTTTGCGCCTCGTCGTAATAATAGATGACCGAACGGTACTGCGTCCCTTTGTCGGCACCCTGGCGGTTGAGCGTCGTGGGGTCATGAATTTCGAAAAAAATCTCCAAAATCTCTTCATAGGCGATCACGTCGTTGTCGAAGGTGATTTCGACGACTTCCGCATGCCCCGTCGTACCCGTGCACACCGCACGGTAGTCCGGATCGGGAAGCTCGCCTCCGGCATAGCCGCTCACGGCCGACTCTACCCCTTTGACACGGCGATAGACCGCTTCGATGCACCAAAAACATCCGCCGCCGAGCAGCGCTTTTTCCTTCGCCATTTTCATCCTTTTTTCCGATGATGCCAAACGGCGGCTTCAGCACGACTCAAACATCGCGTCTGCTCCGTGAAACTAAGCGAAAGTGACGATAAAACATCTTTTTAATTTTATTTTTATCGTCATTTGATTATCATGCTTGCAACAAACGCATCAAAAGAGGAAGGCACATGAAAAAAGTTCTGGTTCTCGGCGGCGGTTTCGCGGGAGTCGATACGGCCGCGCATCTGCGCAAAGAAGGCTACGACGTGACGCTGGTCAGCGATCGCGACTATTTTTACATCTATCCGACGTCGATCTGGATTGCCACGGGCGAAGCCGATATGAACGACGTCAAAATCGGTCTTGACGAACTCAAACAGGCCCACGGCTTCGACGTGATCGTCGACGGTGTGGCCAAAATCGAGGCGGGAGCCAACCGGGTAACCCTCGCTTCGGGCAAAGAAATACGCGATTACGATTACCTCGTCGTCGCGATGGGTGCGCACAAAATGGTGCATCCCGGCCAAAAAGAGCACACCCTTTCCATTTGCGGCGATCCGCTCGAAGCCCCTAAAATCAAACGCCGCATCGACGAACTGATCGCGCGCGGCGGCGGCAAAATCGCGTTTGGATTCGGCGGCAATCCCAAAGACAGTTCGGCCGTACGCGGCGGCCCCGGCTTCGAAGTCTTTTTCAACCTGCACAACAAGCTCAAAAAACTCGGCATCCGCGACCGTTTCGACATGACCTTCTTCGCCCCCATGCCCAAACCCGGCGCACGGATGGGCGAACAGGCGCTGGCGATGATGGACACGATGTTTGAACGCAACGGTTTCAAGAAACATTTCGGCAAAAAGATCAAACGTTTCGAAGCCGACGGCATCGTCTTCGAAGACGACGGCAAAGTCGAGTCGGATTTCACCATGTACATTCCCGCAGGCGACGGACACGCCGTTATCAAAAACTCCGACCTTCCGACCAACGAAGCGGGTTTCGTCAAAATCAACGACTTCAGCGAAGTCGTTGTCGACGGAAAACCGACCAATGTCTACGCCGCCGGCGACGTCGCCGCACTCGAAGGTCCCGACTGGCGTGCCAAACAGGGCCACGTCGCCGAAGTGATGGCCAAAAATATCGCCTACAACATCGTCCAAAGAGATCTTGGAAGCGACAAACGCAAAGGCTACCAGGAGCACCTGAACATTCTGTGCGTCATGGACACCGGGGACGGTGCCGGCTTTGTTTTCCGCAACACGAAAAAAGCCTTTATGCTCCCCATGCCGAAACTCGGCCACTGGATGAAAAAAGGGTGGGGCTGGTATTGCCGCAACACCAAACTGGGAAAAATCCCCCGCATCCCTGGAATGTGAGCAGCGTAAAGCAAACGTGAACTGCTTCACGTTTGTAGCTGCGAAACCGAAGGCGTTGTGCGAAGCACCGCCGAAGGCTTAACATCAATAGCCCAACCTTGTTAAAACGAACGAAACCGAAGGCGATGTGCAAAGCACCGCCGAAGGCTTCGAATCAACAGCCCTCATACGGTTCGAACGATGGATCCTGAATCAAGTTCAGGATGACGGGCTGGGCAGTTCAGGATGGCGCTCGTTCTTCCGTCATTCCGGGCTTGACCCGGAATCCACAAAGCCTTTTATGCCGTGGATCCAGCATCAATGTTCAGGACACCAAGACCTCACGACGACGTATCACCCCGTGCTTTTTCCTGCCTGCGCTGCTGCATAC
>CAZYEW010000030.1:14276-15484 GCA_964646705.1 uncultured Sulfurimonas sp.
AGACCTCACGACGACGTATCACCCCGTGCTTTTTCCTGCCTGCGCTGCTGCATACGCACAAGATTCTTGCGATAGAGCAGATCGAACTGCGGCAAGGGGATCGGTCGGCTGAAATAGTATCCCTGCGCGAAATCGACCCCCATCTTTTTAAGCAGCGTCACGTGTTCTGCCGTTTCGACCCCCTCGGCGACGATTTTGAGGTTCATCGCCTTGCTCATCGAAACGATCGACTCGACGATGGTTCTGTCGTCCGCGTCTTCGAGCATGTTCATGATGAACGCCTTGTCGATTTTGAGCGTATCGACCGGGAACTGTTTGAGATACGCCAGCGACGAGTAGCCCGTGCCGAAATCGTCGATTACCACGCCCACACCGAGTTCACGCAGCCGGCGAAGTACGTTCAGGCTCTCTTCGAGACTGTTCATCGAAACGCTCTCGGTCACTTCGAACTCAAGGTACTGCGGAGCGATGTCGTAGCCTCCGAGCACGTCGCGAATATGCTCAAGAAGCGTCGGGCTCTGAAACTGCCGCCCCGAAAGGTTGACGGCAAGGCGCAGCGGGGCGATCCCCTCTTTTTTCCATCGTTCGACCTGACGGGCAGCTTCGTGCATGACCCATTCTCCAATCGCGATGATCATGCCCGTGTTTTCGGCAATCGGGATAAAGTCGTCGGGAAAGACGAGCCCCATGCTCGGATGGTTCCAGCGAATGAGCACCTCGGCACCGGCGATCGCGCCGCTGCGCAGGGAAACCTTGGGCTGGTAGTACAGCTCGAACTGTTCCATCGTTTCGATCACAATACGCATCTCGTGCTCGATACGAATGACTTTTTCGATTTTCTCGCCCATCGAACCGCTGTAAAGTTTGATTTTGTTGCGCCCCTCTTCTTTGGCTTTGTACATCGCCGTATCGGCGAATTTCACCAGCGTATCGACGTCTTCGGCATGGTCGGGATACATCGCGATCCCGATACTCGTCGTCGTAAACAGCGCCTTGTCGCCGAGTTCCCATTTTTCCTGCATGACGTTCAAAAGTTTCTTCGCCAGGACAAGCGCATCTGCTTCACTATGAAGCATCGGCGCGATCACGACGAACTCGTCGCCTCCGATGCGTGAGACCGTATCGGTTTCCCGCAAACAGCCGCGCAGACGATGTGCCACCTCTTTGAGCAGCATATCGCCCATCGTATGCCCCAGCGTATCGTTGAC
>CAZYEW010000030.1:15584-19621 GCA_964646705.1 uncultured Sulfurimonas sp.
CGCCGTTTGGGTTTCGATATCGAACTGCCAGCTTCCCATGCGTGCAATCTGCTGCGCCTCCTTGAGATGGCGCTCGGCATCGTCGATGCGCCCCTGAAGCTCGGCGATATGCTCGGCATGCGAAGCAAGGTGCTCGCTCATTGCATTGACCGCTTCGACAATGGTGCCGGTTTCATTGCGGGGCAGCCGTTTTACGGGTATGGGAACCGGATGGGAAGGGTCGAACGTTTCAAGGTGCTCGGCCAGCCGTTTCAGCGGCCCGAATGCCCGACCCGCTATCCAGACAAGGACGAAAACAAGCACGACGTAGCCGGCAAAAAGATAACCGGCGAACGTCAGGTACTGTTTTTTCCACGTCTTGAGCGCCGAGGCATCGACACCCGCCGACAACACCGCTGTGGTCCCTTCGACGGGAAGCTCGACATGCCTCAGCACGTCGCCGCTCGCCGCAATCTCGATCTTTTCACGATTTGTATCCGTACGCAACGACACTTCCGCGACCCACGGCTCGCGCGAAAGTTTGTCGAGGATGCTTCGTACCCCAGCCTTATCCTTCGACTGCACGGCCTTTTTCAAAGCCCCTGTTCGCTGAAGGCTCTCGGCACGCACCGACTGTTCCAGCCGATCGACGTAGGCTTGCTCAAGGATACGAAAATTGAGGTAAAGCAACCCTCCTCCCAGCAGCGAAGCGAACAAAGCGATAAAAACAAGAAGGCGCTTAATCATGCATTCATTATAGCGCAAAGAGGGCGCTGCCCTTTTGCATCAGAGCAGAATCGTGTCGTTGCGATCGGGCGAGGTCGACACCATGCCGATTTTCGTTCCGCTAAGGCGCTCGACGGCCTGAAGGTAGGCTTTGGCGTTTGCGGGCAGATCGTCCCAGCGGCGTACGCCTTCGCTCTTTTCCCAGCCTGCGAAGGTTTCGTAAACCGGCTTGGCCCGTTCGGGGTCGAGCGGCATGTAGTCGATACGTTCGCCGTCGATGTCGTAAGCGACGCAGATTTTGACTTCGTCGAAGCCGTCGAGCACGTCAAGTTTCATAATCGCCAGTTCGTCGCAGCCGTTGAGGCGGCTGGCATAGCGGGCGGCCACGGCATCGAACCAGCCGCAGCGGCGCGGGCGGCCCGTCGTCGTACCGAACTCGTGTCCCTGTTCGCGCAGCCTGTCGCCGTCTTTTCCGAAATCCTCGGTCGGGAAAGGGCCGTTGCCCACACGGGTACAATAAGCCTTGACGATGCCCGTGACTTTGCCGATGTCTTTGGGACTGAGCCCCAGCCCGATACACGCTCCGGCCGAAATGGTCGACGAACTGGTGACGTACGGATAGGTTCCGTGGTCGATATCGAGCAGCGTGCCCTGCGCCCCTTCGAGCAGCACGTTTTTATCGTTGTCGAGCAGCTCCCAGACCATTTTCGTCGTGTTCGCCAAATATGGCGTCAGGGCTTCGGCGTATCGCACGAGGTCGCTTCGCAGGGCCGTTTCGTCGGGAAGCTCGACTTCGAGAGCACGGTAGACCGCGCGGTTTTGCTCGAAATAATCCAGAATCCTCTGCGTCAACGCATCGATATCGCGCAGTTCGCCCAGCCGGAAACCCGCGCGAGCGATTTTTTCGCTGTATGCCGGGCCGATCCCGCGCCCGGTCGTGCCGATGGCGTTCTTGCCGCGCATACGCTCTTTCGCCTGGTCGATCAGCTCGTGAAAACGCAAAATCATGTGTGCCGATTCGCTGACGAACAGGCGTCCGGCCAGATCGTCGAACTGCTGCATCTCCTTGATCAGCGCTTCGGGAGAGACGACCACCCCGTTGCCGATAATATTGATCGCTTCGGGATTGAGCACGCCCGAAGGAATGAGATGCAGCGCGTATTTGACGCCGTCGACCCAGATGGTATGCCCGGCGTTATGACCGCCCTGATAGCGGGCGACCGCATCATACTTCTGCGCCAGAAGATCGACGATTTTCCCTTTGCCTTCGTCACCCCACTGGATGCCGACGATCAAATCTGCCTGTTTCATAAAACCCCTTTGTCAAATCCCCGCTTCGAGCAGGGCATCGGTATATAGTGCGAAGCCGACGGAGGTGACGCCTTCGTTTTCGTAACGGCCGCCGCGGGCGTAAACCTCGTTGCCTTCGATCATGCGGAAATAGAGCTCGTCGTAATAAAGCATCTTCGCGTAATACAGCGGCGCCACGGCGGTACGGGCATAAGGAACGGCTTCGGCAAGTTCCTTGATTTTGCGCAGCTCCTCGCGGATAGCGTCGGGAACGGCCGCCATGACCGCGTCGATTTCGGACACGTCGTGCAGGTAAACCAGCGCTTTGAGCCAGTCGATGTCGAGCGCAAGCAGTTTTTCGATGCGGATATGGCGAAAATCGTCAAGCGGGATGTCGAGCATCTCGCTCAGGCGGCGCGGAATATTGATATTCGACAGCTGAAGCAGCGGTGTGACGTCGAGCCGGCCGAAAATCTCGACGGCGCTGTGCAGTGCCGTCGCCAGGTCGGCCTCGCCGATCACTTCGGCACCGACCTGGTACTGCTCGTGCGACGGATACCGGTAAACGGGCTGGATATAGAACCATTTGCGATGCTCGGTATTGCGCCCCAGCCGCTTGGAGATGATGCGTACTACGTCGATCGTCGTATCGGCACGCAGACTCATTTCATGATTGGCGGCGTCACCCATGCGAATGAGCTCTTTGGCGTCGGACACACTTTGGTGCTGATGGTACGAAAACAGCGGCACGACGATCTCTGCAAAACCTCCGTCGTAGAGCACGTCGCTGGCGATGCCTTCGATCTGGCGTTTTCGCCGGGCGGTCTCACCGAAATAGAGCTTGCTGCCTTCGGGGATTTCGTGTGCGAAGATCATGCGTCAAGTCCGTAGAACGTTGCGTTGAACACCCGGTTCGCAGTTCCGTCGAACGTGCGGCGGCCGAGCTTGGCAAGGGCGATTTCAACGGCGTTGACGACCCATCCCATTTCGTACGGAGCGATCAGGCCCATATGATTGATGCGGAAAATCTTGCCTTTGAGATGATCCTGCCCGCCTGCGACGTTGACGTCGAGCTCTTTTTTGAGCAAGGCGCGGATTTCGTTGGCGTTGGCGTCGTCGATCGTCGTCATCGACGGGGCGGGAACTTTCGGATAGACGTGCAGACCGAGCGCCTCGAGCGCCGCACGGGTCGCTTCCCCGCGCCTGCGGGTCTCGTCGTAGAGGGCGGCAAGCCCTTTGGCTTCCATCTCGTCGAGCACCGCGGCCAGCCCGATAACGAGCGTCGTCGCCGCCGTCCACGCGGTGGTATTGGTGCGCTGCTTCTTGATTTCGGTGGCGAGGTTGAAATAGAATCCGCGCCCTTCGCCGATCTTGTCAACCGCCGCACTGCTCAGCCCCACGACGGCCAGGCCCGGCGGCAGCATCAGCGCCTTCTGGCTGCCTGCGATCAGTGCGTCGATGTGCGTCACATCGATCGGCTCGACGCCCACGGCGGTGATCCCGTCGGCGATGATCATGACGTCGGGGCGTATCGCTTTGACCGCTTTGGCAATTTCCTCGACCGGATGGCGGAGTCCGCCCGCGCTTTCGCTGATCTGTACCGCCACGGCGTCGATCTGCGGATTGGTTTCGAGGGCCAGGATCACGTCGTCGACACTGGCTGGGGTATCCCACGGATATTTGAGCTCGACGTTCTCGAGTCCGTGCGCCGCTGCGATTTTTCCGAAGCGCTCGCCGAATTTTCCGGCATTGACGCTCAGCAGCGTATGCCGGCACAGGTTCGTCACCGCCGCCTCCATCGCCCCGGTGCCCGTCGAAGCGAGCATCACGACCTCATCGGTCTTCATCAGCGAAAAAAGTGCCTTGCGCGCACGCTCGAAAATTGCCTCGAACTCAGGCGTGCGATGATGGATGGTCTCGCCGGCCATCGCCTTGCGTACGGATTCGGGAACGGGCGTCGGCCCCGGAGTAAAGAGCAGCATTGCGCATCCTTTTCAGGAAAATCATTTCAAACCGCGTATTATACTCTATGGCACCTCTAT
>CAZYEW010000031.1:0-17930 GCA_964646705.1 uncultured Sulfurimonas sp.
TGAAAAAAGTCTTTGGATTTCTGTTGCTTGCCGTCACACTGTTCGCCGCGGCGGCAGGGTTCTGGCAGACCCTCACGCAAATCGAAAAAAAATACTACGACTTCAATGCGACCAAAACGGCGCCTTCCGCCGACGTCAACGCCAGCGCTCGCGGCATTGCGGACGCCAACA
Organism: uncultured Sulfurimonas sp.; assembly: GCA_964646705.1. Lineage (GTDB taxonomy): Bacteria > Campylobacterota > Campylobacteria > Campylobacterales > Sulfurimonadaceae > Thiomicrolovo. Next base: position 172 of record CAZYEW010000031.1, read on the forward strand.
CCACCGCCCCCGACAACGCCGATGCCGACGTCGACGCCAAGATCGACGATTTCCAGCACCTTATCAGCCTCCTTAAACTGCACCCCAACGAGGTACAGAACCCGTACAATCCGTTCTACCGGCCCGACAAAGCGCAAGACCAGCTCTTCAGGCTTGCCGCCAAGATACGCACCAACCGCGAATACGGATACACGCTCGCCGTCGAACGCGACCAGGCCGCCATCGACAACCTCAAGCTCAAACGGCGCATGTACGTCTTTTTCGCTTCGCTTTCGGCAGAATGGACCGACATCGACACCGAAACCCTCCAAAAAGATATCCGCAAAGAGCTTGACGCCCTTTCAAAAATCGATATCGACAAAGTGCAGGCACGGCTGACGCAGCTGGGCCGTCCGGCATCATCGATCACCAAAGCCCTGCGCAGCAACCTCGCACAGCTGCGCATGCACTATTTTTTCTATAAAGACATTCTCGGCTACATGCTGCTCAATCCCGGTATCCTGCATTACGAATCGCTGCTGCAGCGCCTGCAGATGGGACGGCTGATTTCGATCATCAACCAGACCCCGTTCGCCGTCGAGGCCAACCTCTACCTGCGCTACGTCAAACTCGACCTCGGACGCCTCGTCATCTTCGTTGCGACGATACTCGGAGCGCTGCTGCTCGGCTTTTTGCTCTATTTTCGCGTCTTCGATCTTTTGCGGCGCTTCATCACCCGCACGAAAGACGAAATCGACGACATGCTCCTCGACAATATCGAGCGCACCAAAAAACCGTTGCTGCTGCTCGTGATTTTTTCGGGGCTCGAACTGGGCATCGAATCGCTGCTCTACCCCAAACCGCTGCAAGGCAACGGGCTGGTGTTCTTCATCATCTACCTGATTTTGATCAGCTACATCGTCATTCAGCTTATCGACAACATCGTCTATCATTACCTTGTACGGCGCAAGCGGGATACGCACAAAAGCATGCGGCGCGAACTGATCAATCTGATCATTTCGATCATCAAAGCGATCGTCATTGTCATCGCCGTCGTCATCTTGCTGGTACGGCTCGGCGTCAACATCACCGGCCTCATCGCGTCGCTCGGCATCGGTGGTCTGGCCGTCGCCCTGGCCGCCAAAGACACCTTGAGCAACTTTTTCGGCCTGCTCAAAATTTTGTCGGACAACTCCTTTTCGCAAGGCGACTGGATCGAAGCCGACGGCATCGAAGGGACCGTCGTCGAAATCGGCTTCGTCAGCACCGAAATCCGCACCTTCGACAACGCGCTGATTACCGTACCCAACGAAAAACTCGCCAACACCGCGCTCAAAAACTGGAACCGCCGCAGCGTCGGGCGGCGTATCAAGATGCACGTGGGCGTCACCTACGGCTCCGATCGCAAAAAACTCGCCGACGCCATCGACGCGATCCGCAAAATGCTGCATGAGCACCCCGGCATCGCGTCGCCCGACAAATTCGATGCCCACGACTTCCGCAAACGCTACAGCAAAGAGCGCAAGCTCGTCACCGTCGAAGACAAATACGGCATCAAAACCACCCTGCTGGTCTACCTCGACCAACTCTCCGATTCATCGATCGACATTTTGGTCTACGCCTTTTCCAACACCGTCAACTGGCAGGAGTGGCTGGCGGTCAAAGAAGATATCATTTTCAAGATCTGGGAAATCCTCGAAACACACGATCTCGAGTTCGCCTTCCCGTCGCAATCGCTCTATTTCGACGAAGACAACCTCGGCGAGAGCGTCGGCCCGCTGCTCGCCTCGGTCGCACAAAAGCCAAACCAAGGATAAACCTGCTTCGTTATATAATTGCTTCAAACCTCCCGGCAAGGAATGACCATGGCACACCCACAAGCGGGCACCGTCGCCCCGCCCGAAACACTGATCGACGTCACCGGCCTCATCGCCGCCTATTATGAACTCCGTCCCGATCCTTCAAACCCCTCGCAGCGCGTCGCCTTCGGCACCTCGGGCCACCGCGGCAGCGCGCTGAACGCAAGCTTCAACGAAGCCCATATTCTCGCCATTGCCCAGGCCGTCTGCGACTACCGCAAAGAAGCCGGTATCGACGGCCCGCTGTTCATCGGGCGCGACACCCACGCGCTCTCTACCCCGGCACAGATGACCGCCGTACGCGTCTGCGCCGCCAACGGCATCGACGTCCACATCGCCGCGGGCGACGAGTATACCCCCACCCCGCTGGTTTCGTTCGCCATTTTGGAACACAACAAAACCCATGCCGACAAAGCCGACGGTATCGTCATCACCCCGTCGCACAACCCGCCGGCAGACGGCGGTTTCAAATACAACACCCCCGACGGCGGTCCCGCCGATACCGACGTCACCGCCAAAATCGAAGCCCGGGCCAACGCCCTGCTGCAAGAAAACAACGCAGGCGTTCGCAGCCTTCCGTACAAAGAAGCGCTCAAAACGCCGCACGTCTTCCGTCACGATTTTCTGACGCCTTACGTCGAAGCCCTGCCGCAGGTCGTCGATATCGATGCCGTCAAAGCAGCGAACCTTCGCATCGGCGTCGACCCCATGGGCGGAACGGCCCTGCCGGTTTACCGAAAAATCAACGAAATGCACGGGCTCGATCTGCTGATCGTCAACGAAAAAATCGATCCGACCTTTTCGTTCATGACCCTCGACCACGACGGCAAAATCCGCATGGACTGCTCCTCGCCCTACGCGATGGCGTCGCTGGTGCGGCTGCGTGACAAATACGACGTCGCTTTCGGCAACGATGCCGACGCCGACCGCCACGGCATCGTGACCCCGCACGGCGGGCTGATGAACCCCAACCACTACCTCAGCGTCGCGATCTGGTACCTCTTCACCCACCGAAAAAAACCGAAAACATGCAAGTGGAATCCCTTTTCACGCTGCAAGGTGTGGAGGAAAACCGGCCTCGAAATCGGCAAGACCGCAGTATCGAGCGCAATGATCGACAAGATCGCCCGCTCGCTCAAAAAAAGCGTCTACGAAGTACCCGTCGGCTTCAAATGGTTCGTCAAAGGCCTGCACGAAGGGCGTTTGGGGTTCGGCGGCGAAGAGAGCGCCGGCGCGTCGTTTCTGCGGATGGACGCCACCCCGTGGAGTACCGACAAAGACGGCATCATCATGAATCTGCTCGCCGCCGAGATTCGCGCCGTCACGGGCAGAGACCCGGCCGAAATCTACGAGTCGTTCGAAAACGAATACGGCAAATCCTATTACGCACGCATCGACGCCCCCGCCACGCCCGAACAAAAAGCGCGCCTTAAAAACATCACTCCCGACGACATCACGAGCCAGACCCTTGCGGGCGAAAAGATCGTCCAGCGCCTGAGCCGGGCACCCGGTAACGGCGCCCCGCTCGGCGGCATCAAACTCGTGACCGAAAACGGCTGGGCGGCCATGCGCCCTTCGGGGACCGAAGACATCTACAAAATCTACGCCGAAAGTTTCGTCTCCGAAAACCACCTGCAGCAGATTCAAAAAGACGCCCGCGCGATCCTTTCGACCTTTTTCGAAAACGCCTGATTATTTGCGCATCGTCGCGATGAGCCGCTTGTCGTCGAGCAAAAGCCCCAGGGCATCTTCGATCGAGCCGCAGACGATATCGCTGTTCATCAGCGCTTTGGTGCTGCACCCTTCGTCACCGATCACCGCAATCCCCAGCGTCGCGTCGTTGAGCATGTCGGCGTCGTTGTTGCCGTTGCCGACCGCCACGCAGTAACGCGCGATCAGCGCTTCGATGTACGCAGCCTTTTCGAGGGTGTGCGCATTGGAGGTCAGCACTTTCACCCGCACGTCGAACCCCTCCATCTGCGCTTCGACGCTCCCGAAGGTATCGGAGGTCACCACATGCACTTTGAAACGTTCGCACAATGCCGGAAGCAGCGCCTTGGCTTCGTCCTTGAGCACGCCGTCTTTTGCCAGCGTCCCGTTGAAATCAAGCACCACGTGGCGAATGAGCAGCGTTCGGCAGTGGGGAATGGTAATATCGACTTCTTTCATTTTCGAACTCCTTTGCGCAATGATACCATCGACCGGCATTCCCTTTCGCTTATGTGCGCTACCGCGGCAGCGTCCGCACGAAGCGCGTCGTAAAAGGATAACGCTCCGTCAGCCGTAGCAGTTCGTCCGCCCGGTAGGCGTCTTCGGCCCCAAGCAGCCGGTCAGATGCCATGTCGAAACGGCTGACGTCGATAGGATTTCGGCTGAACAGCACGACGTACAAATCGTAAGTTGCATGCCCTTTTTCGAGCACCGCCGCCTCGAACAGGTAAGGCGAATCCGCCGAAGGAATCCGCAGAGGTTTCCCCGGTTCTACCTTCAATGCCGGCTCCACCACGGCCGTGATGCCGTTGGCGTAAACGTCGAGCAGGGCGACGTATCCCCTGCGTGCCGACGTCAGCGTCAGCGAAAAGCGATCGCCCTCTCTCAAGACCCGCTTCGATACGCTCAGACGGACCGGGCTGTGCCGCGTACTGACAAAAAGATCTTCATAATCCCTCGGCGCCACCGCGACCATCGCCGTTTTGTAGGCAATGAACCATGCGCCTGCCCGGCGCACCAAAGAGACGTCGATATCGCAGCCTGCCGCACGGCGAATCTTTTCGTACAGCGGCGTCTGGGCAAGATACGGATTGACCGGTTTACGCAGGCATTCGACGTGCCCAGACTTTTCGATCAAACGGCGTGCCAGCGAAAGATTGCGATACAGCAGCACGACGTAATAACGGCCGTCTTTTTGCTCCGAACGCACCGTCCGTACATCCGAAAGCACCGTATGCACCTGCGCATCGATCTCGATGTCCATCGACTGTTTCAAGCGCGCGTCATCCGCATGCATACGGCTGCGCTTGACCGATCGGATCTCCGTCAGCAGCTGCCCGGCGATATCCTCTTTGGCCCGCATGCGGGCCTCGGCGAGATCTTTGCCCTCGCCGTATCCGTAAATCTCGTAAGATTTCGACGGCTGCAGCGTCTGCGACGCGTACCACTGCGGCGCCGCCGCCCACACGCCGGATACAACCAGCCAGACCAATACTATCGTTCGAATCATTTTCACGCTCCCCGCACCGATAAACTCGAATACGTCGTTTTCTCATTATTTTTATGTTAAAATATTATTATACATAGTTTTTTCCATAAAAGGACAAGGAAGATGCCCGTTTCAAAATTTTTCTCCCTGTTTGCCATTGTGCTCCTCACCTTCTTCGCCAATGGCTGTTCGGTCTATATGGCCGTCAACCAGCCCGAAGCCAAAGACACCTCCGTACTGCACAAAAACGCCAAACGCAACGATGTCATCGCGGCACTCGGCGAACCCATCCGTACCAAAAAAACCGGCAAAGGCCGCATCGATACGGTGCAGTTCGTCCAAGGCTACAGCGAGGGAACGATGGCGACCCGCGCCATCGTCCACGGTACGGCCGACGTTCTGACGCTAGGACTCTGGGAAGCCGTCGGCACGCCGACCGAAATGCTGCTCAACGGCGAAAAAATACGGTTGCAGCTTTTCTACGACAAACACGACCGCCTGCAAAAAGTCGGCGTCCTCAACGGCAGCATCGACATCGAAGACAAATCCCTGCTGTTTGGTCAGGCAGCGCCGAAGCGGCATACTGCGACCGTCAGCGACTCGCAGCAGCGCCTGCTCGAAACCTACCGCCAAATCCGCAGCGAATACAATTTTCACGAAACCGCCCACAAAAACCCCGATGCCTACGCGCTTGTAATCGGCATCAATCACTACCGCCTCAATCCCGACGTACCCTATGCCGACCTTTCGGCCATGGCATTTGCGGAACTGGCAAACAAAACCCTCGGGGTGCCGCGTGAAAACATCGTGATGCTTACCAACGACGACGCCTCGTCGGGGCAGATCAAGGCGAAGCTCTACCTGCTCAAAGAGCTGGTCAATCCCAACGGAAACCTCTACGTCTATTACGCCGGTCACGGCGTACCCGGCAAAGACGGTTCGGCCTATTTGCTGCCCGCCGATATGGATGCCGGGTCGATCGCCCTCGAACCCGCACTGCGCCTCGACAACATCTACGCGACCCTCGCCAAACTCCCGGCCAAGCGGGTTTACGTTTTCATCGACAGCTGTTTCAGCGGAAAAGACGACAGCGGCGAACTGCTCTACCACGGCGTCGCTCCGGTGCTCAAAGTCAAAAAAGTCGACGTTGCCGCTAAAAAACTGACCGTCATGACCGCCGGGGAAGCTACCGATTTCGCCAACGGCTACGACGCCAAGGCCCAGCGTCTTTTTTCCTATTATCTCATCAAAACCGTCGGCGAAGGCGAGATCGATACCCGCGCGGTCTATGAGCACGTCAAAAACGAAGTCCGGCGCGTCTCTTTGCAGCGAGGTACCGCCTACAAACAGATTCCCCAGCTTTACGGCAACGCCTCCGTGCCCCTGCGCTAAGCTTTCGGACGTTGCGATATAATTGCGTCCGAATACGTTTTCAAAGGATTCCGACATGCACGATAGCGTCCGTCTCACCCAGTACAGCCACGGGGCCGGCTGCGGCTGCAAGATTTCGCCCAAACAGCTCGACAATATCCTTAAAAGCACGCGCGAAACGATCGAGTACCCTCAGCTGCTCGTCGGCAACGCCAGCAAAGACGACGCGGCGGCTTTCGATCTGGGCAACGGTACCTCGGTGCTTTCGACGACGGATTTCTTCATGCCCATCGTCGACGACCCTTTCACCTTCGGGCGCATCGCCGCGACCAACGCGCTCAGCGACGTCTACGCGATGGGCGGACGGCCGCTGATGGCCATTTCGATCTTCGGCTGGCCGGTCAAGAAGCTCTCCGATGACATAGCCCGGCAGGTCATCGAAGGCGGGCGCGCCGTCTGTGACGATGCGGGGATTCCGCTTGCCGGCGGCCACAGCATCGACTCTCCCGAACCGATATTCGGCCTCGCGGTCACGGGCCTCGTCGAAAACGCACATCTCAAACGCAACGACGGCGCCGAAGCGGGGTGCGAACTTTTCTTGACCAAGCCCCTTGGCATCGGCATCCTCACGACGGCACAAAAACAGGGCAAAATCGCCCCGTGCGATATCGAACCGGCGATCGAAGCGATGACGACACTCAACAAAATCGGTGCCGAGATCTCGCGTCTGGAGGGCGTCACGGCCATCACCGACGTCACCGGCTTCGGCCTGCTGGGTCACCTTGTGGAGATGTGCGAAGGCAGCGGCATCGGTGCCCGCGTCCGTTTTGCGGACGTGCCGCTGCTGCCCAAGGTCGAGCACTACCTCGCGATGGGCTGCGTACCCGGAGGTACCCGCCGCAATTTCGAAAGCTACGGCCACAAGATCGCTCCGATGGATGCGACACGGCAGGATATTTTGTGCGATGCCCAGACCTCGGGCGGGCTGCTGTGTGCGGTGCGCAGCGATGCCGTCGAAGATTTCCTCGCCCTGACCGCCTCGGCCGGTCTCGATCTTGCAAGCATCGGCGAAACCGTCGAACGCGGCGAATATGTCGTCGATGTCGTCTGAAACCCCCGAAGCCGCCCTGGGCGAACTCGCCCGCATCAAAGACCGGGCCCTGCCGCTGTACGACGGCTTCCGAAACATCGTACTTCAAAACCGCCCGCTCATCGACGTACGCGCACCCGTAGAATTTGCCAAAGGCTCCTTCCCCGGCGCCGTGAACCTTCCGCTGCTCGACGACGACGAACGCCGGCGTATCGGTATCCGTTACAAAGAAGCCGGCAATGCGGCAGCCGTAGCCCTCGGCAGAACCCTCGTCGAGCCGCGCAAAGACGAACGCGCCGCTGCCTGGGCGGCATTCGTTCGCGAACATCCCGACGCCCTGCTCTACTGTTTTCGCGGCGGCCAGCGCTCGCAAATCGCCCAGGCCTGGCTCGAAGACACCGCCGGTTCGACCGTCGCCCGCCTTGCCGGCGGCTACAAAGCCTTTCGGCAGTTTTTGATGCAAGAGAGCGAACGCATCGCCGCGCACGCCGATACGCTGATCGTCGGCGGGCGTACCGGCAGCGGCAAAACTTTGCTCATCGAACGGCTCGACAATGCGGTCGATCTCGAAGCCCTCGCCAACCACCGCGGCTCTTCCTTCGGTCGCAAGATCGCCCCTCAGCCGACACAGATCGATTTCGAGAACCGGCTCGCCTACGCCCTCATCCGTCATGAAGCCCGCGGTTTCAGGCATCTTGTCATCGAACACGAAAGCCACAATATCGGACGGGTCTATATCCCCAAACCCGTCTACGACAGCTTTATGCAAGGCGGGCTCGTCGTTCTCGTCACCCCGCTCGACGAACGCACCGAAATCACCTTCGACGAATACGTCACCAAAGCGCTCGAAGCCTACCGGCAGGCCTTCGGCGATGCCGGAGCGCATCGCTGGTTCGAAGACGCCAACGCCGGCATCGACCGCATCAAAAAACGACTCGGAAACGAACGCTACACCCAAATCAAGCAGCTTTTCTCCACCGCATTTTCCACACAGCTGCAAACGGGCGAAACCTCGGGGCACAAACCCTGGATCCGCATGCTGCTGCGCGACTACTACGACCCCATGTACGACTATCAGATCGAAAAAAGCCCGCTTCCGGTCATTTTTCGCGGCGGCGCCGACGATGTGCTGGCGTTCATCCGTGCGCGTGAAAACGGCTAGAACACGCTTCTAACCGAACCGTTTGCGAACATCACGGCCGCTAACCTCGGCAAACGGCGTGCCGCCCGTACACAAGCAGCTTTCCGCCGGCTGCGCTCACTCCCGCAATAACGCCAAAAACGCCTCGCCGTAACGGTCGAATTTCACCGCACCCACACCGCCGACGGCCAGCATCTCCTCTTTGGTCTGCGGACGTACGGCAGCCATTTCTTTCAGCGTCTTGTCGCCGAAAACGACATACGGCGGCACCCCCTGCTCCTGCGCCAGTTCGAACCGCAGCGCACGCAACGCTTCGAACAGTTCGGTATCGTAATCGAAGGTTTCGGGCGCCGCCTTTTTGACCGTTTTGGCCCGCACGTCGAGCCGATCGGCACGGATCAGCACCTCGGTTTCGCCTTTGAGGATTTTTTTGCCCGCCGCACCGAGTACGAGCCCCTGATGCTCGTTCACCTCCAGTGCCCCCAGTTCGAGCATGCGGTCGAGTACCACGAACCACTGTTTCTTGTTCAGCGCTTCGCCGATACCGTAGACCGAAAGCGTATCGTGGCCGTTGGCAAGAATTTTCTGCTCGCGCGACCCGCGCAGCACGTCGACGAGGTAGCTTTTGCCGAAACGCTGGCCGGTGCGGTACGCCGTCGAAAGCAGCATCTGCGCCTCGGTCGTGATATCGCGGCGCGCATACTCGGGTTCGAGGCAGTTGTCGCAATGCGTACCGCACGCGGAAATCGTCTCGCCGAAATAGGACGCCAGCTGGGCATGACGGCAGGTTTCGCTCGCGGCATAGCGGTGCATCGCACTCAGTTTTTGCAGCAGATGCGCTTTGTAGGCAGCGTCATCGTTCATTTCGATAAAGCGTTTTTGGGCGATGACGTCTTGCGCACCGAAAAGCATCACCACGTCGGCACGGTCGCCGTCGCGGCCGGCACGGCCGATCTCCTGATAGTAGTTCTCGACCGTTTTGGGCAGCCCCATATGAAAAACGTAACGGATATTGCTCTTGTCGATCCCCATGCCAAACGCGATCGTCGCGACGATGATACGCACCCGGTCATGCACGAAATCGGCGTAGACCTTGTTGCGCCGCTGCGCGTCCATCCCCGCATGATAGGCTTCGGCGGCATAGCCTTTTTGCTGCAAAAAACGGGCGACGGCCTCGACGTTCTTGCGCGAAAACGCATAGACGATGCCGCTCTCGCCCCGACGGTCGTCGAGAAAATCGCGCAGCTGGTCGTAGCCGTCTTTGATGCGGTGGCGTACGGTGATTTGCAGATTCTCGCGAAACAGCCCGCCGCGCAGCACGACCGGATCGCGCAGCTGAAGCAGACGCACGATATCGTCGCGCACGTGCGGCGTCGCCGTTGCGGTAAATGCGGCGATGGGGACGCCAGCAAAGCGTTCGCGAAGCTGCGAAAGCGCCCGATAGTCCGCACGGAACTCGTGCCCCCATTCGCTGATACAGTGCGCCTCGTCGATGACGAAGCATTCGACGCGAAGCTGCGCAAGCAGCTGTTGCATGCTTGGCGTATTGAGCCGTTCGGGTGAAAGGTAGAGAAACTTCAGTTCTCCCGCAAAAAGCGCCCGAACGATTGCTTCGCTCTCTTGCGCATTTTGCATCGACGAGAGCATCGCCGCAGGCATATCCTGCGCACGCAGCGCCTCGACCTGGTCGTGCATCAGCGCAAGCAGCGGCGACACCACGACCGTCACCCCTTCGCGCAGCATCGCCGGCAGCTGATACGACAGCGATTTGCCCCCGCCCGTGGGCAGAATCATCAGCAGGTCGCGTCCCTGCAGCACCGCATCGACCGCTTCTTCTTGCAGCGGACGGAAAGCACGATGGCCGAAGCGGTCGCGCAGTACCTCGTATTTTTTTGTTTCAGGCATGAAAACTTCCGGAGTTTTTGCGCATCATAGCGCAGATTCCGCCGCAGGGAAGAACAATTGGCAAATCGCCGCGCTCAGCGGCGTTTCACTGATCGTGCGTCGCAGCGTATTCGGGGGTGCAGAAAATACCGCAGTGGCATTTTCCCTCTTCGGGGATTTCATGCTCGATCGCGGGTTTGCAGGGGCAGATACGGTCGTCGGCACTTTTGGGTTTGCCGTTTTCGTCTTCGACTACCATGAAACAGGGGCAGAAGCGCTTGCCGTAGAGCATCTTGTGGCGTGCCAGCCCCATCAGTACGCCTTCGTTGACGTCGTCGTTGGGGTTGTAGACCCATCCGAACTGCTTGTTGACCTTGTCGGTGAACTTTTTCGTTTTCTCGAATTCGGCGAGAAACTCCGGGGAACTCATGTCAATTTGTTGCATCGGCACGTCTCCTTTTTAATCAAACAGTATAGTTTACCCTTCGTTCAAAAGCAACACTGCGGCTTCAAATCGGCACGGCCTTTTGAAAATGCGCAAAAAAGTGACGTTTCATCCGATCACCGGCGCGAATGCTTTGGCTCCCACACGGACCCGATCACCCGGCGAAAGCGTCGCCGCTTCGAACGAATCGAGTACGACTTCGACGAGCTGATGGCCGATCGCGACGACGGCGACATAGGCGGCATCGGCCTCGACGATATCGACGATTTCGGCGGAAAACGTGAATTTCCGGCTGCCCGCCGTACGCAAAAATGCCTCCTGCGGCGACGCTTCGCGCACGACGCGGCCGGCTTCGAACAGCACCACCCGCGTCGCAAGCCGATAGATCTCCGCCGGATCGTGGCTGACGAGCAGCGTCGTGGTCGCAAAACGTTCGTGCAGCCGCGCAATCTCTTCTTGCAGCTTGCGGCGCATCGCGGGATCAAGTGCCGACAACGGTTCGTCGAGCAACAGCAGTTTGGGCCGGCGCATCAGTGCGCGACACAGTGCCACGCGCTGCTTCTGTCCGCCGCTGAGCGTCGCGGGCCGGCGATGGCGCAATGCGGCAAGCCCCGTCATCTCCAGCAATTCTTCGGCCAACGGACGATCGTCCGCGACAAACAGCAGGTTTTTCTCCACGCTCATATTCTCGAACAGCGCGTAATCTTGAAACACGAATCCGATTTCGCGCCGCTGCGGAGGTACGAAAGTCGTCGTATCCCGCCATGTTTCACCGTCGACGCGAATCGTTCCCTCACACCCTTCCAGGCCCGCCAGAATCCGAAGCAGTGTCGTCTTTCCGCTGCCGCTGGGACCGCTGATCGCCGTGAACGATCCGCTTTCGATATGAAGCGATACTTGCAGTTCCTGCGCCTCGTCGAGCCGTTTTCGCACGTCGATCTCAATCATCGCGCCATCCCAGATGTTTGCGGTAGTTTCGATTGAAAACGTAAACCCCGAGCAGAATCGAAAAGCTCATCGCCAGCAGCAGTGCGCTGTACAGATGTGCCTGCGTGTAATCCATCGTTTCGACCATTTCGTAAATGGCCACCGAAGCCACCCGTGTTTCACCCGGTATCGAGCCTCCGACCATCAGCACCACGCCGAATTCCCCGACGGTATGCGCGAACGTGATGACCAGGGCGCTGATCAGGGCCGGGCGAATATTGGGCAAGGCGACGCGAAAAAGGGTCTGAAGCGACCCTTTGCCCGCCAAAAACGCCGCTTCGAGCATCCGCGGGTTGAGATGCTCGAAACCGCTTTGAAGCGGCTGCACCATGAACGGAAACGAATAAAAGCAGCTGGCGATCACCAGCCCCGTGAAACTGAACACCAGTTTCACGCCGAGTGCCCGTTCGAAAAAAGCTCCAAGCGGAGAATCGTACGAAAGGGCGTAAAGCAGATAGAACCCAAGCACCGAAGGCGGCAGCACGATCGGCAGAGCCACGACCGCCTCGACGATGGGTTTGAGCCGGCTGCGCGTTCGCCCCAGCCACCAGGCCACGGGTACCGCGATGACGAAAAGTATCACCGTAACCGTCAATGCGAGCCGAAACGACAGCCAAAACGGTGCGGCGTCGAAATGCTCCATCACCGACGCTCCGCAATGAAAAGTTCGGTCGATTTGATCAGCACCGTCACCCGTTCTCCGACCGCTAGCCCGAGCCGTTTGGCCGAATCGGCCGTGATTAGGCTTTCAAACGGCGCGTCGCCCAGACGCAGCCGAACGCTGCACAGCAATACACCCGTTTTGATCGCTTCGATATCTGCCTCGAAACGGTTCGAAATCGACAACCCTTGGGTATCGCCTTTGGCCAGCGCAATCTGCGACGCCTTGGCCCCGACGACCACCCGGCTACCCTCTTCGATGCCTTCAAGCGCCAATGCCGTCATCCGCAACGCCGTACCGTTTGCATCGAAATCGACGATGCTTACACCTTCGTTTCGGTAAATATCGGTCACGATAGCTTCGAATCGGTTCATAGGCTTCATTGTAACGTCAAATCTCTGCGCCTTCGATAAAGGCGATCACCTTTGATCATGTGCTCAACCTTTCCCATCGTGCATCTGTAACCATGTTTCGATAAAATGACGGCAAAAAAGGAGACGACTTTGATTTCCAAATGCCTGTTCCCCGCCGCCGGTTACGGCACCCGCTTTCTGCCCGCGACCAAAGCCATGCCCAAAGAGATGCTGCCGGTGATGACCAAACCGCTGATTCAGTACGGCGTCGAGGAAGCCGTCGAAGCAGGCATGCACGTGATGGCCGTGATCACGGGGCGCGGCAAACGCGCCATCGAAGACCATTTCGACATCAGTTACGAACTCGAACACCAAATCAAGGGAAGCTCCAAGGAACACCTGCTCGACGAAATCCGCGACCTCATCGGCCAGTGCACCTTTACCTACACCCGCCAGATCGAGATGAAAGGGCTCGGCGACGCCATACTCAAAGGCCGTGTGCTCGTCGGCAACGAGCCCTTCGCCGTCGTACTCGCCGACGACCTTTGCCACAATCCCCAAGGCGACGGCGTCCTTGCGCAAATGGTCAAGGTGTACGAAAAATACCGTTGTTCGATCGTCGCGGTTCAGGAAGTTCCGATGGAGGAAACCGCCAAATACGGCGTCATCGCGGGCAAGCCTATCGACGACGATCTGTTCATGGTCGATACGATGGTCGAAAAGCCCGATCCGTCCGAAGCACCGTCGAACCTCGCCATCATCGGGCGCTACATTCTCACTCCCGATATTTTTGAGCTGATCGAAAAAACCGAACCCGGAAAAGGCGGCGAAATTCAGATCACCGACGCGCTGATGGCGCAGGCTAAAAAAGGCATGGTCATGGCCTATAAATTCAAAGGAAGGCGTTTTGATTGCGGAAGCATCGACGGGTTCGTCGAAGCGACGAACTATTTCTACGGACGGACCGAAAAGAGCTAGTCGTCGCCCTCTTCGTCGTCGTCTTCTTCGACCTCGATGCCGAGTTTTTCGAACACTTCGCCCGCCGCGGAGAACGCCTCGTCGATACCGTCTTCATAGGCTTCGACGATCGCTTCGTCATCTTCCTCGTCTTCAGCCGTACTCTTGGCGTCCTGCAAAGCAGGCTTCATCACATCGTAAGTAAACGGTTTTCCGTACTCGTAAACGATCTCGCCGCCTTCTTTGCCCTGTGCGAACGTTGCACCCGTCGCAACGAGAAGCAATAAAACCGCGATCGCTTCGACGGCGTATTTTTTCATAAAACATCCGGCCATTTTCAACGCGGCGATCGCGGCGAAAGCGATAGCGAGATAACCGCCGAGCGCTTTATGTTCGAGCAGTTCTTCCTTGCCCGCCGCACTGAGGAAACCGTAAATTTCAGGGCCGGCTTTGGAACCGGTATACCACGCGGCAATGATAGCCAATGCCGCGATCAACGTCGCACGCGACGAATATTTCGACCAGCGCTCGTCACGCTTGAACAGATAGATCAGACCGAACAGCGAAGCCACGACGGGCAATACGATGGCAAAATGGACCACGGGAGGATGTAAGAGCATTTTCTGTCCTTTATGCAGGGAAATATTTTCGTTCATTATAGGCAGATACAGACAAAAACGACTTATTCGAAAAAATTAACTTGAGGAAAGAAGGCTTAAAAGAGCGTCGCGTTGCCTTCGGGCATTTTTTTCGAGCGCCGCAGCAACGTCGCCGAAGCAAAATGTTCCATTTCATTTTTGCGGAGAATACGAATGGTGTTGGTCGTACCCGGAACGCCCACCGGATCGCCCGCGGTGACGATGTACATCGCATCTTTTTTCAGCACGCCGCGCGACAGCCCGCTTTGCACCACTTCGACGAGCATTTTCTCCACCGTCGCGGTTCGCGTCAGAAAAGCCGGAACGACACCCCATACCAGCGTCAGCATCCGGGCGATCCGTTCATCGTGCATCACAGCGAAAATCGGTTTTTTGGGCCGATAGCGCGAAAGTTTTTTCGCCGACTGTCCCGAAGCGGTCATCGCCAAAATGGCACTTGCTTCGATCTTCTGCGACATCAGCACCGTCGATTCGTCGATCACGTCCATTTCGTCGAAACAGTGAAACTGCGAAAACTTGTGATACGGATAGATCTTTTCGGCCTCCATGATCGTCTGCGTCATCGTCTCGACCGCGGCAACGGGGTAATCGCCCACCGCGCTCTCTTCGGAAAGCATGACGCAATCCGTGCCGTCGAGAACCGCATTGGCGACGTCGCTGATTTCCGCACGCGTTGCGCGCTCGGCATGCGTCATCGACAAAAGCATCTGCGTCGCGGTAATGACGGGTTTGCTCGCCTCGTTAGCTTTTTTGATCAGCATCTTCTGTACCGTCGGCACCCGATAATAGGGAATCTCGATGCCAAGATCCCCGCGAGCGACCATCAGGGCATCGCTTGCTTCGAGAATTCCGTCGATGTTTTCGACCGCATCGAATTTCTCGATTTTGGCGACCAGCTGCACGCTGCCGCCGTGCTTTTCGACCTCGGCACGGGCTTTTCGCATATCATCGGCACACTGGACGAACGAAATGGCCATGAAATCGACGCCGTGCTTCACGCCCCAGGCGATGTCGTCGCGATCTTTGTCGGTCAATACCTCAAGCCCCAGCCGGGTATGGGGAAAATTGACCCCCTTGCGCGAGGAGAGCACGCCCCCGTTTTCGACGGTACCGACCACAGTTTTGCCTGTCTGTGTCACGGTCACGCGGATCGACCCGTCGGCCAGATAGATCGCCTCGCCTTCTTTGACTTTTTCCAGCAGTTCAGGATGATTCAGCCCGACACGGAGCAGACGCGCCGCATCCATATGCCCGACGATCTCTTCGGGGACAAATGCGATGCGATCGCCCCGCCGAAGCGTTACCGTGCCTTCGATCTCGCCGATGCGTACCTTCGGGCCGCTGATATCCTGCAGCACCCCGACGATCAGCCCGCAGCGTGACGCCGCTTCTCGGATATTGCGCAGATTCTGTTCGTGATACGCATGGTCGCCGTGACTGAAATTGAGCCGAAAGAGATTGGCCCCTGCGCGCATCATCTTTTCGAGCGTCTCGGTATCGGCGCTCGAAGGCCCGACGGTTGCAAGGATTTTCGTATGCTTTTTCAATGCTGGCCTTCTTGAGCTCTCTATGGAAGGAACGCCCGCAAGCGCTATTCGATATTGGTATAGACCGCCTGGACGTCGTCGTCTTCTTCGAGTTTGTCGATCAGCTTTTCGACCTCTTGCATCTGTTCTTCGCTAAAGTGCTGCGGATTGTTCGGAACGCGCTGTAATGACGCCTTTTTCACTTCGATGCCCTTGTCTTCGAGGGCGTGCTGCAGCGACCCGAAACTGGTGTAGTCGCCGTAGACGTAAACCGTCCCGTCGTTTTCGTCGAGCTCTTCGAGCCCGGCGTCGATCAGTTCGAGTTCGAGTTCTTCAAGGTCCATCTCGTCGGTTTTTTCGAATTCGAATACCGCCTTGCGGTCGAACATGAATTCGAGCGATCCCGTTTTAAGCAGTTCACCGCCGGCTTTGTTGAAATAGCTGCGCACGTTGGCGACGGTACGGTTGTTGTTGTCGGTGGCACATTCGACGAAAATCAGTGCCCCGTGCGGACCTTTGCCTTCGAAATTCACCTCGACGATATCGGCGGCGTCTTTGCCGCTGGCACGTTTGATCGCCGATTCGATATTGTCTTTTGGCATGTTCTGCGCTTTGGCCGTCTGAATCGCAAGCCGCAGTTTCGGATTCATTTCAGGGTCGGGACCGCCCTCTTTGGCCGCCATCGTGATCTGCTTGGCCAGTTTCGGGAAAATACGCGACATGTTGCCCCAGCGCTTTTCTTTCGCCGCACGCCGATATTCGAACGCTCTACCCATAATGTCCTCTTTTTCAGAAATTTTTCGCAATTATAGCGTATGCGTCCCGTCAAACTTCCGCCGCAGCTGGATGTACTGTTCAAACGGCTTCAAAAGGCCGGAGTCCGTCCCGTCGTTGTCGGAGGATTCGTCCGCGATGCCCTGCTCGGCGTGCCGAGCAAAGATATCGATATCGAATGTTTTCACGCAGCGACGCTCGAAGACGTTGCCCGTGCGCTGAAGGGATTGGGCACGACCAACGAGGCGGGAAAGTCGTTCGGCGTGCTCAAACTCTCTTTCGACGGGTTCGACGTCGACCTTTCCCTGCCGCGTACGGAGAAAACGACGGGGCACGGCCACCGGGCCTTCGACGTTAGCACCTTCTCGCACTTCGATTTCACCGCCGCCGCCAGACGCCGCGACTTCACCGTCAATGCCATCGGCTACGATCCCGCGGCAAAACGCCTCCTCGACCCGTTCGGCGGCATCGGCGACCTCCAGCGGCGCCGGCTGCGCTGCGTCGATCCCGACACCTTCGTCGAAGATCCGCTCAGACTCCTGCGAGCCGTCCAGTTCGCCGCACGCTTCGAACTCGTCCCCGAAAGACGGCTGCTGAAACTCGCACGGCACATGATGCAAGGCGGTGCGCTGCGGAACCTTCCGAAAGAACGCATTTTCGAAGAGTTCAAAAAACTTCTCCTCAAAGCGAAACGCCCGTCGGTCGGTTTTGAAGTGATGGACGCCATGTTCGTCACACCCTTCTTTCCCGTACTTCACGCGCTTCATCAGGTGCCCCAAGACCCGCTCAGTCACCCCGAAGGAGATGTTTTCACACACACGCTCATGGCGCTCGACGTCATGGCCTCGCAGCGTCCGAAAGACGAAAAAAAAGC
>CAZYEW010000031.1:18030-19430 GCA_964646705.1 uncultured Sulfurimonas sp.
CCCGCTGCCCGCACTGCGAATGGCTGCTCGAAAAAGCGCGCATACTCGGCGTTGCAGAACACCCGCCGGCACCTTTGCTGCAAGGACGGGATCTCATCGCCATCGGCCTGAAGCCTTCAAAACGGTTCGCGACGATCCTCGAACACGCTTACGAAGCGCAGCTTGAGGGCCGTTTTTCAACGCACGCGAAAGCGCTCGAATGGCTCAAGACGACTTTGGAAAATCCGACGCAAGAACGGGGTAGGATTTGAGTGTCAGTTCCGACCATGGCACATCAACGGCGAAGCGAACGTATGCCGCCGTCGGCATTTTTCGAAGCGGCGAACCCATCAGTTCGGCCAGCGATTCGATCGTGGGATTGTGTGCGATAACGAGCAGATGGCCGTACCGGTCGTCGATTTCGCGAATGACGTCGAGGTAGTCGCGTACCCCGCTTTCATAGAGCAGCGGCGTCGAAAAATGGGGAACAGGGTTGCCAAAACACTCGAACATGCGCTGTGCCGTTTCGACGGCACGGCGCGCACTCGACGTCAAAACGAAATCGGGGGTATAACCCGACTTTTTCATACGGCATGCCATCGTGTAGGCAGCTTTCTTTCCGCGCCCGCTGAGCAAACGCTCGTGATCGCCGATTTGAGGATCGTCCCACGATGATTTCGCATGGCGCATCAGCGTCAGGGTATGCACGGCTATTCGGTTTTGAGATGTTTTTTCACCAGAACCGAAACGCCCGTTTCCGAGCTGGCCCCGATGCATGAAAGTGCGTAGTTCAATCGGCTTTTGTATTCGTTTTCGTCAATGGGAAGCGCCGTACCGTTAGCGACCTCCATAAAATAGCTGCCGTCGGGTTTTTTGATGTAGCGTGTACCCCGGCAGTAGTAGCTGAGCGGATCTTCTTGGCCGAGTTCCGCGTAGAAGTCCAACCCCTCGTCACGCATATCCATCGTCAGTTTTTCAATGCCGTCTTTTTGGCGTTTGTCGAAATGCTTCTGCATCTGTGCAATAAAATATTCGGAAAGATCCGCATCCATCTTGACCCTTTCTTAAAAATATCGTGTCAAGATTCTATCAAAAAACAGCTAACGACATCAAATTTTTTGTATAATTTTTAATTATACAAATTATTTGATGATCATTTCACTGTCGATTTCGATCACCGTATGCACGTTCCCCCGGGGATTGAAGTCGGCGACAAGCTTGAGACGTTTGGGGGCGAGTTTCCGTTCGAGCACACCGTAGATTTCATTTGCGCTGTTTTCGTGCGAAATGTGACGGTCGCGAAACGAATTGATATAGAGTTTGATCGCTTTGAGCTCGACGACCCATCGGTCGGGGACATATTCGATGTAGATGGTCGCATAGTCCGGATAGCCGCTGCGCGGGCACAGACAGCTGAATTC
>CAZYEW010000032.1:0-2385 GCA_964646705.1 uncultured Sulfurimonas sp.
GACCTCAAAGTCTGGGAAAACCTCGACGCTTTTTTCGCCGAAAACGACGGACGCTTTTTTTTCGCCACCACCAAAACCGACCGGCCGTATTTCGAAGCGAAATTTCTGCCCGGCGACTACCTGTTCTTCGGCAGTGAAACCGCAGGGCTTCCCGAGGCGCTGCTGCACGAGCACCCCGAACGCTGTATGACGATTCCCATGACGAAAGAAGGCCGCAGTCTCAACCTTGCCATCAGCACGGGAATCGTACTTTACAAAGCCATCGAACAAAATTTCGAAACCTACAAGGAAAATTTGTGAGCACCTTCGTCGATACCGTGATGCTGATTCTGTTCGTGCTGTTCATGTTCATGTTGTTTGGCGGCTATCACGCCCAGAAATTCAAAGAGCGCGAAGAAGCGCAGCGCCGTCATGCGGAAAAAGAAGAAAAATCCCAAGCTTCACACGACGACGCCTGAAAGGGCCGATCGTCAGAGCACCTTTTCCGCCAGCCACTCCAAAGAACGTTCGAATTTGTCGAACAGTGTTTCCGCTTTTTTTATCATCTTTGCCATGTGAACTCCTTTTTTATGGACATCATTTTAGGTCCATCTGCAAACTTATTCAAAAAATATTGCAAATTGTCATATTGAAAAGTCTACTATCAAGCATATTGTAATATGATGTAAAAAAAAGGGGGAAACCATGAAAACATTTTCCGAAGTTGTCGAATCGATCAAAGACATCATCTGCGAAGAGCTTCCCGGCAAAAAGGTCCTCGACAAAGATGTTGCCGCACTGCTGGGGATTTCGCAGATGAACTTCGCCACGCTGAAAAAACGCAACCGCATTCCTTTCGAAGAACTGCTCGACTTTTGCGCCAAACGTTCCATTTCGATCAACTGGCTGCTGTACGGCCAGTCGCCCGAAAGCCTGATCGAACCGACGAACCGTTTTTTCATGGTGCGCTATTTCAGCGAGGTCAGCGCTTCTGCCGGAGGCGGTGCCGATGTTTTCGACGAAGCGTCCACGCCCATGGTGCTTTCACCCGATTTCGTCGCGACGCTCGGCGGCGAACGGGAACTGCCCTTTATCGAAGCCATCAACGTGACGGGCGATTCGATGGAGCCGACGTTTGGCTACGGCGATATCGTGTTCGTGCATCGCAACAAAAAAGATATCGGACGCGGCGGTATTTTTACGATCAATACCGAAGGCGGCCTTTTTATCAAACGGTTGCACAAACGCATTGACGGAAAAATCGATATCATTTCAGACAACAAAGAGTATCCGGTACAAACCGCCGCACCCGAGTCGATCGAAATCATCGGGCGGGTCGTCGGGCGGTTTGGGCAGGTCGATTAAGGAAAGCAATGGTGCGACGTCGTTTTATGTTGTGGAGTGCCGCAACGGCGGTGCTCATCGCCTTCGCCGGCTGCAGTACGCATCGAAAAACACCCGCGAACCGCGCCGTCGCCGACGTCCGTTCGCTGCCGCAGAAGGCCGAACCATATCTCAAAGGTGTTCACGAACATACGACGATCCTTCCCATGCAGCACACGTATGCACACCATTACTATTCGGTGTGGCAAGATACTTATGTTCCCGACGACCTTGAAACGGTCCGGTGGCCGTTTCGTACCTATACTCCGGACGATGCCTACGGCGCGAATCTAAGGCCTTTGCCGCCCGCATGGTTCGCCGCCATGAGGGACGAGGCAAACTGGTCGGCTTACAATAGCGTTTCACGGCGGGCCGTGGCACTCAAAGCGCTCGATTTGCGCAATTTCCCTGCCGATACTCCGTTGTTTCACGACCCGGACAAAGCAGGCGAGGGCTTTCCTTTCGACTACCTTCAAAACAGCACTGTCTACGCGATGGAACCGTTGCACCTTTCGCACTATTCCAAAAGCGGGAAATGGGCCTATGTGCTCACGTCGTATGCAACGGGCTGGGTGCATGCCGATGCCGTTGCGGCCATCGACGACAAAACGGCAACGGCATGGATGCATCGGCCGCTGCTGGCTTTGCTGAACGAGCATGAACCGGTCCAAACCACCGCCGGGCGCTATCTGTTCGATGCGCATGTCGGCATGGTCGTACCGCTTGCAAAGCGAGAGTCCGGCCGGTGGATTTGTGAAGCGGCGATCGCCTCGTCCAAAGGCCGCGCCGTGCCGGCCGAATGTACGCTTCCGTACGACGGCGCGGCCCCTGTTCCGCTTTTGTGGAACCGGCACAATCTTGCCCGCGTTATCGATGCGGTGACGGGAACGGCCTACGGATGGGGCGGACTGTACGGCGGCAGGGACTGTTCTTCGACGATACGCGATATTTTCGCCCCTTTCGGTATCTGGCTTCCGAGAAACTCGTCGCAGCAGGCGGCGATCGGCAAGGTCGTATCGCTGC
>CAZYEW010000032.1:2485-7525 GCA_964646705.1 uncultured Sulfurimonas sp.
CTGCCCGGCTTCACCGAAGCATCGTCGATCCTTCAGCGCCTGGAGAGTATGAACTTCGTACTGGATCAGTGAAGTTCTTCGTTGAGTTTGACTTCGCGGCGCGAACGCAGTACGATCATCTCGCCGGTGAAAGAGTCCTGGCGGTAGTGAATACCGTTCAGGCCGGCAAGATCGGCGCCTTTGACCCAGTCGCCTTCGATTTCCCGACCGGGATTCGCGGCATTGATCTTTTCGCGCTCTTCGTCTTCGACGGTGAATTTCGTTCCGGCAAGCACGGCGATGCCCGCATCGATAATACAGCCGTCGCCCAGCGGAATTCCGCAGACGGAATTCGCCCCGAGCAGGCAGTTTTTGCCGATGGTGATCGGATTGCCGTCGGTGCCGCTGAGTACGCCGAGAATCGACGCGCCGCCGCCGACGTCCGAGCCGTCTGCGACGACGGCCGAGCTTGAAATCCGTCCTTCGACCATGCTTACGCCCGTCGTACCGGCGTTGAAGTTGATATAGCTCGCACCCGGCATGACCGTCGTACCCGGATGCAGCTGAGCACCGAAACGGACTTTGGCCGTATCGAGAATCCGGGTGTTGTCGGCCGGAATGACGTGCTGCAGAAAACGCGGGAATTTGTCGACGAAATCGATATGCGGATATTCGCCGGAGAATTTCAGTTCGATTTCATTCTCACGCAGCCAGTCCAGCTCGATCGGCGTGCCGTCGCTCCATGCGACATTGGGGAGCGCACCGAACGCGCCGTTGAGGTTGATGCTGCGCAGTGCGACTTTGCCGAGAGAAAGCGCATAGAGCTTGAGATAGGTCGCCTCGACGCTTTGGCAGGGAGCGTCTTCGAAGAGGAAAACGACGCGAAATTCGCCTTCGCGCATACCGTTTTCTTTGATCTGTCCGTAGAGTGCCGAAACGGCCTGAATGTTTTTGTGCGCATCACCGAAGGCTTCGCCCGCAAAGGGTGCGAATGCGTTCAGACACGCTTCAAGAAAGCCAAGCGTTACGTTGCAGACTGCCTCGGCACCGCTCGTATCGACGTGCGTTCCGCTTGTTTCGAGCGCCTTCATGAAAACGGCGGCACTGCCGAAGTTCTCGTCCCAGTTGACGACGGGGTAGGTGGCTTGAAGTACTTTGTCGACGTTCTTCTGGCCGAAATCGACGCGGCAGATGCCGAAGGCAACCGGTTTTTTGTAGATATCGGAGTTTTGGATGCTGTCGACGAGGGCTTTGAACTCGTCGGCGGTTTTGAGCGTATCCATGCAGGTCCTTTTGAATTTTTGCGGCATTTTACCATAGTTGAACCGAGGTTTAAACACCGGCTTTCACTTGAAACGGAAGCCTTACGGTACATCGGCGGTGATATAATTTCGTACAAAGGAATTTTCGATGAACGAATGGCTGAACTTTTTGCAAAACGATGACTACCTCGGCGCCAAAAAACATCTCAAAAACGGGGCCGACGTCAATGCCAGAGGAGAAACCGGCGAACCGGTCATCAGTGCGGCGCTGCGCTTTCGCTGCAGCGATGAGATGCTCGAACTGCTTGTCGAGCACGGTGCCGACCTTTTTGGCGTAGACAACGAAGGGGTCAGCGTTTTCGATACGGCCATCACCTACAACAACCCCCGTATGGTTCGCCGGATGCTCGACGCGGGCGTCAATGTCAACGAAACACGGCGCCAAAGCGGCTTCACCGCACTGATGGCCGCTGTGTGTTACAACCGCGGCGATATCGTTAAAATGCTGCTCGACTACGGCGCGGACAAAACGCTTAAAGACAATCTGGGGCTTACCTGCGCCGACTACGCCCGCAAGACCCATCGCAAAAAGATGCTCGAACTTCTTGGAGAAGATGAAAATGGAACAGATTAAGACCGTTTTTCTGCTGACGGCACTGACCGTGATTTTCGTGATGCTCGGCGGCTACTTCGGCGGTATGACCGGGGCGCTGCTCGGGCTCGTCGCCGCAGGCGGAATGAATTTTTACGCCTATTTTTATTCGGACCAGATGATTTTAAAACATTATCATGCCGAGCCGATCACTCCCGAACAAAATCCCCGGCTTTACCGTATCATCGCCTCATTGGCGGACAAAGCAGGCCTTCCCGTACCTGCGATGTATATCATTCACGACGACACGCCCAACGCCTTTGCGACCGGACGCGATCCCGAACACGCCGCCGTCGCCATTACCGAAGGGCTGCTTCGTCTGCTCGACGACGAAGAGATCGAAGCGGTGATGGCCCACGAACTCTCGCACGTGCGCCATCGCGATATGCTTATCGCTACCGTGGCGGCGACCGTCGCCGGTGCCATTGCGATGCTCGCGAACTTTATGCAGTTCGGTGCGATGTTCGGCGGAGGCGGCGACCGCGACCGCAATCCTTTCGTGATGATCGTACTTTCCATTATTCTGCCGATCGCCGCATCCATTATTCAGATGACCATCAGCCGTTCGCGGGAGTTCATGGCCGATGCCGGTTCGGCACAGATCACGGGGCACCCCGAATGGCTGCAGCGGGCACTGCTCAAGCTCGAAACCTACAACGAACGCGGGTTCGTTCACGGTGCCACCCCCGAAAACGCCCATCTGTTCATCGTGTCGCCTTTTAGCGGCAAGCAGGTCTCTTTCGGTGATTTGTTCCGTACCCATCCTACCACCGAACAGCGTATTGAACGTCTCGAAGCACTCAAAGCAGAAATCAGCTCGCAAACCACAAAACGCGGCGGCAAACATTTCGAGCGCCACTACCGTTAGGCCTGTCTAACGAACGGCATGCTATAATCTCACAAAAAACAGGTGTCGGTTTGCTGCGAATATTTTTGACGTTGGTGATTGTCGTTCTTCCTCTTTTTTCCAAACATATTCTTTTTTATAACGACTTTTGTATTGATCAAACGGCGGTCGATGCAATCGTCGCCGATTTGAAAGCCGCAGGACACGATGTTATCGTCGCCGATTCTGCAGAGACTTTTGAAAGGTTCCTCTCCAAAAGCGGCCGCTACAAATCACCCGATATCGACGTTGCAGTGCTCGCACTTCAGGATCGTCCGTTAGGCACTGAAGCTTTTCCCAATTATCTCGCCTTCGTACGAAACGGTGCTCCGACGCTCTTTATCGACGGCAACCGCGGCCGGTCGTGGGCAGACTTTTTCGGATTTTCCTATACGCGGCACACCAATATGGATAACGTCACCTTTGTCGAATCGATCGGAATCGGCGATTTGCCGCTGTATAATCCGGGCTACCATAATTTTTCGATGGGACTTGTGCCCCAAAAAGAAGTTCTGGCCTCTTTCGATCAGGATGACGCTGCCGTTCTTTTCCTCGACGGACACGTTATCATCAACGGTTTTTTGCTCGACACGGTGAAAACTTCTCGAACGGCGCCGAAATCTGCTGACGCCGAACCTCGCACTATACGAACCGGACCGACACCGATGGGTACATTGCTGACAAGACAAATCAATCTGCTTCTAGCCCCTCCCGCTCAAAGCAGTGCTGCTTCGTCATCGTCATCATCATCTTCTTCCTCTGTTTCTTCGGGGAGTACGACACAAAACAACGCGGCCAACACAGCAGACGTTGACGTGCCGATCGGCAAGAGAGCATTGACTTTTCTGCTCATGATGATCACGCTCTCCGCGCTGTTCTTTCTCGGACGCCGACAACCATCAACGTAAAGGTCACATCATGTCGAAAAAAATCTATTGCATCGCCCGATTCAGAGCGAAACCGGGAAAAGAGAAAGAGCTTTTCAGCGTCCTTCAGGCACTTGAAAGCGATACCCTGCGCGAAGACGGCTGCTTGCAGTATGTCGTTACCCGCCATATCGAAAACCCTTTCGCGACGGGCGAAACGGAATATCCCATCGTTTTCAACGAAATCTGGGCGGACAAGAACCATTTCGAGGCCCATGTCGCACGCAAGTCGATCGTGCAGTTTTTCGAACATCACTGTATCTCTCCCAACGGTCTGGTCGAAGCGTACAACGTGACCGTCTATACCGACGAGCCCATGGACTATGACGCCCCGCTGATCTAAGCCGCGCTTAAAAGAGGTCGCAATACAATAATTGGATCTGTACGTCGGCAAGCGTCGGCGTCCAACATCAACAAAGGGCAGCGATGAACCTCTCCAACGTTATCTCCGGTTTTTTCATCATTCTCGCATTGACGACGAACTTCGGGTTTTTCTACGGCGATCCGACGATTCTCGAAGAACACAGCCGCTACGAGCTTTTCGCCGCCGTTATTTTCAACCTGATCGCCACCATCTACAAACTCGGTGACAAAACCCAGTTGGGTGCCGTACTGCTGGCGACGAGCCTGGTGGCCGACATTCAGCTGATCGCCTCGGCATCGATATGGGCGCTGGGCGAATACGTCGTCGGCATGAACACCGAAGTGACAGTCGCGATCATTTCGCTTTCGGGCGGGGCGCTTATCGCCAATATCGTTTCGGTGATTCTCTTCACCGGAGATACGCTCAAATCCAAACGCTGACGTGGACAATACCGCTTTATTCCTGATTATTCGGCGGATGCGTCTGCCGATTTTCGTACTTATCGTCACCTTTTCGATTTCGATTCTGGGGATGACGCTGATTCCAGGCATCGACGATCAGGGCAACGTCTATCACCTGACCTTTTTCGATGCCTTTTATTTCGTTTCCTACATGGCATCGACGATCGGATTCGGCGAAGCGCCTTATACGTTCACCTATCCGCAGCGCCTTTGGGTCTCGTTCTCGATCTACATGACGGTGATCGGCTGGTTCTACGCCATCGGTTCGATCGTCGCGCTGATGCAGGATAAAGTACTTGCCTCACAGATCGCGCTGGCACAGTTCGCCAAAAAGATCCGCGGCATGAACGAACCTTTCATTATTTTCGTCGGCTACAACCTGCTGGCCAAAAACATTATCAGACGCCTCAGTGATGAAGGGATACAAACCGTCGTCATCGAAAAAAACCGTGAACGTATCGAAGAGATGGTACTGGCGAACTACACCCTCGAAATCCCGGCGATGCAGGG